>JAJBTJ010000039.1 GCA_020860905.1 Parabacteroides sp. | reverse complement strand
CCGTTTAAACTTATGCCGCCCTCTGGATTCCTGTATTTGAATCCGGGGGAGTGGTAACCGAAAAAATTATAATTTCCGATTTTTATTTATATTCTCAAATGCCTAACCGCTGGAAGGCGAATTGGTTCTTTAAGACCGGATATGCCGGAACACGCCGGCATGCAACCATTTATACGAACGATGCGGACAGCATGAGGTTGCATATAGAATAAAGTGAATACCGGATAATAAATTACACGACACGAGGCTGCCCCGACATATTAGAGGCAGCCTCGTGTGCTGTATGTGTACCTACTGGCCGATACGTGTCACCCTTTCTTCGAATTTGGAACGGTCGCCGCCGGCTTTGCATTTCATTTTGGAGCGGTAGTTATAAATAGTCGACAATGAATAGTGCAGGAAACGGGCAATTTTCACACTATCGCTGATGCCCAGTCGGATAAGCGCAAAGATTCTTAGTTCGGGTGTCAACAGTTTGCCCGGTCCCGGGATAACTGCATTCTCCGGCAAGAGTAAGGCGTTGAAGTCGGCAACGAAGGTAGGAAAAAGGTGCAGGATTGTTTTGTCGAAATGGCTATAGAACTCCGCCAAATCGTCTTCCGTATCCAGCGAAGAGTTTAAAAAGGAAACTACTTTTTCGAGTTCTCCGCCCTTGGCTATTTTAAGCGCCCTTTTCTTGAAATTGTCGGTCTTGTTAATGTAATCGGTGTATTGCTCCATATACAGCCCGATGTATTCTTCTTTAATTTTGCTGCTATCCGCCAATACGGTATTCATTTTTTTGTATTTTATCCAGGTGGTACGATAAGCATTCATTCGCCTTTTCCACTATTTTCTTTTGTTTTTTAAGTTGTATAAACAGCAAGAACAGTAAAATACAAACGAGGCACAACAAAGTAATCAACGTGGTAATAAGGATGAATTTATGCCTTTCTTTCTCTTGAAACGCCTTAGTGATAAAGAGATACATATCCGAGGCTTCAATCGTGTTAATCCTGGCATTACAAGAGATGGCGTCTTCCATCGCATTTTTCATATACATGTAGGCCCGGTCTATATCCCCGCTCTCGAAGATAAGTTTGGCTAATTTCCGTAAAGACAGGTTTTCCCTGGTTCCGTTTAGTACGTCGGATATAGCGGAAATCGTGAAGTATTTAATCGTGTTCCGGGGGTCTTTTTTGCCTTGGTAGGCCGAAGCTAACGAGTAAGCCAGGATTCCTGCGTTTCGCGAATAGGGCGGATAGCATACATACGCGCTGTCCAGTATACGGATAGTCGCATCGTATTTTTTGTGGTAGAGCAGGGCGGGGGCCGTCATAAATACCTTTACGTCGGCAGGTATCTCTTCGCACCGGAGAAGGGAGTCGCGGTAGATTTGCGCGATCCGGTCGTTTTCCCGGGAGCTTTGTTCGTTCGAAGCAAACGATTTCCGGTGGTTGTAAATCGTAACTTGTCCCAGGAAATATTCCGCTTTGAGCCTGGGAGAAAGCGATTCCGGCTGTATGGAATTAACGATGCCTACGGCTTCATTGAAGAATCCCATGGAGGATAAAATCCTGGCATGGTCTAACTTTGCCTCTATGAGCAACTCCCTGTCTCCGCTCTTCCGGGCGAGTTTGTTCATGTAAAGGGCATACGTTAACGCGGAATCTTTTTGAAAAGAAGAGTAGGCAAAGCAGAGCGACTGGGCTGTTTTAACGTTGGCCTGTATCTCGCTGTGTCGTTTTAGCTCTGTCTTTAAACTGTCTATTTTCCGCTGCTTTTGTTCGGCATAGAAGGCTTTGTTTTGTAATGCCTTGTCTAACGTTTTTAATAATGACCCGGTTTCATCATCCGCAAACATCGTAGCGCTGCTTATAATAAAGGATAGGAACAGGATAATTTTTTTCATGGTTAGTGATTGAAGTAATAGAATGGGTTAAAGATAAATAGAAATCTGACAAATGCGAAAAATGATTTCCATTAATAACCTGTGCCACCGGATATTTCTTTATTATTATCCGGAGGCGGGTAAGTACATGAACGGTTCCCCTTTAGCGAATAAATCCGGTTATACCAGAACCCGGAAATAGCTATGGTATGTCCGGCGGTAGAATTATTCCGTCAGCCATTTCTTGAACTCCTGCACATGGGTACGGCTCACGATGATACGTTCGGGAACGGGTACACAGAGATTGATTGCCATGCGGTTCCCAAACCAGACAGTTATGTCGGTTATGGCCCCCTTTGCCACAATAAACTGCCGGTTGGCCCGGTAGAATACGGCAGGGTCGAGCTGTTTCATCAGGTCGTCGAGCAAACCGCCGATGCGATATTTCGTGCCGTCATATTGTATGGCCACTGCGTTTCTTTCTTCCAGGTAAATAGTTGCGATACTGCCGGTTTTGATGGGAATCAGCTTGTCGCGGGCCGGCACCAGCAGTGATGATTTATAGGAAGTGCCTCCCCGCAGTATCGTATCCGCTACCTTTTTGATTAATCCGGCATTCTCCTGTGGCCGGTAAGAGGCAGAAAAACGTTTCAACTTATCCAGCGCCCTTTGTAAAGAGGTACGTCCGACAGGTTTGAGCAGGTAATCGATACTGTTCACCTCGAATGCTTTCAGGGCGTATTCGTCATAGGCGGTGGTGAAGATGATGGGGCATGTTATTTCCACGCGGTCGAACAGGGAAAAGGAAAGATTATCCGCCAGGTGTATATCCATGAAAACCAAATCGGGCATCAGGTTATTGCCGAACCATTCGATACTTTCGTTAACGGATTGCAATATGCCTATAACGACCGCATCGGGCATCAACTCTTTTAGCAGGCCGACCAGTTTCTTGGCAGTCAGTTGTTCGTCTTCTATGATAATCACTCTCATGGACTATACGGTTTTAGGCGTTTTGAATACTAAAGGCAGTGTTACTTTGAACACATCTTCCGTCTGTTCTATCGAGATGTCTTTTTGCCACTTCAACCTATACCGTTCGGACAAGTTGGCCAACCCGATACCCGCCCCGGCGCTCGGCATGGATTTGGGTTGATAGTTATTGCTCACTACCAGTTCGCAGTCGTCGGTTGTTCTCACTGCGATGGAAAGAGGACGCTGCCGGGAGATAATGTTATGCTTTACGGCATTCTCTATCAGTATCTGCAAGCTGAGGGGAACGACCGAATAGTTTCTGAACGCAGGGTTTATCTCTGTTTTAAACTGAAGGCATTCGCCATAACGTACTTGGAGCAGCCCGAAATAATCATCCGTAAAACGGAGTTCTTCCTCCAGTGTAACCGTTTCTTTCGTTTGCAGAATGTAACGGTAGACGGAAGAAAAACGCTGGATATATTCGTGTGTACGCTGTTTATCCTCATCCACCAGCGAATCGAGGATACTTATCGTGTTGAACAGGAAATGCGGGTCGACCTGGCTCTTGAGCGCCTGGTAGCGTATCTGCATATTCTCCGCTTTGAGCGCTTCGTATTGAAGGGCCAGGTGCTGACGCCTTTCAGACAGGTAAATGATATACGAAACAAATACCGCGATTAAAGCGAGTGACACATTGTTCAGAACAATGGATCCGAATAGGTCCGGCGGAAAACTCCCTGTATTTTCCGGAATAAACAGGCAACCGTACAGCATTAATTGTACGGCGCTGAATAACAAGGTAATCAAAAGTACTCCGCCTATGAGAACCAGATATCGTTTTGTTGGCGTATAATTACTCTTCAATATCCGGAAATCGTAGAGGAAGAGCAGGAACGTAAGCCCGAAAAAACTTCCCGCGCTGTAAAGCAACGATATATACTGGGGGGAAGAACCTACGAAGCCGAACATTTCTCCCCCCATCATCCTGAGATACAGCGGAGAAAACAAGGGCAACACATACATCAGCGTGACGAAAGCCGCCAGCCGCAAAGAGGTTTGCCAGTTCATATAGCTCTTTTGCTGCATCATCCGGTTTTTAAAAGTAAAAGTAATAATTCAGATACAATTTATCCTCTTCCGGTGAGAATAAAATTTTGTCTTCACGCACCAGCCATCCTATAGCCATACCCAATTCCTTGTCAGACAACCGACTTTTATTTTTCAATTCGTTATAAGTCATGCCGGGGTTGTGGTTCATCATTTGCAGGACGATGTTGGCATGGATGGAAATTCGGCTGTTATTCTTTTTCATACAATTTATTTTTTACGGGTTACTTTACGAAATCATCGTTGCAGTTTCCGCTTCTTCACCATATAGAATAATGAAGGAACGACATACAAAGTCAGGATAGTCGAGGTTATGATACCTCCGATGGTTACCAATGCCATGGGGGTACGGTAAGTAGCCCCGGCTCCGTCACCGAACTCGAGCGCATTGGGAAGCGTACCGATGGCAATCGCCACACTGGTCATAATCACCGTTTTCAGTTTTGTCTTAGCCGACTGGATAGTCGCCTGGTGTAACGAGTTGCCCCGGGCAAGCAGTTGCCGGTTATAATCGTAAATCAGGATACTGTTGTTTACCGCCAGCCCCAGCAGGGTGATAATGGCAATCAACGACATGATGTTCATGGGCGTCCCGCTCAGGAAGGTAAGCACCAGTACCCCGATTATAGCCATCGGGAGTGTGGTGAGCAACAGGAACGGGTGCCAGAAATTTTCCAGCAACGAGGCAATCAGCATATAAAGCAGTATAATCGACAGGAGCAAGGTAAACGAAAGGTCGCGCATGGATTCGTCCATATCCTCTGCCATACCCGCCCATTTCACTGTTACGGACTTCGGAGCATGGAGGCCGGCCATCAACCGGTTTATCTTATCCTGCATTTCCATATCCGAAACATGGTCTTTGGGCATGATGCTGAATTCCACTGCCGGGAGTTTGTCGACGTGGTAGATTTGCGCCTGTGAAATGCCGTATGAAATATCTGCCAACCGTTCTACCGTATAATACTGCCCGTTAACCAGCACAGGGATGTTTTTGATGCGGGATATATCGCTGATGTCACCTTCATTGTGGCTGATACGGATGTCATACTCCTTTCCGTTCTCTTTATAAACGCCTACCTTGACACCGTTTATGGCACTGTTGATAGCAGTCGCCACATCGAAAACGGTGAGGTTCAGCCGTGCCACAATCTCCTGCCGGGGAATGACGCGTATCAGGCGGTTCCCGTTGCGGTTGTTCGCCTCGAAACCGGAAATTCCTTCCATTTCAAGCAAAGCGGCTTCTACCCGGGCACTCGTCGCTTTCAGGTCTTCTCTATTTTCGGACTGTAGCAGGAAAGCGATAGGCAAGCCGCCTTCGATGCCGTTGGCCGATACCAGCGCTTTGACCGAGGGGATACTGTCGAGCTGCGTCTTCAAACTCTCGGCTATTTGTATGTTGCTTCTTTCCCGCTCGTAAAACGGAATAAGGTGTGCTATAATTTTGAGCAGGTTCGTACCCTTGGGCATGATGCCCTTTTCACCGATTACCGTCTGGATGGCCTTCACTTCCGGATACTGCATGATGATTTTCTCCAGTTTCCAGGCATATTCGCCCGAAGTTTCCAGCGAGGAACCTGCCGGAAGGTCAACCTCTATAAACACACAGTTCATATCCTCTTTCGGCATGAAGTTGAAATCGATGAACTTCAGTAAACCGAACGAAGCGATGAATATCCCCGTCATTCCGGCAAAGAGCAACACGCCACGGCGGTTTTTAGCCAGAAGTTTTTCCAGCGAACGCCCATACCGCTCGGAGAGGTTCTCGAAGAAGCGGTCGAGGAACCGGTTGAATTTAGTAACCTTCAACTCTTTTTTCAGTAACACACTGGCCAACATGGGGGTAAGCGTGAACGATACAAGCAGGGAGAAAACGGTAGCCACGGAGATAGTCAGCGCATATTCCACAAAGTACACACCCACCAGGGAAGTCATCATGGCCATAGGCAGGAAAACCACCAGGTTGGTTCCCGTCGATGCAATCACCGCCATGGTCACTTCCGATGTCCCTTCTATGGCCGCTTGCCTGATAGGCATCCCTTCGTTTTTCAGACGGATGATGTTCTCGATTACCACAATGGAGTTGGATATCAAGGCACCGATAGAAACGGCAAAGCTCATCAGCGTCATCATGTTCAGCGTGGCATTCAACTGTTTCAGCACGATGAAGCTGGCAATAAGGGAAATCGGGATGGATATGCTCACGATAATTACCGTACGGTAGTCACCGATGAAGAGGAACAGGATGGCCCCCGTCAGGATAATACCGAGGATGACGTTCAGCAGCGCATCGTCTACCGCACTTTCCGTATAAGCCGAGTTGTCGAACGGGATGCTCAGGGTAACCCCTTCGGGAAGCTCTTTTTCGAACTCCGGCAACTTCTCCTTGATAGCTCTTGCCAGTTTCACTTCGTTGGCATTCGGTTCCTTGCGGATATGGAGGGTAACGACGTTATCATAATAACGGTCGTTCTTCACATCATGGAAGGTCGACCGGTTGGCAGGGCGCTCGATACTGTCGCTTACGACGGCAAATTCGCGGACGGACAGCGGATAGCCTTTGTGCGAAATCATCAGTTCGCCGATGGCTTGCGGGGAAGAGACTTCTTCGCCGGTTTCTATAGAGAAATTCATTCCTTGATAGTCGTAAGTACCGCCCGGCAGTTTCGTGTTGGCGGCACGGATGGCTTCGCCCGCCGAGGTTAGGTCTAACCCTAATTCGGCGGCGCGCCGCATATCCACCAGAATCTTGATTTCCCGTTTCTCACCGCCGATGATGTCTACCTTGGTGACACCGTTGATACGGGTGAAGAGGTTTTTCAGTTTCTGGTCGGCAAGGTCATACAGTTCCTTGCCGGAGCGGTTGCCGCTCATCACGATGGTCAATACGGGAACATCGGCGATATTCGTTTTCTGTATCAGGGGGCGTTCGATAGACTGGGGCATCTCCGCCATAGCCAGTTCCACTTTCTCCTTGACTTCGTTCATCGCTTCGTTCTCGTTCTTGCTGGAACGGAATTCGGCCTGTACGGTAGACACGTTCTCCATCGAATAGGAGATGACCCGTTTCAGGTTGCTCAGCCCGGATACCTCTTTCTCTATTTTCTCCGTTACGTTCTTTTCCAGCTCTTCAGGCGTAGCGCCGGGCAGTACGGTGGTAACCGTAACGGAAGGACTGTTTACTTTAGGCATCATATTGACCCCTACATTCCTATAGGCCATCGCCCCGAAAAAAGCCAGCGCGACGAAAAGCATCGTGGTGGTAACGGGACGTTCTATCGCGAATTTCGTTATTTTCATAAGTCGGATTCCATGCTTTTAACGGCCGATTGATCGGATATTTTCTCCACACCCAGCGTGACGTATTCGTCACCCGGCTTTATTTCCCCTTCGATAACGGCCTGCCGCCCCACGATACGGACAATGCGTACGGGGGTGGCGACTGCCTTCCCGTGAACACATTGGTAGATAATATCCTGCCCGCCCACGGAAGCGATGGCCGTGAGGGGGATACGGATGGAACGACCGTTCCCTTTCAGCTTCATCCGGATGTTTGCGGTTATTCCTCCTGCGGCTATGGCTTGCCGGTTATCGAATTCCGCCCTAATCCGGTAGGCTTTACGTGCGTCGTCCATAAGGATGCCTTTCTGGGTTACTTTGCCTGGTAGTTCCGGTAACGAACCCATGTCGAGCATCACCTCGTCCCCCACCTTTATCCGGAATGTTTCTTCCGCAGACGCAAAGAACTCCGCAACCAGTTTGTCCGTTTCGGACAAGACAAACAGCGGGGTGCCCGCTACCACATAATCTCCCTGGCGGACGGACACATCCGTGATGATACCCGGAAACGGAGCTTTCACTATATATTCTTCTTCCAGTATCCGTATTTCCTTGGCTTTGTTCTTTACCTCCAGTTCCAGGTCTTCCACCGTCTGCCGGGCTACGAATCCTTTGGCAAGGAGCGTTTTCTGTTTCTCCAGTTTACTCAGCATATCGCGGTAAAGGGCTTGTTGCTGTTCTACTTGCAACTGGTAATTCTGTACAGGATAAGCGATGAGTGGTTGCCCTTCGGACACTTTCTGTCCGGGATGAATCATCACTTGGGTGGCAATGCCGTTTGTGGGCGGCGTAAACTTGAAAGAGCGTGCGTACTGCAACTCCGCGTGATAGCGTTTTTCCTCGTTACTGTCGTCATACGCTATCCGGGCGGTATTTACGATTACTGCCGTATCTTTTGAATCCTCTACGGTGTGCTGGGGCGCATTTCCTCCACAGGCTGCCAGTCCCAGCAAAAGAATTAGCATTCCCGCTATTATTCCGGTTTTTCCCATGTTATAGTCTGTTTCTATTGATTATTTCAGTAAGTTCTTGATATTTACCACTGCCGTCCGGTAATCGAGAGCGGCGTTCAGCAATTGCAGCTTTGCCTGTATATAAGAAATACGTGTTTCTCGGAGTTCGAGGTTGGTAACGAGTCCCAGGCGGAGTCTTTCCTCCGACGCCTGTATTTCCTCGTCAGCCAGTTTCACCATCTTCCGGTTGGCGTTAATCTGGGTCAAAGCGACATTCTTGTCGGTCAGCAGGTTTTGATATTCCTTTTCCAATCGGTTGCGCAAGTCGATGTGTTCCATTTTGCTCTTTTCATAGGCGAGGCGCGACTTGCGCACTTTGGATAAGTTGAATCCTCCGGAGAAGATGGGGATACGCAGGTTTATCGTTCCGTACCCCACTCCGTTTCTGTCTTTAAACCGGAACCTGTCGTCATAAGCGTCCAGCGTATAGCCCAGCCCCAAAGAGATTTGAGGTAGAAAAGCGGCCTTCGACAACGCGATTTCCTGCTTCGCCATACCCATCCGTTTGAGGCTTTGCTGCATTTTCAGTGTGCCGTAGGGGAAAAATCCTTCGTCGTTTGCTTCCGGCATTGTATCCGGCAAGGTAATCTCGCCTTTTATCCCGAACGGTTCATCTGCTGCGATGCCGGCAAGCATACGGAGTTCGCGTAGCAGGTTTCCCACCGTTTTCCGGGCATTCTCGATGTCGGGCAAGGTTTGCTGATAATAGAGTTCGGATTGTTTCATGGCGAACTCGCTGATTAGTCCGTTGGCAAACATTTCACAGAACTGTTGGTATTGGCTCTGTGCCAATGCACTGTTCTCTTCAAAAATGGTAAGCGACTCTTTCGCATAGAGCGTTTGATAAAATAGGAGTGTGCCCTGTTTTATCATTTCGTTTGTCTCATCTTCCTCCGACAGCTTCATATAGGCGTTTGCCAGCCTGGCTATTTTCAGGTTGGCCAGCGCGGGGGCGTTATAGATAGACTGCTCCAACATGACGGCGCCATTCAAGGTGTTTTTGAAATTCACAGGAAACTTATCGGGAAATCCTTCCATCCCTTCCTGGTCATCATTGACGTACATGTAACTTCTGTTAAAATCACGCCGGTAACCCAGGTTGGCACTGATGTCGGGCAGGTATTCGGAGCGAGCCGTTTTTATGTCCTCCGTACTCTGTTTTGTATCGTTCCGGGCTTTCCGGATGTTCACATTCTCCCGTTCCACTTTTTCAAGATATTGTTCCAGAGAATATTCCTGTGCCTTCCCGACAAACGGGAGGAGTGCAAACAGTAAGGCTAAAACTTTTTTCATGCGGATGTCTTTCTTCATTATTCCTGGTATAAAAGTAGGAGGCAATTCTCCTGTACGGATAGGGGCTTGTATAAACTGTTATTTTTATCACTTGAATTGCCTGTATCTGTGAATTATTTGTAGGTTTCCCGGTAGGAAATGAATGCCTGGTGCTGGCGGAACACGGGGAAAGTATATAGC
>JAJBTJ010000279.1 GCA_020860905.1 Parabacteroides sp. | reverse complement strand
GTTTTATGTAATTAAAATACCGAAAAATGAACATACCGTTTCGGATTTTGCTTTAAATCGAGCAGCAGCTTCGATGCATTGTCGGCCGTACTGTTCAGGTTTTCGTACAATTGTTTGTCGTTGAGCAACAATCCTAAGCTGTTCTCCGGCGAATTGAGTTTCTCGGTAGTCAGCTTCAGGTTGTCGAGCGTGGCGTTGATCGAATTGAACGTCCGGTTGAAATCGATACCTTTCAGTTCCGAACTTACTGCGGCAAAGTCGTTCGTAACGGTTTTAAGGTTCGAAACGATTACCGGTACGTCTTTCAATAGCAGCCCGTTCAGTTGGTTGGTCGACTTTTCCAGGTTGGCCGTGGTGCGTTCGATGTTTACGAACGATTGGGCGAGCGCCGGGTGGTTGAGCAGCATTTGCACGCCGGTCATAATGGAGTCGATTTTCGGGAGCAGGTTCACTACCTGCGGCAGCATTTCTTTTTCTACGGTACCCATAATGTCGGGAGCCAGCCGGCCCTCGATGGTATCGCCCGGCGTATAATAGTCCGAAACGTATTTATTCAGATGAATATGCAGCTCGGCGCCTCCGAGGAAGCTCTTGCTAACGGTAATGTAGCTTCCTTTGGGGATTCTCATTTCTTTTTCCAGGCTGATATCTACCGTGATTTTATCCAGCGTCTGGTAGTCGAGCGAAAGGCTTCTTACCAACCCTACCTTGAATCCGTCTACAAATACCGGGCTCGAAACCGTAACGTCTTTTACGTTGGTAAATATTACCTCGTAATGGTTGGCCGGCTTAAACAGGTTGATTCCTTTCAGGTAGTTGATGCCGAAATAAAGCAATGCCAGGCTGATAATCGAAACGATGCCTATTTTCGCTTCCTTAGTAAATATTTTTTTCATCTTTTCTAATATAATATAGTACGTTTAATATTTTATCTTTTTCCCGTTTTTGAACGCAACGATAAATGCGTCGCCGAAATCTTTCACTACCTGCCGGCGCACTTTCTTGATGGCGTCGAAGCTGGTGCTTTCGCCGTATGTATATTTGTAAATTCCTTTTTCCACATAATAATCCACGTTCTTATACCCCTTGAATTGCCGCGAGCCGGCCGGCAGTTTTTTTTCGGAGGTAAATAGCTGTACCTTATAAACAACTTTCCCGGTGTTTTGGCTCGGCGAAGAGGTGGTGGTTTTTGTTTTATTCGCAGGCGTCGATGCGGATGCCGACGAACGGACGGTGTTGTTTGGTACGGTGCCGCTCGCCTGCGACGTTCCGGCGTTTGCGGTCTGCTCTATTCCGCCCCGCTTGCGGTCGTATTCCCGTTTGTATTTGCAAAACGCCGTATAGATGGCTTTGGCCAGCTTGGCTTGTCCTTCGGCCGAGCCCATGAAGTTTTCTTCGTTCCGGTTGGAAATGAAACCCAATTCGATTAACACGCTGGGCATGCTGGTTTTGCGCAGTACCAGGAATCCGGCCTGGTAAACGCCCCGGTTGCCTCTGCCTGCCGTGCGGAAAGATTTTTGAATTTCCGAAGCCAGGCCGATGCTTTGCTCCATGTGCTTGTTTTGCATGAATTCGAAAATGATATACGATTCGGATGAATTGGGGTCGAATCCTTCGTATTTCTGGAGGTAGTTGTCTTCTAATAAGATAGCGGAATTCTCACGCATGGCTACCGCCAAGTTCTCGTCGGTACGCGCCAACCCCAGCGTATAAGTTTCCGTTCCGCTTACGGAACTCCCTTTTTTTACCGAATTGGTATGGATGGAGATAAACAAGTCGGCTTTGGCCCAGTTGGCGATATTGGCCCGCTCGTCGAGGTCGATAAACTTATCGGTTTTACGGGTATAGATTACTTGCACGTCGTTCAGGTTCGACGTGATAAGCGCTCCCAGCTTCAGCGCTACAGCCAGGTTAATCTGTTTTTCGTTTATTTTCGTCCCGCGGGCTCCCGGATCTTTTCCGCCGTGTCCGGCGTCGATTACCAGCGTGAATTTCTTGTCCGCTTTGCTTGCGGCAGGCATACAGAAGAAACCGAGCAGGATGAGAATAAAACAGATAGGCGTCCGTGTGAACAGGTTGTAATCCATTTTATCAAATTTGGGGGCAAATGTAGCATTTTTTAGTGAGGAAAGAGGTGCGTTAGGTATAATTAATGTTCTAAATCAGAATGGACTTGCCTCGTTCCGGCCTGTATCCGTCCGGATTTATTCGTTCCGGGTATCAACCATAGATAAATTCTATCTGTTATTCAAAAGAATGATTCGGGAAAAGTGTTTTATCTTTGTTTATCCGGAACGCAGGCGGCCGGCGGCTTAGCCTGATGGAGCGGGTTTGCTTCGGTTTGCGGTTGGCGTTGTCGCGTTGAAATCCGGATAGGATATGCCTCGGCGTACTGGATGGGCGTTTGTTCCCGGATTCGGTTCGCATGTAATTAAGTAAAAACAGGAAATGAAAGTATACAGGTTAATTTTATGCACTCTCCTGCTCGCATGGGCAGGGATGCAGCAGGTGGATTCACAGAATAAGTTAAAAGAAGAAAATATGCAGTACAATCCATTGACACCGGAAGAAGAAAGGGTAATCGTTCATAAAGGTACCGAACGGCCCTTTACCGGAGAGTATGTAAATACCAAAGACTCGGGTACCTATGTATGCAAGCGGTGCGATGCGCCGTTGTACCGTTCGGATGATAAGTTCGATTCGCATTGCGGCTGGCCTTCGTTCGACGACGAAATACCGGGAGCGGTAAAACGGGTTCCCGACGCCGACGGCATGCGTACCGAAATTATTTGTGCCAATTGCGGAGCCCACTTAGGGCATGTGTTTACCGGCGAGGGCTTTACGCCTAAAAATACCCGCCATTGCGTTAATTCGGTTTCCATGAAACTGATACCGGCCGTACAGAAGCAGCCGGCCGGGAAACCGGAGTTGAAAAAAGCGTATTTCGCTTCCGGTTGTTTCTGGGGAACCGAATATTATTTCATGCGGGCGAAAGGGGTGGTGTCGACAGCGGTCGGGTTTATGGGCGGCCATGTGGAGCATCCCACTTACCGGCAAGTGTGCCAGAAGAATACCGGACACCTCGAAACCACCGAAGTGGTGTACGACCCGAAGGAAACGTCGTACGAAAACCTGGTCAAGCTGTTTTTCGAAACGCACGATTTTACCCAAACGAACGGGCAAGGCCCCGACATCGGCCCGCAATACCTGTCGTGTATTTTTTATTCTTCGCCGGAGGAAAAGCAGATTGCCGAAAAATACATCCGGATACTTACCGGAAAAGGATATAAGGTGGCTACGCAGTTACGCCCTGCTTCCACGTTCTGGAAGGCCGAAGATTACCATCAGCAATATTACGAGCATAAGGGCACTACGCCGTATTGCCATGTATACAGGAAGATATTCTGAGTAAAAACGGCTTCGGAATACCCCGGAGAATACCGGTTCCGAAGTCAGGGGAGAGCGAGGGTTTTACAGGGATGTTTAACCGGAGCGTATGCTCCGGTTAAACGTTTTTCTACCGGTTTGTCTTTTTTGTTGCCTACGGATTTGTTTGCCGCCGACGCCGGCAATAAAAACGGCGTCGGTGACAAACCTGCCAGCGTCGGCGGCAAAATAGCTGGCGACGCCGGCAGCAAGAAGTCAAATCGATTGTTCTGCGTTTCTGCGTTTGATTTTTTACAAGGCATCCGCCTGTTTTTTATCCGTTCGCGAATCCGTCTGCTTATCTAAGGCGTTTCGCCGGCTGCCGTTTTTTATCGCGTGCCCTGCGGATGGCTCGTATTATTTCGCCGCTCCAGAGTATCAGCGAAGTAAAGAGCATAACGAGCAGCCAGTCGTGACCGCTTAACGGACGGGTACGGAAAACATTCCCTCCGAAAGTCACTACGATAAATTGCCCGATTACAATGGCGGCGGCTACCAGTAAAAAGCCTTTGCTGTTTCGCAAACTGGTAAAGGCCGAATGGTTGTTGCCGAACGTTTTGGCGTTGAAAAGATTCCAGAACTGGAACATAACGAACGTAGTGAAGAAAAGCGTCAGGTTGTAAATTCCGGTGAAAGTGGCCGGGTCGATTCCTCCTTTATACTGTTCCAGCCCGTATAACATCCCTAATAAAACAACGATAAATACGCTCCCTATTCCCAGGATGCGGTTTCGCATCGCCGGGGTAACGATAAAATCGGCCGTATTCCGCGGTTTCTGTTTCATTACATCTTCGCTGGGTGGAAGCGATGCGAGCGCACCGGCGGCAAACGTATCCATAATCAGGTTGATCCAAAGCATTTGCGTTACGGTAATCGGCGAATCGGTACCCAGAAGCGAGCCCAGCAATACGATGACGAGCGCCACTAAATTGATGGTGAGCTGAAAAAGGATAAACCGCTGGATGTTGAGGTAAACCGAACGCCCCCACATCACGGCGGCGGCGATGCTGCGGAACGAGTCGTCGAGCAGCGTGATGTCGCTGGCTTCTTTGGCAACCGAGGTGCCGCTTCCCATCGACAGGCCCACATTGGCGTAATTCAGGGCGGGGGCGTCGTTCGTACCGTCGCCCGTAACGGCTACGATTTCTTTCTTTTGTTGTAACAGTTGCACCAGCCGCTGTTTGTCGGTAGGGCGCGCGCGCGACATGATTTTCAGGTCTTGTACCCGGTCGAGCGCCTCTTCGTCGGTAAGGGCGGCGAATTCCGTTCCGGTGATATGGTTCCGTTCCGTATCGCCGGGCAGCCATAAGCCGATTTGGCGTCCTATCTCCTTGGCGGTACCCGGCGTATCGCCGGTTACGATTTTTACTTTAATGCCGGCGTCGTTGCAGGCTTTTACGGCGGCAGGAACATCTTCCCGTACCGGGTCGGAGATGGCTACAATGCCTAAAAATACCAAATCGTTGCATGTAAGCGTTCCGTCGGCGATGCACGACGCGCCGTTATCGAGTTCCTTATAAGCGAATCCCAGCGTACGCATGGCTTGGTTCTGGTAGGCGAGGAGTTGCGCTTCGATGGCGGCCTTTTCTTCTGTTACCGGTTTCAATCCGGTTTCGGTACGTACGGTACGGCATTTTCCGAGTACGATTTCCGGCGCACCCTTTACGTAGAGTATTTTCTTTTTCAACAGTGGCGAGTCTACTTCGGTTGCCATGTATTTGCGTTCGGTGGAGAATGTAAGCTGGCTGATTACCAGCGTGTTTTCACGTAGCTGGAGGTAGTCGCGCCCGGCTTGGTGCAGCCATAGCAACAAAGCGGCTTCGGTAGGATTCCCCAGCGTTTTTATTTTTCCTTCCCCTTCCGAAAGGTCGAGGAAGGCGGTAGTGTTGGCGGCGATACCTTCTTCGATTAGCTCCGAGAGCTCGTTGTCGGCCAACGCTTGGTTCTTGAGCCCGTAAAACTGCGTTTGATATACCGACATTTGGTTTTTTGTAAGCGTGCCGGTTTTGTCGGTACAGATAACGGTGGCCGCACCCATGGTTTCGCAGGCGTGCATTTTCCGTACCAGGTTATTCGATTTCAGCATTTTCCGCATGCTCATCGCCAGGCTCAGCGTTACGCTCATCGGTAATCCTTCGGGAATGGCTACCACGATTAAGGTTACGGCTGCCATGAAGGCATGCAGGATGGTTTGCGCCGTTGCCAGCGAAATCCAGTCGGCGGGCTCCCAGAATTTCACTCCGAACGGAATCCCGGCGGCGAATAGTACCGATAGCGTAATAAGCCCGTAAAGCCCCCAGTACTGTTTCCGGGCGGCAGCGGGCCGGGGAGCATCGGTATTTTTCCTCCGGATTAAATCCTTGAAGTCGTGTACTACCGGCAGCCAGATGCTGGCTAATCCGATAAAAGCGGCCAGTAATACGGCGCCCAACAGGCCGAGCTGCCCGAGCGATGGCGCCGGCTGGTGCGGGTTGAAGAATACGCCTTTGATAAACAGGATGCAGAAGGTAAGGAATGCGATGAAGAAGCCGGCTACGCCGATAAACTTCGCCAATACGCCTAATTGCCGGTTCAGCGGAGTTTCTTCGCCGCTCAGCTCGGTGGCTTTCCGGGCCACTTTCCCGAATTCGGTGGCATCGCCTACGGCGGTTACTTCCATGATACCGTGTCCGTCGGCTACGGTAGTTCCGCGGAATACTTCGTTGGAAGGGTAAGTAGAGGTGTCGTCGAAGCGGGCCGGGTCGGTCGTTTTATCGGTTACCGGTTCGCCTGTCAGGGTAGATTCGTTTACTTGCAGGGAAATGGCTTCGAGCAAAGTGCCGTCGGCCGGGATTTCTTCCCCTTGCTCCAGCATCACGATGTCGCCCACCACGAGGTCTTTTTTAGGAAGCTCCGCTACGTTTCCGTTCCGTACTACCCGTACGAGGGTATCGTCGTTTACCTGGTTCAGTATATCGAATTTCCGGTTCGCATCGTTTACGAACCACGTGGAAACGCCGGTGGCCAGCAGGATAGCTACGGTAATGCCGATGGTTTCCGCCAGTTCGAGTTTCCCTTCCGAAAAGTACAGAATTACGCTGATGCCTGCCGACAGAACGACGGCCATCAGCAGGATGCGAATCATGGGGTCTTTGAAGTTTTCAAGGAAGATTTTCCAAAGCGAATCTCTTTCGGGAGGAGTGAGGAGGTTGCAGCCGTGTAGCTTACGGCTTTCGATTACTTGCTCGTCGGATAATCCGGTTTGCTTTTTCTCTGTATCCATTTCGTTTTTGAGTAGAATTTAATTTGTGTATAAAGAAACAGGGATACGCGGAATTTGCCAACATACGCAGGCGTTTTTTGTGTTATTTTAACCGGTTGTCGCCCGGTGGGAGGGTGGGGAAAAAGTGAGGAGCGCCATCTTCCCGGGAAGAGGCGTTCCTCATAGTACGGTTATAACCGGTTTATTTCTTCGGGAGACAGGCCGGTGGCTTGTACAATCAGCGTTGTATCTACGCCTTGCCGTTTCAGGGTTGCAGCTATCCCGAGCCTGGCTTTTTGTTCTCCTTTTTCAATACCTTCTTTCAGGCCTTTTTTAAGGCCTTGCTCTATTCCTTCTTTCAGCCCTTCCGCTTTTCCTTCGTTTTTGGCGTATTCCAACGTATTGGCATAATCGTTGTAGGCTTTCCAACTGGCATAGTATTCTTTCCTTTCCTGCGGGGAAAGTTGCTCTACGTCGGTTATTTCCTTGAGTTTCCGGAAAACCTGGTTGTTGAATTTGGGCGGCAATCTGTCTAACATGTGGATGTTATTTAATACGTATAACCATTTTTTGTAATCCGTATCGCACTCCTCTACCGGGAGTGTAAATTTAGGCATTTCCAGGAACAAAAAGTTAAGTTTAGGGTAAAAAACTTCCTTTATTTCCTTTTCCATCAGCACCACGTCCCACCGGTATTTATCCGGGTAGGAAGAGTTTTCCATTTTAAAATTAAGCAGGCATACTACGTATACGGGCGCCAGCCGGTAATCCCACGCTCCCTTGGGCGCTTGCATGCGGATAGGGAAACTGGCGTAAAACAGCGCCCGGTCTTTAAAGTATTCCTGCCTGCGCTGCTGTATTTCGACAACGAATTTCTCGCCCGTGTTGTTTTCGCAAAAGATGTCGAATACGCAGTTGCGGGCGAAGTTGGTTTCGCCTAACGCCTCCGAGTTGAGAAACGTAAGGTTCGTGATATGCCGGTCGGGCAGCAAACTGTTTAAAAAGTCGATCAACAGGTCTTTGTTAAGTTCCTGTCCGAAAATTCGTTTGAATCCGTAATCCGAAAACGGATTGATAAATCGTTCCATAATTAAAGTTTTAGGTGAATGGGTCAGTATATGGGGCTCAATATACCCATAATCTCGGAAATAAAGAAAAACGGTTGAATAAAAGATTTTATAGAGATAAAAAAGATGTTGAATCCGGTGTTGGCGGTAAACGCCACTCAGGATTCAACATCGATAAGTCGTTATTCCAGGTTTTTCCGTATCTTCTCCAGGTACTTTTTCATTTTGGGAGTATCTTTTTCTTTGATAATCTCCAGCAATTCCGACAATTCGGCCTGGATGCGTTCCACCTGCTTCGGCGTATGCGGGTTGAAAAGGATTTCGGTAAGCAGGAAATCGTCTTCGCTAAGTAACCCCCGCGCCGTTTTCATACACCGCTTGAAAGTGGTTCCCGGCGCGTCTTGGTGTTTCATCGTAGAAGCGAACACCAACGTGGAGGCGAATGGAATACCCAAGCTGTAGCCGATGGTTTCGTCGTGCTCTTCGAACGTATATTCGAAAATATTGAGGTGTAGCGAAGCGTACAAATCCTTGAAAAACACCTTTCCCAAATGGTCGGATTCGGAAATGATAATGGTATTCTCTTTCGACAGGTTGGTCAGGTTGGCGAACGTAGGCCCGAACATCGGGTGCGTGGAAACGTACGGGAACCCCGATTTCTCGTAATACTCCTTTAACCCCGTCTTCACGGAAGCGATATCGGAAATAATACAGTACGGTTGCAGGTAAGGCAAAACGCTGTCGAATGCGGCAACGGTATGGTTCAACGTTACGCAATTGATAACCAACTCCGGTTTGAAATCGGCCACTTCTTCGGCATGCGTCATCCGCACGGCGTTGTAAATAAAGCGCATCCGTTTCGGGTCGCTTTCCAGTACGGCCACTTCATGTTGGAAACTCAACAGGTCGGTGAAGAAAGAACCCATCTTTCCGGCACCTAAAATCAATATTTTCATTTTCGTTTCGATTGAAGTGCGGTAAAAGAAACAATGTTCCTTTTACCGTACCCCTTGATTAGTTATTTTCGTTCATTATAATCATCTGCTGCCTTACCGACTCTTCGTGGATTTCTTTCAGGATTTCCTTGATAAAGTCCGAGCTCAGTTCCATCGACTCGCCCATATTTGAACGCTTTTCCAGTATTTCGCTGTAACGCGGCGCCTGCAATACCGGCATGTTATGCTCCTTTTTATACACCCCGATTTCGCGCGAAATCCGCATCCGTTTGGCCAGTAACTCGAGCAGGCTTTCGTCGATTTCGTCGATTTGGCGCCGCAGTTCGGCCAAGCTCTCCGTGGTTTGTGTGCCCTCGCGGATAACCAGCAGGTTCAGCACATAATCCAGCACGTCGGGCGTAATTTGCTGCGAAGCGTCACTCAGCGCGCAATCCGGGTTGCAATGCGACTCGATAATCAAGCCGTCGAAACTCAAGTCCATCGCCTGTTGGCACAGCGGAGCCACCAGTTCGCGCTTCCCGCCGATATGGCTCGGGTCGCAGATGATAGGCACTTCCGGCATCCGGCGGCGCAGCTCGATAGGAATGTGCCAGAGCGGCAGGTTCCGGTACATCTTTTTGTCGTACGAGCTAAAACCCCGATGGATAGCCCCGATACGGCGGATGCCGGCATTATAGATACGCTGGATAGCCCCGATCCATAACTCCAGGTCAGGGTTCACCGGGTTTTTAATCAATACCGGAATATCCACCCCTTTCAGCGCGTCGGCAATCTCCTGTACGGCGAACGGGTTTACGGTGGTGCGGGCGCCTATCCACAAAATATCTATTCCGGCTTTCAGCGCTTCGAACACGTGCTGCTGGTTCGCTACCTCGGTAGCCACATACATGCCAGTTTCCTGTTTTACTTTTTTCAGCCACGCCAGGCCCGGTACGCCGATTCCTTCGAAGCCGCCCGGTTTGGTACGCGGTTTCCAAATCCCCGCCCGGAACATTTTCACCCCGCGCGAGGCTAATTGTTTGGCTGTATCCATTACCTGCTCTTCCGATTCCGCACTACACGGACCGGCAATTACGATGGGGCGCTTGCTATCGACGCCCGGAAGTAAAATCGATTCTATTTCCATGATTATAAAATTGTTTGTAATTATTCCGAATAAGAACACAGAAGCACGGAGGCACAGCATTTTCGAGAGAAAGAACACAACCGCTTTCGATGCCGTTTTCTTCTGAAAGTAACATGCTGTTTACTCCTGGTATTATTTTTTCACTCCGTGTTTTTAGCCTGTTATTAAATGTAACCGTTCGATTCGTCGTAACGCCTCTTCGAGCGTTTTTTCCTTGCAGCACAGCGAAAGGCGGATGTACCGGTTGCCGTTGCTGCCGAAGATAAATCCCGGCGTGATAAACACATTCGCCTCGTACAACACCCGGTCGGCCAGCGCTTCGCTTCCTGCCACGGCATCGGGTATCTTCCCCCATAAAAACAGGCCTACCTGCTTTTCGTCGAATTCGCAACCCAGTGCGTGCATGATTTGTCCGGCCAGGTCGCGGCGGTTGTGGTAAGTCCGGTTCATGGCCTCGTACCATTCTTCCGGCGCTTTCAGCGCTTCCACGGCCGCCAGTTGCATCGGGCGGAACTGCCCCGAGTCGATATTGCTCTTTACCTTCAGTATCCATTGCACGAACTGTGCGTTCGACGCTAACATCGCCATCCGCCACCCCGGCATATTGTGCGCCTTGCTCATCGAATTCATCTCGATACACGTTTCCTTTGCGCCCGGTACGCTCAGGATGCTCAACGGATGGCCGGTCAGGATAAAGCTGTACGGGTTGTCGTTGCAGATAACGATGCCGTGCTTGCGGCCGAACGCCACTAACTTTTCGTATAAGGCAACCGACGCATTCGCCCCGGTAGGCATATTCGGATAGTTTGTCCACATCAATTTAACACCCGACAAATCGCTCTTTTCCAGTGCATCGAAATCGGGCATCCAGCCGTTTTCTTCTTTTAAGTCGTACGGAACCAGGCGAGCGCCCACCAGGTTGCTTACCGAACTGTAGGTAGGATACCCCGGATTGGGTACCAGTACCCCGTCGCCCGGGTTCAGGAACGCCAGCGAAATATGCAGGATTCCTTCTTTCGAGCCGATAAGCGGCTGTATTTCCGTTTTCGGGTCGAGCTCTACCCCGTACCACCGGCGGTACCATTCTGCGAAGCCGCTCCGCAGCTCCGGTATGCCCACGTACGGCTGGTAGCCGTGCATATCGGCTTGCCGGGCACTTTCGCACAATACGTTTACCGTACGTTCCGAAGGCGGCAGGTCGGGGCTGCCCACCCCGAGGTTGATTACATTTTTCCCGGCGGCATTCATTTCGGCCACCTCTTTCAGCTTCTTCGAGAAGTAATATTCGCTTACGCTGTTTACGCGGTCGGCCGACATAACGGCCTTACACGCTTTGTTTTCCTTCTGCATATTCACCTAAAATTTTGAAGTCCTTGGTAAGAGGAATAATGGCATCCATTGCCTGCTTGTAACGGGTGTAATCGGTAAAGCACAGATTGATGTAAAACAGGTATTCCCACTCGCGCCCGATAATCGGCAGGGATTGTATCTTCGATAGATTCATATCGTAAAACGAAAGCACCGACAACACCTTCGACAGGCTGCCTGCCGTATGGGGAACGGCGAAAACAATCGACGCCTTGTTTTTATAAGTGTCGCGCAGCAAATCGTCGGCATTCCATCTATCGCTGATGGCCAGGAAACGGGTGAAGTTCCGCTTGTTTGTTTCGATTCCTTCGGCCAGCACTTCCATGCCGTAAATCCCGGCAGCCTGCTTGCCGCAAATGGCGGCGTGCCCCTCCAGCTTGTTCTGCGCAATCCAGCGGGCGCTCATGGCGGTGTCTCCTTTTTCCACCACCTTTACGTTCGGTAACGTGTCTAAGAACTCGGTGCATTGCATCAGGGCGATGGGATGCGAGTTGATTTCTTTGATGTCGTGGATATTCGTTCCGGGAAGAGCTACCAGCGAGTGGGTGATGCGCAGCTTGTATTCGCCGATGATGGTGAAACCGCTTTCGCGTATCAACTCGTGGTTTTGTAACAGGCTGCCGGCTATCGTATTTTCTATTGCCATCATCCCCAGTAAGTTCGGCTCTTTTTTCATCGCGGCAATCACCTCCCTGAACGTATTGCAGGGTACGATTTCCACTTCTTCGCCTTCGAAATAATTGCGCGTTGCTATGTCGTGATACGACCCTGCGATGCCTTGTATTGCTACTCGTTTCATCCTTTTTCTTTTTTTCTTTTTCTTCAAAAAAAAAGTCCCGCCGTTGCCGGCAGGACTTTATATCGAATTGATTTACTTATTCATTACGGATGTTCAATTTCACATACAAATTCCTGCCCTTACTCTGCTAAAGTAAAAGTAAAAATAAAAGTATGCAAAAAAGAAATTAGCCATTGTTCTGTTTGTTTATTACGGTGACAAAAGTAATGCTTTTTTGTAAATCGCAAACGAAAAGTAAAAAAAAATTAGAGGAAGAGGCCGATTTTTTTCTTTTTCCCGCCAACCGGCCGAAAAGCCGGGGCTGGTGCAGCCCGGCAAACGGCAGGAATATCCCGTCGGTTGCCGTACGATTCGTTTGCCGACGCCCTTGGCAAAATAAACGACGCCGTTGGCAATATAGCCGAGGGCGTCGGCAAGTTAGGCAACGCCCCCGGCCTGTTCTGCCCGTTACATCAGCTTTTGCGTGTTGTGCAACGTGAGCATCTCTTTGGGAACCGATTCGCGGATACACTTTTTCAGTATCTCCAGGATGGAATGCCGGATGAAATCTTTGCGGGTAACCAGGTTGATTTGCCGGGTAGGGCGGGGGATGGCGAACGGTCGCACCAGCTTTTTCTGCTCTTCGTTCAACTGCGAAACCGCCAGTTCGGGGATAAACGTAATCCCGTTGCCGCTTTCTACCATACGCATGAATGTTTCCATGCTGCCCAGCCGGTAGGCCGCCTGGCGCACTTTCACCTTTTCCATTTTGCAGAACCGCACCAGCTGGTCGCGGAAACAATGCCCTTCGTCGAGCAACCAGAGCCTTTCGCCGTTGATGTCGGCCGTGCGTATCAACTCGTGCTGGTAAACCGGCTCGTTTTTGGAAACATAGCCGAAGAACTGTTCGTAAAAAAGTATTTCGCTTTGTAGCCGCGGGTTGACCGGCTCGGAGGCGATAAGAGCAGCATCGAGTTCGCCGTCGAGCAATGCCGCCAGCGAGGGCTGTGTTTGCATCTCCATCAGTTGGATGTCGAGTTCGGGATAGCGGTCGGTCATTTGTTGGAAGAACCGGGGGAGCAGGTAGGGGGCGATAGTGGGCAAGATGGCGAGCTTGAATTTGCCTTTTAACGAACCTTCTTCCTCGTGCACGATTTCCCGGATTAGCGCCGTTTCGTGCAGGATGCTCCGGGCCTGTTTCAAAATGCGCTCGCCTAACAGAGTGGGTTGCACGGGCTGGCTGCTCCGGTCGAATATCTTGGCGCCGATTTCCTCCTCGAGGCGCTGAATCATCATACTGAGTGTGGGTTGGGTAACGCGGCAGTGCTCGGCTGCTTTGGCGAAATGGCGGTAGGTGTCTACGGCCAGGATGTATTCGAGTTGTTGCAGGTTCATGGAATATATATTTAATAATGTATGGTCGTACAAGGAACGCGTATGTTCTCCTTTCCCGGCATTGAATCTTCCTCTTTTATAATCCGGAAGCAGCACCCGGCTCGCTCTTATCACTTTCTTCATTTTGTTCCGGGCCGGCAAAGGAAAGCAATCCGGGAGTGAAAACAGGCCTCTTCGTGCAGCTTATTTTCGATTGTGCGAAGCAAAGATATACTATCTCTGCCGGGTATCCTATTCCGGAACCGGTTTTTTATAGACGATGTCTATGTTTTTATAGAAATTATCAGTTTGACACGGCCTGTTTCCTGTCGTATCTTTGCAACAGGAAAAAGAAATTATAAACCCGATTAAAAATTTAAAAGTATGAAAACGTTAGATTATATCAAATTAGATGCAGCAGCAGTAGCCAACGTAGTAAACGGTCTTCAACAATTATTGGCCGATTTCCAGGTCTTCTACACTAACCTCCGCGGATTCCACTGGAACATCAAAGGTAATCAATTTTTCGTGCTTCACAGCAAATTCGAGGAAATGTACGACGATGCCGCCGAAAAGGTCGACGAAATAGCCGAGCGTATCCTGATGCTGGGAGGTGTTCCGGCCAATAAATTCAGCGATTACCTTAAAACGGCTTCCATCGCCGAAGTATCGGATGTATGCTGTGCGGATGCAGCCTTGAGCCATGTATTGGATACGTACGGCGCGTTGATTGCCGAGGAACGCGAAATCCTGGCCAACGCTTCCGAAGCGGGCGACGAAGTAACGGTAGCCCTGATGAGCGACTACCTGAAAGAACAGGAAAAACTGGTTTGGATGCTCGTAGCGTACGCTTCGAAATAAATCGACATTCGTATAGTATGTTATTAGGTTATGTTAGGAAAGGCGGAGATGCGAATCTTCGCCTTTTTTATGTATTTTTGCCGGCATGAAACGGAACACATCTATTCTATTGCCTCCGGAGTGGTATCCGCAAAGTGCGGTGCAACTTACCTGGCCGCACGAAGATACCGACTGGCGGCCTATCCTCGAAGAAGTAATTCCCTGTTTTGCGGCGATTGCCAAAGCCGTTATCCTGCGCGAAAAGCTGATTATCGTTTGCCGGGATATAGAAACGGTAAAGCGGCAACTGGGAGATGTGGATTACGGAAAGGTGATTTTCCGTACGCTTCCTACCAACGATACCTGGGCACGCGACCACGGGCCGGTGTCGGTGTTCGAGGGCGGCCATCCCTGTTTGTACGATTTCCAGTTCAACGGCTGGGGGCTGAAGTATCCAGCCAACCTGGATAATGTGATTACCGTCGAGTTGTATTCCGAGTTGGTATTTCCCGGACGCGTGAAGTACCGGAGCCACCTCGATTTCGTGCTGGAAGGGGGGAGCATCGAGTCCGACGGGAAAGGTACCTTGCTTACCACCGAGTCGTGTTTCCGGGCGCCGAACCGCAACGATAATTTGTATTTCGAGGAAATCGACGACCGCTTGAAAAAACTGTTCGGCCTCCGGCGTATCCTCTGGTTGTCGCACGGACAGCTGGCAGGCGACGATACCGACGGGCATATCGATACGCTGGCCCGTTTCTGTAACGAAGAAACGATTGCGTATGTAGCGTGTACCGATGAAACGGACGAGCATTACGGCGAGCTGAAAGCCATGGAGAAGGAGCTCGAAGAGTTCCGCACGCTCAGTGGAAAACCGTACCGGCTGGTGGCGCTTCCGATGGCCGACAAAGTGGTATGGAATGGCGAACGCTTGCCCGCTACTTATGCGAATTTCCTGATTATCAACGGCGCTGTGTTACTTCCGTTTTACGGTTCGCCCCGCGACGAGGAAGCGCGGGCGGTATTGCAAGAGGTGTTTCCCGACAGGGAAGTAATCGGAATCGATTGCCTGCCGTTAATCAAACAGCACGGGTCGCTGCATTGCGTAACGATGCAATATCCCGAGGGATTCGTTATATAATATATAAAGTATAAAGCTATGAAGCTGAAAGTGGGATTGGTACAGCAGGCGAATACGGCCGACAGGGAGGCGAATATCGTAAAGCTGGAAAAGAATATAACCGAGTGCGCCGCTGCCGGGGCGCAGTTGGTGGTATTGCAGGAATTACATAACGGCCTGTATTTCTGCCAGACGGAAAATCCGGCTGTTTTCGACGAAGCGGAACCGGTGCCGGGTCCTTCTACGGAACGGTTCGGGGCGTTGGCGCGGCGGCTGGGTATCGTATTGGTGCTTTCACTTTTCGAGAAGCGGGCGCCGGGCGTTTACCACAACACGGCCGTGGTGATTGAGAAAGACGGCTCGATTGCCGGCCGGTACCGGAAAATGCATATCCCCGACGACCCGGCGTATTACGAAAAGTTTTATTTTACTCCCGGCGATTTGGGGTTCGAGCTGGTGGATACTTCGCTGGGAAAGTTGGGCGTATTGGTTTGCTGGGATCAGTGGTATCCCGAGGCCGCCCGGCTGATGGCGATGCGCGGCGCGGACATATTGATTTACCCTACGGCCATAGGCTGGGAGAGTACGGATACGGATGAAGAGAAGCGGCGGCAGTTGGATGCCTGGACGATTGCCCAACGTGCCCATGCGGTGGCGAACGGCTTGCCAGTAATTACCGTAAACCGCACGGGGTATGAAAAAGACCCTTCGGGGCAAACCGGCGGCATCCGGTTTTGGGGAAATAGCTTCGTGGCGGGCCCGCAAGGAGAATTATTGCAGGTTTTCCCGAACGACGAAGAGGAGAACCGGGTGGTGGAAATCGATTTGTTACGGACGGAGGCTGTTCGCCGGATGTGGCCTTTCTTTCGCGACCGGCGTATCGATGCGTTCGGCGGGTTAACGGAACGGTTTTTGAAATAACTCCACGGGCCGATTGTAAAAGAAACGAAGCCCCCGGTTTTTGTTACGAAGGCCGGGGTTGTGCTTTCCGGCCGGAAATAACCTTTGCCACAACAGCTTTTCATTTCTTTGGGATATTAAGTCAATAAACATACCGAGGCAACCGGCTCGTCACGAGCCGGTTGCTTTTTTATTATTTACGGAATTTCAGTAAACAGGCATTTTTTCCGGCTTGCCCGGATAAACCCGGTTTCAGGCTGTCCTTTTCATCCGTTCCCCGTAATGAAAACTGTATCCTTAGCTTGCGGACGGCCGTCCTTAAGTTGCGGATACAGTTTTTATCCGCATAAAACCGGTTTTCGTCCAGCATAAAAAAGAATAAATCCGGTGAACGAATCGCTTTTAAAAAAAAGGATACTGTTTTTATCTGGTGTTTTTTCGTTCGGATTTCCCTTCGTTCGGGCCGTCAACCCTCGTTTTCCGGGGGGATGCTTAAAAATAAAGATAGGCAATTGATTATCCATGAATCAATTGCCTATATCGTATTATTTCCGGAATACCTCTTCTTTTCCCCGCAGCCCTGGAATACAGGCAAACAGTTCCTTCTTACTTCAGGCACCGATAGCCGTTCCGGGCTTTAATTATGCTCTTTCAGGATTACGTCGTGCGCACCCCCTTCTACGATGCTGGTCGACGAAACCAACGTGATTTTAGCGTGTTCCTGTAGCTCGCGGATGGTAATGGCGCCGCAACTGCACATCGTAGCCTTTATCTTGCCCAACGTAATATTCAGGTTGTCTTTCATTTTTCCGGCGTACGGTACGTAACTGTCTACCCCTTCTTCGAACTTGAGCGACTCGCTGCCGCCCATGTCGTACCGTTGCCAGTTCTGAGCCCGGTTCGAACCTTCGCCCCAATATTCCTTTACGTAATTGTTCCCGATTTTCAGTTTCTTGGAAGGCGACTCGTCGAAGCGGGCGAAATAGCGCCCCATCATCAGGAAATCGGCCCCCATAGCCAAAGCCAACACCATATGGTAATCGTGTACCAGGCCGCCGTCGCTGCAAATCGGTATATAAATCCCGGTGGCCTTGGCATATTCGTCGCGGGCGTTCGCCACATCGATAAGCGCCGTAGCCTGTCCGCGTCCGATTCCTTTTTGCTCGCGCGTGATGCAAATCGAGCCGCCTCCGATACCTACTTTTACAAAATCGGCTCCGGCATTCACCAGGTACATAAACCCTTCGCTGTCTACCACGTTGCCGGCACCCACCAATACTTTATTTTCGTACGTTTCCTTTATCCAGCGGATGGTGTCGCATTGCCATTCCGAATAACCGTCCGACGAGTCGATGCACAATACGTCCACTCCCGCTTCTACCAAAGCCGGCACCCGCTCTTTGTAATCGCGCGTGTTGATTCCGGCGCCTACTAACAACTTTTTATCTGCGTAATCCGATAATTCGTGCGGGTTGGCGCGGTGGCTGTCGTAATCCTTCCGGAACACGAAATAAGCCAATCGCTGGTCGGCGTCGATAATCGGCAGCGTATTCAACTTATGGTCCCAGATAACCTGGTTGGCTTCCGACAAGGTAATTCCCACTGTACCTACCGTTAATTTGGAAAAAGGCGTCATAAACTCTTTAACCTTCTTGTCCGGATGGTCTATTCCGATGCGGTAATCGCGGCTGGTAACAATGCCGGCTAAGCGGCCGTGCGGCGTACCGTCGTCGGTTACGCCGATGGTTGAATGTCCCGTACGGCGTATCAGGGCGTATACATCGTTCAACGTATGCTCGGGGGTGAGGTTCGAATCGCTTTCAACGAATCCGGCTTTGAACTTCTTTACTTTCCGTACCATTTCCGCTTGCGAGGCGATGGGCTGCGAACCGAAGATGAACGATAAGCCTCCGTTACGGGCCAACTCGATAGCCAGGCCGTCGTCGGATACCGCCTGCATGATGGCCGATACGAAAGGAATGTTGAGCTCGATGGCCGATTTCTCCTTTTGTTTGAATTTAACCAGCGGCGTTTTGAGCGAAACGTTCGTAGGGATGCACTGCTTGGTAGTTAACCCCGGGATAAGCAAATATTCACCGAATGTTCTCGATACGTCGTTTAAGTATACTGCCATAGATTCTGTCTTTTTGCGGGTTATAAGATGTTGCGAAGATAACCGGTTTTCCTTATAAATCCTATGGTTACGGGCGATTTCTTTATTCTTTTTGCTTGAGGCATTCCTTTTCGGAGGAACGGGAACCGGGCGGTTGGCCGGTTCGTTTGCAGAAGATAGTTGGTAGGTAAGCATTGATTTTTAAGCTCTTTTCTGGGCTTGTCCTTGGCTTGCGGGTTCAACCGGCTTACGATAAGGCCTGAATGCCGGTTTACTTGTAAAAATCGGTATATAAGGTATTAAAACTTGTAGAATCTGGGCATAATATGAAGAAAAGAACATCCAATCGTAAAATTTGACCTTGCCGGAATCAACGGATTGTCGTTATTTTGCATCGGTTTTTAATGAGGTCTTTTATATTGTTGATTAGCTATTCAGAGAATAATTCGTACTGTAATATAAATGAAAAAAGGTAAATTGGCGTATAGGTTAGCTAAAATGGGAAAAGTTTCCTGCGGGATAGCAGCCTTAAGTTTAGGATTATTTTGCTGTACGGCGGATAACTCCGTCATCCAGCAGCCGTCCGGAGCTTTGGTATTGAATCTGTCAGCCGATACAGCCGGTGTGAAAACGGGTTCGATTGCTACCAAGGCGTTAACCGAATTCGATGGTTTTTTAGACGAAAAAGAGTACCGTGTACAGGTATATCAAGGTTCCGACACGCTGCAAAGCGCATTCTACAAAGATTTTCCGGAAAAAGTGGAATTGAAAGAGGGTAATTATATTTTACGCGCTTTCAAGGGGGTAAATCTTCCGGCTGCTTTCCTGAATCCG
The DNA here is from genome assembly GCA_020860905.1 of Parabacteroides sp. Classification (GTDB taxonomy): domain Bacteria; phylum Bacteroidota; class Bacteroidia; order Bacteroidales; family Tannerellaceae; genus Parabacteroides_B. The sequence goes on along the minus strand of JAJBTJ010000279.1, from coordinate 18,248 downwards.
TATTTCGAGGGTACGAAAGAATTTACTATCAAGGAAGGGATGAAAACGCCGCTCGACGTTACCTGTACGTTGGCGAACACCCGGTTATTCATTACATATACCGATGATTTCCGCGAAGCGTATACCGATTGCACGGTATCGCTCCGTACTTCTTATACGGGGGATGTATTCCTGGTTCCGCAAACCGAATCCCGTTCTGTTTATTTGCAATCCGATAAAAAAGGTACCGACCTGGAAGTGTCGGTTTCGTTGAAACGGGCTTCGTGGACGGAAGCGAAAACGTATACGGTAACCAATCCTTCTATCGCGTTGAAGCCGCAGGAGTCGGTTAACCTGATATTGTCGACCGACGGAAAAGCGGGCGACGGCTTGGCTTTGTCGATTGTGCTCGACGACCGTATGGAAGAGCTGGAACTCGAAGAAGGGATTTCCGATTTTATGTGGAAACCCTATGATAAACCTACGGTAGAGGCGAACGGCTTTATTCCCGGCGAAAAAATAGAAATACTAAAGAGCAGCTTATCTACCGCTCCCTATGTGGCATTCGGCGTGCCTGCCGGAGTGGGGGGATTGCACGTGTGGCGCACCGTAGAAGGTTCGTCCGATACGCTGAAATTGGATTTAACGAAGCCGGAGGATATGAAAACCGCACGCGAGGCCGGTTTTGCATTGGCCCAGCCGGTGGATGATTTAGCGGGATATGCCGGAACGAACGGCCTATTGTTGGCGGAAGCTATCAATCGGTTGGAACCTACCCCGGGAGACGAACCGTACGAGTTTATTTTCTTTGCCAGCGATAATTTGCCTGTAACGAATTATACCGATAAGTTGCATTTGTTTGTACAGATAGTACCGGGTGCGCCTGTTATCGCGTTTACTTCGCCGTTCCCGGAAAACGGGGTGGTGGAAGGCGATGCGTTGCAACATCCGGTAGTGGCCGATTTAACAGCCGACGGTGAGTTCGAGGATGTGGTTATCGCCTTTTCTAACAGCACTACGGTAAATACGTACAGTTTGTCGGAAGGTAACCTGTCGGAATTGGGGGCTTCGCTGGATATAAATAGGGAGAATACGAAGTCTACCCTTACGTTGCCGGCTTCGTTTACCGAGAGCCTGGATGCGGACGGCGCGAACGATAAAGAATATGCCATGACCGTTACGGTAAGTGCGAAAAGGGGATTGGACGGATTGAAGTCGGTTACGGAAACGGCGAATGTAAAGGTGCTGGCTCCGCAGTTTTCGCTGGCGATGTCGGCGAACGAAGGCGATGTATTTGCCAAACGGGCGGTATTGCGTGCCGATTTGCCAGTGGGTAATCCGGCTAAGCTGAAATTCCAAAAGCAGGAAGGCGGCTCTTGGGTAGATGTGGATGCAAGTGCGCGCCGGATTATGGAAGGTACGACCGTGCAGGTGGATACGCTGAAAGGATTGAATCCGGTTTCGAGTTATACGATTCGGGCGGTGTATAATAGCGGCAGAAGTGTAAAGGAAGGTGAAGAGTATTCGTTTACTACGGAGAATGTGGGGACGTTGCCGAATGTGGGGTTTGAAAACTGGTCAAATGATGGAGGAGTTGCGGGCCCACCAAATTGGCTTAGCCAAATAAGCTCCCCATATAGATATTGGCAGAAGTGGTTCCCATGGGATAGTGACGATACAAAAGGTTGGGATACATTAAATGAATTGACTACTAAAGATGGAGGAACATCGAACACCACTTTAGGATCTACTAAGCGGCAGTGGACGCGCTATGTCGCTAATTCGGGAACTTCAGAGACCTCTGATTGTCATTCAGGTACAAAAGCTGCATTGATTCGTACTGTTGGATGGGGGAGTGGTAATTCTGCTCCTGTGCTTACCGGCAATTTGGGTGACTGTGCAAATTTTACTCCGGGAGAACTTTATTTAGGTGCTTATGATAGTGAAAACCAGCGAGGTATTTACGGTATTCCTTTTGATACGCGTCCTTCCGGATTTAACTTTCATTATAAATATACTCCTAAGAACCCAAATGATTATTTTGAGGCTGAAATCGGATTAAAAGATGCAGATGGACAAATAATAGCTATAGAAAATGTAACAGGAACTTCAACGGCTGATTGGACATTACAAACGGTAAATCTCACTTATCCTGATAGAAAAGCTGTTTCGATGTATATTCGATTTAAATCTTCTGCAAATAAAGATTGCTGGAGCGTAAATAAAGATAATACAGATGGCCCTCCAGGATCAAATCTGAGTGACAGTGAATACGTCGGAAGTAAACTCTATATCGACGATGTCGAACTAATCTACGAATAACAATGAAATCGATTTATAAATTCTCTTTTTTACTGTTAGGTATCTTCAGCCTGTTGGCCGTATCGTGCCAAAGCGAGGATATAATCAGCGGGGATGTGACCGGCGAACAGTCGATTCCCGAAGGGATGGGCGGCTTGAGTATCCGTAGCGTTGCTACTGTCGACGAATCCAGTATTCCTGTAATTACAACCACCAAAAGTTTCGGGATGGATGTAAATAACTTTATCGTCGAAATACGGAACGAGGCCGGCGAAGTAGTGAAAAAATTCGATTCTTACCGCGAACTCAAGGAAGGCAGCCAACCGATGGTTATCCTGCCGGTCGGGAAGTATACCCTTCGCGCCTATTCGAGCGAGCCGGTAAACGGTGGCTTCGACGTTCCGTATTTTATGGGGGAACGTTCTTTTGTTCTCCTGGATAAAACGGTTACCACCGTAGAAAACGTGGTTTGTAAATTTGCCAGTGTCGCCGTCGATATCCGGTTCGATGCTTTCTTCGATATTCTTTTTAAAGATAACTACTCCATTACGGTCGATAACTGCGCCGGCGGAAAAGTCACTTTTACGAAAGATACCAAAGGAAAAATAGCTTATTTCGACCGGGTAGGCGAATCGATGAAAATGCTGGTAACCGTACAGTCGCAAAAGGCGGATGCGCCTTATCCGGAACGAACGTATTATATTCTTAACGGAAAGGAAATACCGCATGTCGGCGAGTACTATGTAATTCAGTTTACCGGCGAAGTTCCATCTACCCAAGTTGCTCATTAACAAATTACGGAAACAATGAAAAAATATCCCTTATATACTTTATTAGCGGGCTTGCTGGTGCTTTTAGCCGCTTGTGAAATGAAAGACGACCTCACCGGAAAAACCAAAGTTCCCGGAAGCAACCAGGAAGTCGACCCGAACCAGTTGGGCGTAATCAACCTCAAGCTCGACCCGCAAAAAGAAAAATCGGTAGTGGGGAATACCACGAAAGCCACCGACGAAGAGTTGGATGTGAACGATTTTGCCGTACAAGTGTTAGATGAGGATGGCAAGGTCGTAAACGAATACGATTCGTTTGCCGATATAGAGGAGTTACGCCTGCCTGCCGGTAATTATCAAATCGTTGCTTCGAAAGGCGAACTGAAAAATGCCGCTTTCGATGCTCCTTATTATAAAGGCGAGGAAAAATGCGTCGTAAATCCGTTGGAAGTAGCCGATGTGGTTACTCCTTGTGTGTTGGATAACAAAAAAGTTTCTCTTTTCTTCTCGGAAGAATTCGCTGACTATTTTCTCGACGATTACGATATTGTGATGACGAACGGAATAGGTGTACTCACTGCACATGCCGGCGAAAACCGGACTCCTTATTTCAAAACTACCGACCAGTTGGATTTTACGTTGCGCGCCACTACCAAAAACGGTGAAGACGTAAATTATTACTGCGACTTATATAACGATCCAAAAGTAAAAGACTACAATAACGTAGTGGTAGCCCTCGACATCGTTAAACCTTCCGAACCGGAGGTGCCCGATATTCCCGGTGGAGGTACCGGTGAAGCGGAACGTCCCCTTATCAAAATCGACGTTAGCCTGGTTGAACGGGAATATGTAATAGAAATCCCGTCGAATATCGTTTCCGGCGGAGATGAGGAAGGGGGAGATACCCTTACTAAACCGAGTATTGAAGGCGATGGATTCGATTTGGATAAGCCGGTGATACTCACTTCGGCGAATGCTAAAGATACGAAGGTGGTAATCAATATTGAACTGCCTACCGGTGTGTCTGCTATGAAAGTGAATATCAATTCGACTGATGCAGGATTTATGAGTGCCGTAGCTGATATAGGGAATCCTTTCGATATGTTACATCTCAATGATATGCAGTCAGGGCTGTTGGATGCGGTAAAAGCCGGACAAAAGACCATCCGGTTCGATGTAAGTAGTTTCATGGAATTGCTGATTAATTTCCCTGGTACCCATACGTTTACTATTGCTGTTGACGACCGGAACGGAACAAAAAATAGCAAAACATTAACGATTAAGGCGATAAACGAAGAATGAAAAAGATAATAGGTTATTTGATAGTTATAGGGAGTTTGGTCGCTTTGGCTGGCTGTACGAACGATGACAAAGCGTTGACAAACCGGGGCTATTTGCAACTGGGAGTGGAAAACGACGTAACCTTGCAAACCAAATCTTCCGATGCGGTATCGTTGGATGTAACGATTTTGGATGCATCGGAGAACCCGGTGAAGCAACTAACCGGTTTCGACCCGGCACAGAACGACCGCATCGAACTCGAAGCAGGCGTCTATACGGTTATCGTTACTTCCGGCAAACAGGATTCGGCAGCCTGGGAAACTCCGTTTTTTTACGGTAAGGAACAATGCCGGATTGTTGCCGGGCAGGTAAGCGATTTGCAGGTGATTTGTAAAATAGCCAATACTAAGGTAACGGTAGATTACAGCGAATCGTTTAAAACCTATTTCCCCGAATATACCGCTACGGTAAGTAATTCGTCCGGTTCGTTAACTTATCAGAAAGGCGAAACGCGAGGCGGTTATTTTGCCGCCGAGAAGTTAACAGCTTGGTTGAGCCTCACGAATACTGATGGCCGGACGTTCGAATTGAAACGGGTTTTTTCCAATATCGAGGAAAAAACGCATTACAATTTGAAATTTACTTTGGAAGAAGGAGACGGAAGCAATAATGCCGGCGGTAATTTCGATATAACGGTGGATGAAGATGCGGATATGATTTTGATCAGGATTCCGATTGTAGCCGACGACTTGGAAAAAATGCAGGTACCTGTTTTCCGCTTGGAAGGTTTTGCCGATGACCATTCGCTTGTTGTGAAATCGGGAGAAGCTACGGAAAACCGGGTAAAAGTAATTGCTCCGAACGGCGTTGAAACTTTTCGTGTATCGGTTCAGTCGGATTCGTTGAATGCAAAAGGAATTACGTCTTTTGATTTGGTTAATCTCGGTGCTGTGGAACAGGCTTTGCTGGAGGAGATTTCTTTCCTCGTACCAGCAACGGTAAAAGATGCAACGGATACCCTTACATTCGATTTAACCGCGATGGCGAATACGTTGGTACCTTACGACGATCGGATTCAGGTACATACATTTTCGTTTATCGTATTGGATAAGATGCACCAGGAAAAAACAGTGACTTTCAGTTACCAAGTGAAACCGAATGCGGGTGTATTCACGGCCGAAATGACGCCGGCTTCCGTATGGACTACTTTTGCCCGGTTTAGCGCCGTAACCGACAACCAAACGGATTTGGGTTTCAAATATAAAGAAGCGGATGCAACAGAATGGACGGAAATAGCCGTTTCTTCCAAAAACGCCGATAATTCGTTCGGGTGCTTAGTGAATAACCTGAAACCGCATACCAAATATGTTTACTACGGATTCTCTAACAATGATATGGAGGGAAGTAGCGGACGTATCGAGGGAAATATGGTAGAATTTACTACCGATTTTGCCAATGCGGATGAAAACGGGAATCCGTTTGTGCCGAATTTAGGGTTTGATGATTGGTATTCGGGCTCTGTAAAATATCCCAATAAAACTTCTGAAATTTATTGGGATTCAGGAAATACAGGAGCTAAATTAGGTAGTAGAACGCCGACTGATGAAACAAGTGATACCCGTACAGGTACAGGAAAAGCTGCATATTTAAAATCTCAATATGTAGGAGTAGGCGGTCCACTTGGTAAATTTGCAGCAGGTAATCTTTATTCGGGAGTATTTGATGAAGTTCTCGGTATGAGCGGTGCTAAAATTAATATGGGACAACCCTTTAACGGTGGTCGTCCTACCAAGTTGAAAGGATGGTATAAATATACTTCCGGAAGTATTGATTATTCAGAATTGGACTATGTATCGAAAAAAGTTCCTGATACTTGCCATATTTATGTAGCTTTTTTTAATGATTGGACAAGCCGTTTTCAAGTGAATACGAAAGAGGGTACTTTTGTAGATAAATCAAAAGCAATAGGATTTGGTGAATTTTTTACTGCAACCAGTGTCGACCAATATACTGAATTTGATATTGATATTAAATATAAAGAAAGTGGTCTTGATACTAAACCTACTTATATTTTAATTGTGATGACGGCAAGCAAATACGGTGATTATTTTACCGGTAGTACGAACAGTGTGTTATATGTCGATGATTGTGAATTGGAATACGATTATAACCCGGCCTCTTTTGTCGGCACATCCTTGGAAGGCCGGCAACCCGCAAACACGAACAATTAGCAAACAATGAAGCATATAATTTTAGGAATGGCGCTGTTATTGGCAGGTGTACTGCCGGTAGCAGCCAAGGGAACCAAATTCGACAGAGGAATAGAGCAGAAAACATTTATACCCAAAGGCCAATGGATGTGCGGAGCCTCTTTTTCATACTCCGAACATACCGACGATAATTTCAAATGGTTGGTAATCGACGATATTAATAGCGTAGGATATACTTTCAAAGTATCACCCGTGGTAAGCTATTTTATCCGCGATAACGTAGCCATCGGCGGCAGGTTGGCCTATTCGCGGAGTGTTACCGATTTGGGCAATTTATCGCTGAATCTGGGGGATGATTTGAACTTCGATTTGTCGGATTACAAAGACAAGTCGCATACCGTATCCGGCGCTTTTTTTATCCGTACCTACCTCAACCTGGGCGACAGCAAACGCTTCGGGCTCTTTAGCGAAGGGCGCATGACCTACGGTTACGGACAAAGCCGGGTGGAAGACGGTACCGGCGACGATTTGAAAGGTACGCACCAGATTAAGCAAAACCTGAATTTCGGGTTAGCTCCCGGCATTACTTGTTTTATTAACGATTATACGGCGGTAGAAGCTGCTGTCGATGTGTTAGGGCTCGATTTCAAATGGTACGACCAGAAAACCAACCAGGTGGAAACGGGCAAGCGTACCAGCAGTGGCGCCAATTTCCAGATTAATCTGTTGTCGATTAGCCTGGGCATTACTTTTTATTTGTGAGGATAATAAATGAAATATAGCAATTACATACATTCTATCATAACATGCACGTTGGCATTCCTTACGGGATGTATTGCCAACGACGTTCTCTATCCGGTAATCAAAGCCGAAATACAGGAAATCGAACTTACCGGTTTCGTTTCGTCTACTATCCGGAAAGATACGCGCGAAGTTACCGTACTGGTAGACGATACCATCGATTTGAGGAAAGTAACGGTAACGAAATTAGTGGTTTCCGACAGTGCGAAGGTGATACCCGACGAAGCGGCTTGCGAAGACTTTATAAACTTCCCGGATACCGGCTTCGTATCGGTCGACAGTTTGCCCGGTACGGCCAATACCCGTATGGATATGAGCCAGCCGGTACAATTTGTTTTACACACGTATCAGGATTATCCCTGGAAAGTTACGGCGAAGCATGACATTAAGCGAATTTTTAAACTTCGTTCGGTCGACGGGAAAGACGTGCAGGTAAGCAATCCGATAGTGGATGAGTCGAACCGTACCGTAATCGTGTATGTAGAGAAAAATACAGATTTGAAAAATCTCGTAATCGAGCAGTTGCAATTAGGCAGTTCCGTCGCTACCACACAACCCGACCCGGTTACTGTAACCGATTTCCGGCGTCCGCGCGAATTTACGGTTACCGCTTTCGGCCAGTCGGAAACCTGGATTGTAAGCGTAACTTATTTCCAGGGAACGTTGTTAACCGTAACGCCTTGGTCGCGGCGCGCCTATATAAGTAGCGTGGCGAAAGAAGGAACGGCTATCGACATCAAGTACCGGAAAGAAGGTGAAACAGACTGGGACCAGGTATTCGACGATGAAATAACCTTCTCGGAAGACGGAAATTTTTATGCGCTTTTGCGCCATTTGTCGCCTGCCACTACCTACGAGTATCAGGCAACGATAGGAACCCAGGATTTCGGTCTTTCCTCTTTTACTACCGACACCGTTTTGCAGTTGCCGAATTCGGGATTCGAGAACTGGTCGGAGTATAAACGAGATGGGGTTGCTTCTAAAGTAGCATGGGCGGTACATGGCGAAGGAGAAGAGATGTTCTGGGATACTGGCAATTGGGGGTCTGTAATTGGTGGAGTAAATGTTACTTTGTTCGAGGAAACCGATTATCACGAAGGGAAACGTTCTGCTCGCTTAAAATCGGAAAATGTAGTAATTAAGTTTGCTGCAGGAAACTTATTTGCCGGAAAGTATATTAAAACAGACGGTATGGATGGCGAGTTAGATTTCGGTCGTCCGTTTACTGTGCGTCCTTCTGCTTTGAAAGGATGGTTTAAGTATACTTCCATCCCTATTTCGTCGGTTGGGAAATTACCTTCTTCTATTGAAGATGCCCAGAAAGGGATGAACGATAAAGCGATAATCTATGTTGCGGTAGGCGACTGGGATTCGCCGGTTCGCATTAAAACCAAAACGTTGGAGTTATTCGATAAAGACGACCCCCATATTATCGCTTACCAGGAAATGGTAATAGATAAAACGGTAAGTAACTGGACGGAGTTCAAGTTGAACCTTGACTACCGCTCGCTTACCCGCAAACCCACTTACCTTATCGTAGTGGCTTCGGCCAGCAAGTACGGCGATTATTTCACCGGCGGCGACGGCAGCACCTTGTGGCTCGACGATTTCGAACTGATTTACGAATAAAGTTGTTCGCGGTATCCGGCGAAGGTTCTGTAAACGTTAAAAAATAAATAATTCCTCCTATCTGTTTTACTTAATTTGCAGTGAATTGTTATGTAAGTACAAACATGCTGCAATTCAATAAGTAACTACACAGATATGAGGAATTTTTTAATCTTTACCATCCTGTTATTTGTTTTTTCGGGCGTTTCCGCCCAGCGTAAGAAAGTAGCCGTGGTTTTAAGCGGCGGCGGAGCCAAAGGAATAGCCCATGTAGGGGCGTTGAAAGTGATAGAAGAGGCCGGCATCCCGATCGATTATGTTGTGGGTACCAGTATGGGGTCGATTGTGGGGGGCCTGTATTCCATTGGCTATGATGCCGCGATGCTGGATAGCATGGTGCGTACGCAAGACTGGTCGTTCCTGCTGTCCGATGGAGTACCGCGCAAATACCTGTCGCTTCCCGAACGGGAAAAGGCAGACAAGTACCTGGTTTCTTTTCCCTTTGCCAAAGACAAAAACAAACGTATTCCGGCTGGCCTGATTCGCGGCCAGAATTTAGGCGTGCTGTTCGCCAACTTGGCTATCGGGTACGAAGATAGCGATTTTTCCCGTTTCCCTATTCCGTTCGCTTGTGTAGCCTCCGACGTGGTAAACGGCAAGAAGGTAATCCTGGATAAGGGGAGCCTGCCGGAAGCGATGCGTTCGAGTATGGCTATTCCGGGCGTGTTCATCCCGGTGCGGAAAGATTCGATGCTGCTGGTCGACGGCGGAATCGTGGATAATTTCCCTACCGACATCGCTAAGGAGCGGGGAGCCGATATTATTATCGGCGTGGACGTGCAGTCGGGTTACAAAACCATCGACGAGCTCCATTCCGTAACCGATATTCTCGGCCAGATTGTCGACTTTTTCAGCGTCGACGAATACGACCAAAACGTAAAACTGGCTACCGTCCATATCCATCCCGACTTGAAAGGTTATACGGCCGCCGATTTCAACCCGGTCGATGTGGATACATTTCTGGTAAGAGGCGAGCGGGCGGCTCGCGAGAAATGGGACGACCTGCTGGCGGTACGCCGGCAGTTAGGGTTGCCCGACAAGATTACGCCGGCACCTTATAAAAAATACATCCTGCGCGATACGATACCGGTCGGTACGATTACCTTTACCGGCAGCTCGCCGAAAGACGAGCGCCGCTTTATGCGCGAAGGAAGGCTGGAGCCCGACAGCAACCTCGTATTGCCCCACCTCGACCGGGCCGTATCCGTTTTATACGGCACGAAGGCCTATGCCGACATAGATTACCGGTTTATCGGGGGGCCGCGTTATAATAATTTGCAGGTCACGATGAAAGACAATCCGCAAAGTCAGTTTAACTTCGGCCTCCGGTTCGATACGCAGGAGCTGGCTTCGGTGCTGTTGAATGCTGCGGTAAGCCTTGATACCAAATACAGTTCGCAGGTATCCCTGACCGGACGCATCAACGTATGCCCGTATGTGCGCCTGGAATACTCGGTGGAAAATAACTACATGAAACAGTTTAACATCGCTTACCAGTTCCAGTATAACGACATCGATATATATACGCACGGCACGAAAACCCAGAATGTTACGTTCAGGCGGCAGACGGCCGAAATCGGAATGGCCGATGTACACTGGCTTAATTTCATGTACCAGGTGGGCGTGAGGTTCGAGTATTTCAACCGCCGCTCTTTCCTGTATGCCGACGACGAGGGCGTATTCGGCGATAACGGAGCGAAGGGACTGTTCAGTTATTACGCTTCGCTTCGGTACGAAACATACGATGATTCGTATTTTCCTACCGCGGGCATGTCGCTTCATGCCGGTTATTCGTTGTATACCGACAATATGGCTACCTACGACGGGCATACTCCTTTCTCGGCCCTGAACGCTTCGTACGGCATCGCCGTTCCGTTAACCGAGCGTCTGGCCTTGCTGCCGACCTTATACGGCCGCGTGCTTATCGGGCATTACGTGGCGAACCCGTACCTGAATGCGGTGGGAGGTACGTACTTCGGCCGCTACCTGCCGCAGCAAATTCCTTTTGCCGGTATCAACAACGTGGAATTACTCGGTAATTCGGTGATGGTGTTGAAGCTGGCCGTCCGGTACCGTTTCGGAAGCAAACATTATGCCACGCTTACGTTCAACGGCGGGGCGCACGACGACGATTTCTTCGATCTGCTGGACGGGCATTATTTATGGGGCGGAAGCGCCGGGTATGCGTATAATAGCCGGTTCGGGCCGCTGGAAGCGGTATTCGGCGTTTCCAACCGGACAAAGAAACTGGAAGTGTATGCCGGCCTGGGATATACGTTTTAGCGGGTAATGCCCTGACGGTTCCGGTTTCTGGCGTTTTGGATGCAGAATACTGTTTCCGGTAAGATGAATTGAGAAAAATCGACTATATTTGTAAGCGGTAATTAGTTATTAATCCAAAACTTTAACCTATGGGACGATTTATCAATCCGTTTACGGATATGGGTTTCAAGCATTTGTTCGGCGAAGAAGCCTCCAAGAGTATTTTAATCGATTTTCTTAACGATTTGTTGGAAGGCGAACGGGAGGTAAAGGATATAAAGTATCTTAAAACAGAAACACTTCCGGAATTTGCTTTCGGAAGAGGTGTTATCTTTGCTTTAGAAAAACGAAAATAGGCTGCACCTCGGCATAACCAAGCAAGCTTGTTTCTGCTCTCGGTTTGCTCTATCTTCGATGTACTTTGTACCGGAAATAAGGGCGAGCAGTTTATCGTAGAGTTGCAAAACCGGTCGCAGTTATATGTAAAAGACCGTTTTCTCTATTATATGGCGAGAGCGATCGATAAACAGGGCGTGAAAGGCCGCGACTGGAATTTTTCTTTATGTCCGGTATACGGTATTTTTTTACTGAATTTCGTTTTGCCTCCGGTTCCCCGGTTACGAACTGATGTTGCTTTGATGGATATGGATACGGGCGAGCAGTTTTCTGATCGCATGCGTATGATTTTCTTGCAATTACCTCTTTTCAGTAAAAAGGAGGAAGCGTGTGAAACGAATCTGGATAAATGGTTTTATATATTAACGCGTATGGATACATTGGAAAGAATGCCTTGGAAGGCACAGAAAGCTGCTTTCGAAAAGCTGATGGAGCGTGCCGAAACAGCCAACTTCACCCCGGAAGAGCAAGCCCGCTATGAAGCGCAGCTCGATGCCTATCGTGTTATGAATAGCGCGATGGAAAAAAGTAAGCAAGAAGGTGAAAAGAAAAAAGCCCTCGAAGTTGCTTTTGCTTTGAAACAACGGGGGTTGGATACGGCTTTCATTTGCGAAATATCCGGTCTTTCCCCGGCAGAAATCGACAACCTGTAGGTAGCCTGCTCTGCATTTGTATGAGAAAAAGCTGTTCGGCCAAATAAAACGGCCGGTTCGCAACCGAGAAAGCGAACCGGCCGTTTGTAACTTTTCGGGCGGCCTGAAAAGAAAAACGCACCCTTATTCTACCACCAGCATTTTATCGCCTACCGCCACCTTGTCGGCCGGCTGGATATATACCTCTTTTACCACCCCGTCGATGGGCGAATGGATTTCGTTTTCCATTTTCATGGCCACCAGGATACACAGCGGTTCGCCCGCCTTTACCTCCTGGCCCGGCACCACATGCACCTTCTGGATTACACCCGGCATTTGCGCCGTGATTACCTGCCTTCCGGCCATTTTCGATTTCGTACGCGACAGACGCAGCTTTTTCAGCTCGTCCATAATCTCCACCTGGAAATTATCCCCCTTGTTTTTGATTTCGTAAGTCGATTCGTTCAGCGAACTGATTTGAACCCCGTGCGATTTGTTATTCAATATAATCGAGTGAATCGTATCGCCCCCTACATTATAATCTACCTCGTAAACGGTACCGTTTACCGAAATCTTCTTCACCGGCCCGTCTTCCCATATTTCCACTTTGAATTCCGTATCCGGTATATCGTTTACCGTAGCGAAATACGTTGCTAATGCTTTTGCCATAATACCCTCCGTTATTAATAATTATTGGCCGACATTTGTAACTTCCCGTAATGCTTCCACAGCGATTCGCCCACTAACGGAACCGTCGTTGCCCGTGCAGCCGCCTCTTTTTCCTGTTCGAAATGCTTGAGCGCCGCTGCGATAATCGCGATAGTCGGGTTGTTATTCTTGCGCCGCTTTAAATCCTCCTTGTCGAACTTCGTGTCGATAAACGTCGTATCGTAATTTCCTTTCAGGAACGTTTCGTTCCGCAATACACGGATATGGAACGGAATCGTCGTTTTTATACCCAGAATCTTATATTCGCGTAACGCCCGGAGCATATTCGTGATGGCCGATTCCCGGTTACGTCCCCAACTGCACAGCTTGGCAATCATCGGGTCGTAATGCAACGATACCTCGAAGCCCGCGTACGCCGCACTGTCGAGCCGGATATTCCGCCCTTCCGGCGCTTCGCGTACCTGGATAACTCCCGGCGAAGGCATAAAATTGTTTTCCGGGTCTTCCGCATAAATCCGGCATTCGATAGCCGCTCCGCGAAACTCGATGTCCTCCTGTTTGTAAGGCAACCGGTTGCCCGCCGCCACCATAATCATATCCCTTACCAGGTCGACGCCCGTAGTCGCCTCCGTAACCGGATGCTCCACCTGCAAGCGCGTGTTCATTTCCAGGAAATAGAAATTCTGGTCTTTATCCATCATAAACTCCAGTGTGCCGGCACTGTAGTAATGGATTTTTTTGCACGCCTCTACCGCCACTTCCAGCATCTTTTTCCGCGTTTCTTCCTGTACGAAAGGCGAAGGCGACTCTTCGATAACCTTCTGGTTACGCCGTTGCACCGAACATTCCCGTTCGTACAGGTGAATCACGTTTCCGTATTTATCGCCCAATACCTGTACCTCGATGTGGTGCGGATTCTCGATATACTTCTCGATGTAAATCGCATCGTTCCCGAACGAGTTGCCCGCTTCGGAGCGCGACAGGCGGAAAGCCGTTTCGATTTCGCTTTCCTCGCGAACCAGGCGCATTCCTTTGCCGCCGCCTCCGGCCAGCGCTTTCAGCATAATGGGATACCCCACTTCGGCCGCCACCTTTTTCGCTTCCTCCAGGTCGGCCACCGGCGCTTCCGTTCCGGGCACTACCGGAACGCCCGCTTCTTTCATAATCTTGCGCGCTTCCGTCTTGATACCCATCCGGTGGATAATATCGGCGCTCGGCCCGATAAATATCACCCCTTCTTCTTCGCAACGGCGAGCGAAATCCGCATTCTCCGACAGGAAGCCGTACCCTGGATGGATAGCCGCCCCTGTTTTCTTAGCGATTCCGATTATCAGGTCGGGCTTCAGGTACGATGTATCCCCTTCGTCTTCCGAAATGCAAAAAGCCTCTTCCGCATAACGCACATGCAAGGCGCCCCGGTCTACGTGCGTATAAATGGCCACCGTAGGGATATTCATTACGCGGCAGGTGCGGAAGATACGCATGGCGATTTCGCCGCGGTTCGCTACTAATACTTTCTTTATCATAATCACAAGCGTTTTAAAGAGGAATATTCGAATGTTTCTTAGGCGGATTGGATTGCCGCTTGTTTGCCAGCAGCTCGAAGCTGCGAATCAGTCGCGAACGGGTAATCGACGGCTCGATGATTTCGTCTACATACCCCAGTTCGGCAGCCCGGTACGGATTGGCGAACTTATCCCGGTAATCTTGCTGTAACTCCTTCCGTTTCTTTTCCACGTCCGTTTCTTTACTCAATTCCTTCTTGAACAGGATATTGACGGCACCCTCCGGCCCCATCACGGCAATTTCGGCCGTAGGATAGGCAAAATTGATGTCGCCCCGGATATGCTTCGAGCTCATTACATCGTACGCGCCTCCGTACGCTTTGCGGGTAATCACGGTTACCTTCGGAACGGTAGCCTCGCAATACGCATACAGCAGCTTCGCCCCGTGCCGGATAATCCCCTCGTATTCCTGGTTTACCCCCGGCAGGAATCCCGGCACGTCGACCAACGTAAGCAGCGGGATGTTGAACGCATCGCAAAAGCGCACGAAACGGGCTGCTTTTACCGACGCATTGATATCCAGCGTTCCGGCCAGCGACGCCGGCTGGTTAGCTACCACGCCCACGGTTTTTCCGTTGAGCCGGATGTAACCGATGATGATGTTTTTGGCATACTCTTCCTGCACTTCGAAAAAGTTATTGTCGTCGGCAACCGAAACAATCAGTTCCTTCATATCGTACGGCAGGTTCGGATTGGTAGGAATCAACACATCTAATTGCGGGTCGATGCGGTTCGGGCTGTCGGTGGTCGGAACGAACGGCGGTTCCTCCATGTTGTTGTTCGGCAGGAACGACATCAGTTCCCGGATTTTCAGGATACAGTCCATGTCGTTATCGGCGGCGAAATGCGCTACACCCGAGCGGGCGCTGTGCACGTCGCTTCCCCCTAACTCGTTCATCGTGACCTCTTCCTGCGTAACGCTTTTTACTACTTCCGGCCCGGTGATGAACATGTAGCTCGATTCTTTCACCATAAAGATGAAATCGGTGAGGGCTGGCGAGTATACGGCGCCTCCTGCACACGGTCCCAGGATGGCGCTGATTTGCGGGATTACCCCGGATGCCAGCGAATTGCGCAGGAAAATCTCTGCATAACCGGCCAGCGAACGTACCCCTTCCTGGATACGGGCGCCTCCCGAATCGTTCAGTCCGATAACCGGCGCCCCCAATTGCATGGCCATATCCATGATTTTACAGATTTTGCGGGCATAGGTTTCCGAGAGCGCCCCTCCGAATACGGTGAAATCCTGGGCGAATACGAATACGGTTTTCTGTCCGATCATTCCGTACCCCGTTACCACGCCGTCGCCCAGCGGCTTTTGTTTCTCCAGTCCGAATTCGTGGCAACGGTGCGTAACGAACTTGTCGATTTCTACGAAACTTCCTTTTTCCAGGAGCAGCTCTATCCGTTCCCGGGCAGTCAGTTTGCCGGCCGTATGCTGTTTGGCGATACGGGCCTCCCCACCGCCTAACTCTGCTTTCAGGTTAAGCTCGCGCAATTGTTTGATTTTCTCTTCCATGATACACCAGTTTATAGAATTTAAAGGATAATCGTTTGTTTTAAGCCGGTAGCCGCCGGTGAAAGGAAGCGCTTTGGCCGCACCGGCAGGATGTTTTTACGGTATATAGTATAAAAACCGGTTATCCGTCCGATAGTTTTATAAATAAACGCATTATTCGATAAATACAGTCGATAAGGCGATAAACGCGGTTTATCTCGAAGCGTTTTTTCGGTCTGCTACCGGAAAAGTGCCGGGGATGTTGAATGTTATTAAACTGAAAATCAGATTAAAACATTTTACCGTCTAAACAAAAGCACGTGATTTACCGTTTACAAGATATAATAATAAAAATAATAGGAGGGTAATAATTATGACACCTGATACGAAAAAAACGGGTAAGGAGCAGGGTAACTTGCCTACCTTTTTCAGCAGTTACTGGAACAACGACTTCCTCAAGAATTTTTTTGACGGGGGCGTTCCGGCAACCAATGTGAAAGAAAACGACAAACAATTCATCATAGATGTTTCCACTCCGGGTATGGATAAGGAAAATATCAAAGTGGAAGTGGATAAAAACGTACTGAAAATATCGGCCGAAAAGAAAACCGAAACAGAAGAGAAAGACGAGAACGAAAAGGTATTGCGCCACGAGTTCGGGTATTCTTCTTTTTCGCGGAGCTTTACGATTCCCGAAGGTATCGATACGGATAATATTTCCGCTTCGCAGGAAAACGGGGTGTTGCAGATTATTCTTCCGAAAGAACAGGACGCGAAAGAAGATAAAGTAAGAAGTATCTCTATCGATTGATTAGGCTACGGATGTGTTAAAATTCGGGTTCTTGAAACGATAACTTCCGCATTATAGCCCGCGGCACCTTCATTAACGGTAAAAAGTCATTTCTTTACTCCGATAGAGGGTAGGGAAATGGCTTTCCGAACATCCGGGTTACCCGCTGTGATTTCTGGAAGGGGATTTGTTTGATTTTTGACGCGTCTGCCCTAGTTTTTAACAAAAAGGCTGTTTTCCTAAATGGGAAACAGCCTTTTTGAACAAGTAAGGCCTATGCCCGTAGCAAGCCTGTTTTTTTGTGGGCGGCAACGAGCCCGGCCACGGAGAAGACGGTTCTTAAATAACCGGGTAAGCGTCAGCCAACTTGGTACCGTATCTGTAATGCGCACCCGGTTGGGCCGTAAAGCTTACATTGCTGGATGCTTCGAATACCATTACAATATCCGAACCGCCGAACTGGAAGTACGAGATTTCTTCTCCTTTCCGAAGAGTTCTTCCTTCTTCAGCAGTAATAACGACAGAAGACACCGGACCCATTCCCATCGGTAACACGGCAACCAGGCCGATCGGGCTATCCAAGATAACCAAGCCCCGTGTCTGTAGGAATTGGTAACCCGGCTCGTCGATTATTTGGAATATACGCTTGGTAACCAGTTGGTTGTTTCCGTCGATGTCGTCCGGAACAGGTGCCGAAGTAATATTAATATAGGCCGTTCCCTGGATGTTCCGCGCTTCTATTACTCTTCCCCCGACCGGTGCATGCTGGCGATGGTAGTCGGGCGTGCTCAGAAACGAATGGGTAAAATAACCTCCTTTGAACCGGTCTTTATACGGGCTGCCTTCCAGTAATTCCATGATTTTCCAGTGCAATCCTTTAACGGTTACTTCCGAATCTTCCCGCACTTCCCAGTGTCCGCAGTAAACAGAGTCTGCCGGCGAAACAATAACCGACGAATCGGCGATAGCAGCTATCGGCCGCGCACCTGGTTTGCAAAAACGGGCGAAGAAATCATTATAACATTTCCATCCGGCGCGCGGACGCATATATTCGCTCATATTATAAACAGGCGAGTCGTAAAATGTTTTTTCTGTTTCCGGTGAAAAAGATTCCGGAGTATCCATAAATTCTCCCATGCTATTTATATATTTTACGATCCATGCAGATAGCGGGGTGAGAGGAAGCATCTTGTCGCTGGGCTTGATTTCATTTTGGAGGCCCAGCAAGGGATCCTGATCCAACACGAAGTAAAATTTGCAAACATATTCGTATACGAGGGTGCCGTAATTGTTTTCCATCGGAATCCAGCGTAATAGCTTGTCCAGCCAGTCGAAATATTCGTTTAACGAATTCAATTTTTCCATTCCGACGATGTGGCATCGGTTAACCTTTTCCAGTGCTTGTTTAAATTTGTCGTCCCATCCG
>JAJBTJ010000141.1 GCA_020860905.1 Parabacteroides sp. | reverse complement strand
TTTAAGATAGTATCTGAGGCCCGTGGGGCCATACGATGTGGCCGGTGCTTTTCAAGGTTGGGTGGGAAGAGTGAGGTTGTAATAAAACGGGGTCTTTTTCTTCTGTTCTTCCGTTAAAAATTGATTTTTGTCTTGTACTTTGAGCGTCGCATAAAACGTACACAATCCCAAACAGCATCTTTTTATGCCGTTTGCTTCGGTTGCCCCTAAGCAGTGAGCCGGACGCTTGTTAAACAAAGAAAAGAATTATTCTGTAACCTGCCCTTAATTACTCGTCCTCCGTCTCGGAAGGCACAAGAGGCAACGTAAACCAGAAGGTGGAACCTTTTCCCTCCACAGAATCCACGCCGATGGTGCCCCCCATTTTCTCCACCATCATCTTGCACAAAGTCAATCCCAGGCCGGTACCCTCCTTAAAACCGTCTAATTTTATAAACGACTGGAAAATAGCATGCTGCTTTTCAGCCGGAATCCCTATCCCCGTATCGCTTACCGAAATGCGCACATGCTTTTTCCGCACCTGGTACGACATCCGGATATGGCCCTTTTCCGTAAACTTAATCGCATTGCTCAACAAGTTCGACACGACCTGCCGCACACGCCGCTCGTCAGCATACACCGTTACGTCCGGCAATTCGCTGGCGTCGAACAACAACGGAACGCCTTCCCGTTGCCTTCGCGAGTAAACCCGGCAACGGTCGATGCAAATCGGTTTCAAGTTCGCCGGAGCGAACCCGTACGTCATCCGGTCGGTTTCGAGCTCGGAAAAGTCGAGCACATCGTTCAGCAATTGCAACAAACGTTCGTTATTCCGGTTTACCAAATCCCGGTAAGTTTCCCGTTCCTGCAAATCGTCGGTTTCGGCCAACAGGTTCGAAAAGCCGACGATGGCGTTCAGCGGGGTACGGATTTCGTGGCTGATGTGAGCTAAAAAAGCGGTTTTCAACTTATCCGCCTCCTGGGCCTCGATAAGCGCCACCTCGTTCCTGCGTTCGCGCGTAATATCCCACATCACGGTAACCAGCAACTGCTTGCCGGAGGCTTTCATTCCGTTGCCGGCAAACCCGTCGATAAACACACGTATCGAGTTAACGATGCGTTCTTCGCCGGTAACCGTGGTATCGTGAAGCGCATAGCCGGAATACAACCCTTTCTCTATCGCCAGCCGGTCGAACGCCCGGATACGTTCCACCCGCCGGGCATCCGCGTAAATCTCGCGGTCGGTACGGCCTATCGCCTCGGCCGACTTGATACCGTTATACTGTTCGGCCGCCGCATTAAAATACAAATACCGGAAATCGTCGTCCACATCCTTTATCGTAATCACCACCGGTACGTTCTCGAGCAGAATCGACATCAAGGCATTGAGCGAATCGATTTTTTCGCGCTGCTTCACTAAGTCGTCGATGTTGGTAAGGTAATAAATCACTTTCGCCGGCTTTCCTTCCGCATCCCACTTGTAAGTGCGCACACTGGCATACACCCAGATATACCCGTTGGTAGACAAACGCCGGTACGACAAGGTATAGTGGTCTAACTCCCCCTTCAATAAACGCTCGAAATGATTAGTAAACACATACTCGCGGTCGGCAGGATGAATCACGTTGTAAAAATCCTGCTTATTCAGGAACGGATGCAGTTTCAGGGAAAAAAGGCGGCCGTCGTCGGCCGGAGAGCCGTCGAAAAGCTCCATTTGCACCTCGAGCCGGTCGGTTTTTACGTCATATTCCCATAACAACGAATCGGACGTGCCGGCAACAAACCGGAACTTGGTCAGCAATTCCTGGGCTTGCTCCGCTTTCTGCCGGTATTTATCTTCGCTCCGCTGTAGCTGTTCCCTGGAATGCTGCAATTCTTCGATTACCTGCCGGCGCTCCATAGCAATCGAAACGATATCGCCCAGCAAGCGCAGGTTTTCCCGTTCGAGCCGGCTCCAGGTACGCTGCTGCCGCACAGCATCGAGGCCGAGCGAAGCAAATACCTCGCCCCCCGAAAATAACGGAATGCTGATAAGCGACACGATTTGCTGCATAATCAGGATTTCTTTTCCGGTAGCGGCTTCGGGAGGCAAAAGCGCCATATCGGAAATAACGATGTCTTTTCCTTGCCGCACCTGGTCGAACCACCAGGGAAAATCGTCCAGGGCGGCACATTGCAACTCGTCTTTCAGCGTAAACAGCCGGTCGCGCGTTACCTCGTACGCAAGCGACATGCCTTTCGTCCAATCGTAAACCAGGATATAAGCCCGGTCTACCTCGAAAAAATTCAGTATTTCGACCAGCGCCTTGTCGATGGCCTCCGAAAGGTTCGTATTAAGGAGCACATTCAGCACATCGCTCGTTACTTTCCGGATACTTTCGGTATTCTTCCATACGGAAAGACCGCCGGCTTCTTCGCCGCCCGTCCTGCCGGATTCTTTCTCTTCCAGCTTCCGTATCAATTCATCCCTCGTTAAATGCGCATATTTTTCCATCGTACCGAAATTCGTGATTTTACCCAGTCTTATTTCCGGACAAACTTACTCAAAAAAACTCAAACGGCTTTACCGGGTCGGAAAATAAAAAGAAAAATCCATTTTTACATCAGTTGAATATCAACAAGCCTGAAAGAAACAACGCGTACAGGAATACGTTACGCGCCGTATGGGCGAGCACCCGGTTCAAATCCTTGCCTGCCTTATTTTTCAACTCGCGCCAACTCACCAGAAACAGGCCGGCAAAGACGAATAAGAAGGGCGACCAGGAAGGATACCGCACCCAAAGCGGAAGTGCACAGGCCAGCGCCGCCATTCCGTTGAACAGATAAAACCCCGTAGCGAACTTTTTACCAAAAATCACCACGGTGGTACGCTTACCGGAAGCCTTGTCTTGCTCGTAATCGCGATAGTTGTTAACCACCAGAATGTCGATAGAAAGAAAGCCGAGCGCCAGCGACAGCCAAAACACCTGCGGCGTAAAGGCTCCGGCTTGCACGTAATAAGTAAAACAAACCGGCACCACGCCATAGAAAAGCAACACGCATACATCGCCCCAGCCGTTATACGCCAACGGAAAAGGGCCGGCCGAATAAGCAAGCGCAAAAAGAACGACGGCTACCCCTACACCGATAATTTCCCAGCCGGCAAAGAAGAGCAGGCACAAGCCGCACAAGCAGGTAACCGCCAGCATTTTAACAGTGGCCAGCAGCATAGCCTGCGGCGTAATCCAGCCGGATGCCACAGCGCGGGCAGGCCCTAACCGGTCGGCCCGGTCGGCCCCCTTTTTATAATCGAAATAATCGTTGGCAAAATTCGATGCGATTTGGGCGGACAGCCCTACCATCAGGCAAAGCAGGGCCGCCACCGGGCGGAAAACGCCGTTGTGGACAGCCAGGGCAGTACCTAACAAAACAGGACTGAAGGAAGCGGGGAGCGTTTTGGGACGCGCAGCCTCGAGCCAGGCTCTCAGGGGTGTAATCTTACTCGGCATAACGTTTTATTTGTTTTTCGATGGCCTCCTTGCACACCGGGCAAAACGTATCGGTTTGGTAAAAAGTACGCATCAGGCATGTGCGCGCCGGGCGATACATGCCGCGGGTGCAATAGCCGCCGCCTTCGAAAACACCGAGGCTGTCGGCATAGGTACCGTCGGCAGGAGTAGGCACGGGCACGCCGGCCGGAAGCCGGTTTTTCCACTTCTTCCCGAAATCGACCAGGTTGGTGATATTCGGTTCCCACGGCTCTACCTCTTTCGGATACAAATCGTTATACGAAGTATCGCCTTCGTATTCGTCGGCCAGCCCGAGCAACAGGTGCCCGAACTCGTGTACATATACCTTTTCGTACGAATCTTCCTGTCCGGTAGAACTGATGCCGTAGTAGTTGTAAATGGCTCCGCCTCCGTACTTGCCGGTATTGGCGATAATGTAAATCAGGTCGTAGGGAACGGCCGAAGCCAGGGTGCGCACGGTTTTGTAATCGGCAGTCATCAGGTAGCGCTCGGAATCGAACGTATAAAAATTGGAATTGAGGGCGGTATGTTTCCACGTACCGTCGCCGGGAATATCCACCCCGGCATCGGCCGAAGGCGCCCAAACGCCGCGCACGTTGAACAGGTGCTTGTTTTCTTTATAAGGAGAAAAAGAAAAAAGGGCATCGGCGAACTTCCGGCAATCGTCGAGGAACTGCTCGTACTGGCTGGCATCGTATCCTTCGGGCAAGAGCACGAGGTCGACTTTCCGGGCCGGACTGCCGGAATAAACAACGTCGAACGTGGGGTACGTTACGGTTTCTTTTTTAATGAGGTAGCTATCTGCATTTACCGTATATTCGAACCGTTTTTCCCATTTCCCTTTCCGGTTGCGGCTCTCCCATACCACGTTCACGTCGTGGCGCGGATAGGGAAAAACCACCGACTCGGTATAGCATTTCCGGGTACGGCCCGCTTCTTCGGTCGATTGCCACTCGCCGAAGAGGGTATTGTACCCGCTGGAATAAATCAGGGTACCGGTAGCGGCATCGTATACTTTAATCGAGTAGTTGCCGTATCCGGTATCGTCGATTAACCGGGTACGTGAACCGCCCCAATAAGGTTCTTCCCGGATTTCGTCGAGGTAGATTTCTTCGTGGCCGGCATCGCCGCACCGGAAATAGTCGATTCGCATGGTTTTGGGCTGGAACCAGGCGGCGAACTGGGAACTGGCGGAAACGGTTATATGGATTCCGGCCAGGAGTAAAAGGAGTTTTGTTGTTATTCGTTTCATGATGTCGGAGTTTAAATTTACTTGCCGCAAAGGCACCGTTTCTTTCCGCTGGAAGAAACAAAAGAAAAGGCTTTCCGGCTCAGGTCGGCTCTCTTTCGAAAGCCGGGAACGGCCGTTATCACCACGGGGTTCTTTTCTATAGAAAAACCAAAGTACATAACAAAAATTAATTTCAGACCGGGGAACAAAAAAAAGAGAATCCGTTTGCTTACAACCTCCTTTTTCCCTACCCGGCCCCGAAAAACACCGTCCTCTTCATAAAGCCCCCAGGCCTCGGACGATGAGCGCAAAGCTGACCGGCCGAAAGAGAACGTGAAAAACCACGCTGTTCGAGCTCCTGTAAAGAACAGCTCCGGGGCTTTCAGAGAACAGAATGCCATTTTTAGCGAGCGAGCATAAGTCCTTGAATTATGCATAAATCCCTTGCGCTCGGCATTATCCGAGCGAGCCTGGCTACGGCCTCTCTTACCCGGAATTTTCTTTGTTTCAAGGTCAAAGCACATGCCAAAAATTAATCTTAGACAGAATAACAGCCGCACAAAAGAAAAAGACTCCATTCGCTTACAACCGCCTTTTCCCTATCCAGCCCCGAAAAGCACCGCCCTCTTCATATGGAACCCAGGGGTCTCAGTGAACGAGCGTTAAGAAAATGGTACGGAGCGAACGCCCGGAAAGCCACGCTGTTTGAGTTTACGCAAGTAAGCGAGTTCGGGGCCTTCAGTGAGCGGAGTGCCATTTTTAGCGAGTGAGCGTTAGCCCTTGAATTATGCATAAATCCCTTGCACCCGGCATTATCCAAGCGAGCCTGGCTATGGCCTCTCTTATTCGGGATTTTCTTTGTTTCGTTTCTTTTCTTTCAAGAGAAAAGAAATGAAAACCCGCCGTGGTAACGGCCTAAGCCACCCCAGACAGGGAAAGTCACCCTTTGCAAAAAGCGCCCTTTCTTTTCCTTTATTTCTTTCAGCAGAAAGAAGTAAAGACCGCCGGTAGGCGCCGTCGGCAGACACCCTCGCAGCGAGCGAGAACTGTTTGTCTCGGGAAAAGAGAAAACAGGCTCCCCCCCATCCTCATCAATGCAAACTCCGCATCCTGTGTCCTTTACATCATCAGCCTCCCATATCTGGGTTACAACATAATTTCCAGCGCATCGAGAGCGCGGCCGGTTTTACTCCGCGCCTCTTCCACAGAAGTGCCCCGGGCAAGCAATACAGCCATGCGGCGATGTCCGTGCACTTCCGGTTTACCGAAAATACGCAGTTGAGTATCGGGTTGCGCCAGCACCTTTTCCAGGTTTCCGAATGCCAGGCGGTCGGAGTCGCCCTCCACCACTACGGCACGCGAAGCCGACGGACCGTGGAATACGATTTCCGGAACCGGTAAACCGAGTATGGCCCGCGCATGCAATGCAAATTGCGAAAGGTCCTGCGAAATCATCGTAACCATGCCCGTATCGTGCGGGCGGGGCGACACCTCGCTGAAAATTACTTCATCCCCCTTCACAAACAATTCCACGCCGAAAATTCCCCGTCCGCCCAGCGCGTCGGTAACTTTCCGGGCTATCTCACGCGCCTTCTCCCGGGCTGCCGGCGCCATTGCCTGCGGCTGCCACGATTCGCGGTAATCGCCGTTTACCTGCACGTGCCCGATAGGTTCGCAGAACGAAGTACCGCCCGCATGGCGTACCGTGAGTTGCGTAATCTCATAATCGAAATCGACAAACCCTTCTACGATGACCTTGCCGGCACCGGCGCGGCCGCCCTCCTGTGCATATTCCCAGGCAGCCGTTACATCCGCTTCCCGGCGTATCACGCTTTGCCCGTGTCCCGACGAACTCATGATAGGCTTCACCACGCAAGGCATGCCGATAGCTTTCACCGCCTCCCCGAACTCTTCGAACGTAGCGGCAAACCGGTAAGGCGAAGTAGGGATACCCAATTCCTCGGCAGCCAGCCGGCGGATACCTTCGCGGTTCATCGTAAGATAGGTAGCTTTAGCGGTAGGAATAACCGTGTACCCTTCCTTTTCGAGCTCCATCAACGTACCGGTGGCAATCGCTTCCACTTCGGGTACGATGTAGTGGGGCTTCTCGAGCTCGATAATCTCGCGCAGGCGCGCCCCGTCGAGCATGGAAACCACATACGAGCGATGCGCTACCTGCATGGCCGGCGCATTTGCATATTTATCCAAAGCGATTACTTCGACTCCGTACCGCTGCAATTCGATTGCCAGCTCTTTTCCCAATTCGCCCGACCCGCAAAGCACTACCTTCGTAGCGGCCGGCGAAAAAGGAGTTCCTATTTTCACCATCTTGATTCGAAAATTTATGTTTGTTTACAGCATACAAAATTACGCTTTATAATCGGTTTTGCCGGCGGCGGCCCTCACTTTTTTCCTTCGGACGCACTCCGCTCCACAACCGGCGCGGTTCCTACCGGCAGAAAAACGGTGGGGATTCCTTCGGAGCGTACCGAAACGAGGCTCGCCCCTCCTTGCGTCAACACCCGGATACGAGCACATCCGTTATACGCCTGTACCTTCCGGCTTCCGGTTGAAGTACCCCGATTCTGAACCAACCGCCCGTCGCCTGTAAGGCCGAACTCGACCCATTTCTTCGAGTCGAGGCAACGCACGCCGGCGACATCCGTCAACACTGCTTCTACCCAGGCGCCTTCTTCATCCTGCGAAACGACATGCAGTTGCAAGGCCGCCTCCTTTCCCCAACGAGCCGTGCAATACTCCTGCCGGAGCGAGTCGGTTACCGTTACACGGTTACGACCGCTTCCCTTAACGGCTACCACCTTTAACTCGTTCATCCCTTCCTTCAACGGGCAATTCCACCGCAATCCGGCCGCCGGATAATCCTGGCTGTTACGCTTGCGCATACCCTGGGATTCGCCGTTTACGAACAGTTCGGCTTCGTTGCAATTCGAGTACACGAGCACCTCTTTCCGGTCGCCCGGGTTACCCCAGCGCACCGGCCAGCTATGCCCGTAAATATGCGCCATCGGCTTCTCCGTCCAGTACGACTGAAAAACGTAATAACTTTCTTTTTTCGTAAAATCGCGTTCCACCACTCCTTTCTGGTTGACGTACGGAACCGGGTTTTCCGGCCGCACAGGCGTGGAAAAATCCTTGAACGGCCAATACGCCGCACCGGTAAGCCACGGCATCGTTTCCTGTTCCTTCAAATGCCAGTCGATTAAACGTACTATGTAGCTTTCCGACCAGTCGCCGTCTTTCGAAGCACGCGGCTTGCCTCCGTAGAAAGAAGCGTCGCCTTCGCGCTCGTCGGCTCCCTGGCCTGCTTCAAGCCCCTTCAGGTTGTAAAACGCGTTTTCCGAGTGACGCCGCGCATGGCTGTCGCCTCCCCATTCCACATGCAGGAAATGCTTTACTTTCTGCATTTCGGCATACGATACGTCTTTGTAATCGGTAAATACGCCCCGGTACCAGCCGGCCCAGATGGAAGGCGAGTAAACATCGACGATATCGCTGCAAAACTCACATCGCCTGATTGCCGTTTTCCGGCCCGGGTCTAACCGGTGCGCCAAGTCGTGCTGCGCTTTCATAAACGCCCGGATAGCCTCTTTGCGGAATGTGGGAAAATCGTTCGGCCAATCGTTTTCGTTACCCAATCCCCAGATAATCACCGAGGGATGATTATAATGCTGCGTAATCATATTCGTGAGCATACGCCGCGCCTGCGCCTGGTACGTTTCGCCGCCCAGGCCTCCGCGGCACCAAGGCACTTCTTCCCATACCAAGATGCCCAACTCGTCGCACAAATCCAGGATAATGTCCGACTGCTGGTAATGTCCCAACCGGATAAAGTTCACCCCCATTTCCTTCATCAGCTCCATTTCCGTGCGCATCATCTCTTCCGTCATGGCCGCTCCTACCCCGGCATGGTCTTCATGGCGGTGGGTGCCTCTTAATAACAAGCGTTTTCCGTTGAGCAGGAAAGGCCCTTTTTCTTTAAACTCGAACCGGCGGAAACCGAACCGTTCGGAGGCCGTCACCGTTTGGCCGTTCGCACTGACCGATATTTCGCAGGTATACAATTCCGGCGTTTCGACATCCCAAACGCGGGGGTTCTTTATCGTGGCTTCCATCAATAGCTGTTCGCCCAGCGGCAACAGATTGCCGGCCGTACGAGTCAACACCGGGTTCCGGCTGCTGTCGTACACGGTTACCGTTACATCCGCCATCTTTATATCCGACGGATTCCGGAACGAGGCGCTTATCCGGAGCATGCCTGTTTTCACATTTTCCTGCAATCCGGGTTCGATGCGGATACCGGCCAGCGACACTTCGGGTACATATACCAGATTGACGTACCGGTACAAACCGCCGTACAAATTGAAGTCGGACAAATCGGACGGAATCATTTCCGCATCGCGGCTATTGTCGCAACGCACGCTTACGGGTACCTTGCCTTTGAAGCGTTTCACGGCGTTCTCATCTTGCCGGTAGGCCGCTACGGCATCTGTAATATCTACGCTCCAACCGTCGTACCCGCCTACATGTTTCCCTACACAAGTGGTATACACGTAGACTTCGGTTTTCTGTCCGGCTCCTTCGAACTCGAGCAGCACCCGTCCGTTCGGATACGGGTTATCCAGTTCCAGGAAAGTACGGTACCACCCGGGGCCTTGGTAATAATTGACATCCGGATCGACGGCGTCTTCGGCGTTAAAGCAATGGGGCAATGTTACGGGCGTCCACAGGGGTACGCTCTCGGGACTCCCGGCTCCTGCCGGACGCACGGTTTCCCAGATGTTTCCTACATCTTGTTTCAGAAATTCCCAATTATCCGTAAGCCGGATTTTACGGTCGACCGGCACATTGGCTGTCGCCGCACACACAAAGAATAGCAAAAGAAAAGGCCATGTGTATTTCATATACGTATCTAATATAGTTGAAAGTTAATTCGATTTTGTGATTGCGGGTTTTATGCTGCTGAAGTGCAGCCTATTTTTTCTTTTTCAGAAAAAAACAGTCTTCGCTCGCCGCGTGGCGTCTGCCGACGGCGCCTACCGGCGGTCATCCTTTTTTATCTTGACATAAAAAAGGATGCAAAAAAGGTCAAGGGCTGACACCTCGCTCGCTAAAAATGGCACTCCGCTCACTGAAGGCCCCGAACTCGCTCCTTTCAGGA
>JAJBTJ010000060.1 GCA_020860905.1 Parabacteroides sp. | reverse complement strand
TAACATAGATAACAATACAATCGACGGAAAAGACAATATCGCCAATATAGGGAATCGCGATATTAGCGGAAATACATTTAATCCGATAGAAAAAATCATCCGGCTAAGCGATGAAAAAGCCGCCCTCTACGAACGGCTCCTGAAAAGCTCGCAGGAAAAAATCGACTCGCTGGAAAAACGGGTGGAGTTGCTGGAGAAATCGATGGATAAAAAAAGATAAATCCGTACACGTGAATCCCCCCCTTTTCCCTCAACGAAGGCATACTTCGCCTGCGTCCGGCATAACGGCATACGAACAATTCCGGTATTTTCGGATGCTCCATCCGGAAGCCGCTTAAAAGAAGGGGGGGACAGTCACGCCGGTATTCACTCCGGTACGGCCTTTCTTATCCGGGCATCGAGCGCCGCTTGCTTCCCGCCATTCCAATAGCGGCAATCGAGCTCGAAGAAAGTAGAAGTATAGGGCATCGCCAGGTTCGTTTTGATAATTACCACCTCGAACCGGTTACTCACGCTATCCAACCGGGCAATCAGCCGGTCGTGCGCAACGCGCTCGATGCCGCCCGGCGGCAGAATTGCACGCATTTCTTCTTTCAGCCGGGTAATGCCCGGGCAATCTTCCTCTTGCAGAAAAGACAACTCCCTGTCTTGATACACGACGGCCGATACGTGCGGCGCCTTTTCCAGCCGCTTTTTCACTACCTTCAATACTTCCGGATACGGCGCGGCGGCATAGAGCGTGGTAATGCCCGGCCGCGACTGCAACGGATAAGCCATATCGGTAACGACAATCCAGTTGCGGTGCCCCAATAACGGAAGTTTTTCCCGTAACACCTCCTGCCAGGCGGCCGGCTCCCGGAACGGAATATCCGTTCCGGATTTTTCGGGAGCACAAGCCGGCAAGAATAAACCGGCCGATAAACAGGCTGCTATAAACCAGTTACGCTTCATCTTACTAAACGGACAGTTCGTTTATCTCCTGCTTCCAACACCGCCGGTTCGAACCGGATTTCCCGCTTGCCGCCTACTGCGAGCCACTCGACCCGGAGAGAGCCGTGCAGCACTTCGACCACCGCCTCTTCTTCCGTAACCCGCATCGTGCCCCAGGCATAGCCGTTGCTCCAGAAGTAGGTGCCGGGACGTGCCGTAATCTCCATCCGCCGGGCGACACCCGAATAACGGAAACCGCTCCAGGCGATTACGGTAGACCAACTCGCCATCGAGCGCGCATAGTGGTGCCCGCACTCCGGCTCGCTGAAAGGATTCCGCTTGGCTCCGTCGTGGCGGTTACGGATAGCCCGGATGCACGTCAGCGCCTCTTCTTCCATACCCTCGTACAACATCCCGGTAGCGGCGCAATACTCGAAACCCGTCATCACTTCCGCGAAATACGGAAAAGGCACTTCCAGGCGCCCTTTCGGCCAGGAGGCCATCAACAGGCCGGCTTCGCCGGCCATCGCATACGAGCGCATATTATTAAAGTGACGGCGGAAATCGGGCACGTAATTATACTTCATAATACTGCCGAGGGTAGTACGGATATGTTCTTTATCCGCCAGGTAACCCAGTCCGCACAAGTGCGCCATGTATTGCCCGGCCAACTGGTCGACCAGGCAACCCCGACCGAGCTGGAAAGGAGGTATTTTCACGTCCGGAGCCTGCATATCGAGATACCCGAACGTTTCCGGATCGGTAATTTTGTGTTCGTAGTATTCACCGTTGAACAGGTTTTCGTCCATCCAGTTGCTGCCTTTTTCAAACAATGTACGGCATTTTTTAGCAAAATCGTTATCTTGCATGGCTACAGCCATCTTTTCGGCCGCTTTCAAAGCGCCCATGTACCAGAAACCCATCTGCGGGTTAGGCCCGAAATAGTTTACGTCCATCGTATTATGCTGGGAACCTTCCATCACACCGTCGCAGTTACCGTCCCAGCCTTTTTCCGTCCAGGCATAGGAAAGCACCTTTTTAACCGGTTCCCAGTTGTTTTTCAGGAACTCGTTGTCGCCGGAGAATTGCCATTCGCGGTACATCTTCATAACGCACCCCATCTGGCCGTCGGCAGCGGCGCTGTTGCCTTTATTCGCTTCGGAAAGCGGCAAAGAGGCGCGGAAATTCATCAGCCCGTTTTCTTTGGTAGCGTAATTGAACTCTACGTCGCGCATGGTTCCGGCCAGTTCGCCGAACAGATAGGGGGTAGCGGTTTCGTAGTTCCATACATGCGTACAGGAGCCGGCACACGAACCGAAGCGGTCCATCACCCCTTCCCAGCCCATCAGATGGCCATCGGGCAGGCGGAATACGGTTTGCGAGCGCAAGGTAGCCAGGTTGAACAGAGCCGCTTCTTTTATTGCATCGGGATACGACGACCCGAGGAACGCCTGCACAAACGACAGCGTTTTTTCTTCCAGCCCGGCGATTTGCGGAATAATCGTTTCGGCCGCTTGCCAGGCGTCGGTATAACGCCGGATATAATAATTCCCCACCACCGTATCCGACCAGGCTTTCCGGTTGGGGAAATGCCAGGTAAGGTAAAAGGTAAAGGTTTCCGTATGGTGCGGTTCCACTGTTTTTTTCACGGCGAGGGAAGCCATCGGGTCTTCGTCTTCCTGTTCGCTTCGCCCGGTGAGCATACCGTCGGCGCTGAAGTCGTCCCAGAAGTTCAGGATACCGTTGTTCCAGTTATCGGCCTTCGAAGAAGTACGGTAAGTAACGCCCCCGGCCGCTTGTGTAGTAAGGGCGACGGTTCCCCAGGCGGGGTCGTTCCTGTCTACCCCGTCCGAATACAGGTAAATTCCTTTTATCCCGTTACTTTCGAGGTATTTGTTCCGGTTGTTCTTTACACCGGTAGGAATGTAATCGCCTTTCCAATCGGTACGGAATTTGCTTCCGTCTTTACCGATAAAGTTGCGCATGGAGCCGCATACCGCCACTTCCACCGGCTGGCCGGTGGTATTGGTTACTTCGTATGCCAACACGGCGACGGGAAGCCCGCTGGCGTCCGCATCACCGGGTACCAGCGGATTGAAGCCCTTTACCCGGACTTTCACGGGCAGGTCTTCGTCGGACAGGCGCACTTGTCCGAAAGGATAGGCGGCATCGAACGAAGCCTCGGCAAAACGGGGCAGCCCGTGGTGGTTGACCGGGCGACCTTCGTAATGAAGATATTCGTGGGGATACAAAGGGCCCGCCAGGAGTGTGGTGGTGGCTTCCCGGTTTTGCGGCCGGGCGTAGATGGCGAAGAACGGGGCGTTATTTCCGGTCGTTACCGTGCTGTATTGTTTGGCCGGCACATTCATGATTTCCCAGTCGCGGAGTTCTCCGCGGCCACCCAGCGATACCGTTCCGGTACCGATGCCGCCTAACGGAAGGGCGATGCGGTAAAGATGTTCGCGGTCGTATGTTTTCAGTACCGGCCATTCCTGCGGCTTCCATTCCTGAGCCGCCAGGATACCCGAAAGGAATGTTCCGGCTACGATTAATCTGAATTTATTCATGCGTAAAATGATGTATAGTATTAATTGAAAGGCCGGTTACGGCATAACCGGCCTTCCGGTTTTAAAATCGGATTACCAGTTCGGATTTTGTGTCAGATTCGGATTTTTATCTCTCGCCGACTGGGGAATCGGCCACAAATAATGTTTGTTGGCATCGAACGAACGGTTTTGTCCTAAGAACTGTTCCTGCGTGTAGTCGCCGATAGGGGCATTCTCATCCTTGTTGATACCGTATCCCGGCTCGTTCAATACTTTTTCCGCCGTTTTCCAACGCAGGATGTCGAAATAGCGCTTATGTTCGGCTACGAACTCGTGCCGTCTTTCTTCCCGGATTTTTTCTCTCATCGCTTCCTGGTTTCCGACCAGCCGGTCTACGCCGGGCAATCCCGCCCGTTTGCGTACCCGGTTAACCGCCCAGGCTATTTGCGTGTTTCCCGGCTCGTATTCATTCAGCGCTTCGGCATAAATCAAAAGAACCTCCGCATACCGGTACAGGCTGAAGTTTGCCCAGGAAGCATCCGGTTTTACCAATTCCTGGTCGTTGTATTTCAAATACATATACCCGGTGATTCCCCCTCCTTCATGGTTGATTCGTTCATTTTTATTGTAGGCCGGATGCGGCATATACGGTTCGTACGAGCCATCCGGACGCAAACATGCGTAACCGGGCAGGAAGAAGGTTTTCTTCAACCGGGCATCGCGGTTTTCCCACGGATTATTCTTGTCGTACAAATCCGATTCGTAAATCGTTTTACCATCGGTCATCTCGTACGAATCGATTAACTGGCGGGTCGGACAGAAACTGGCCCATCCTTGCCCGGTAATACCGGTTCCGGCCGGAGATGCCAAAATGGGCAACATGTGGGTGATTTCGTCTTCCTTATACTGGTAAGCCAATATTACCTCCTTGTTGTTATTGTTTGCCGGAGATTTAAAGAGTGAGGCAAAATCGTTCTCCAAATCGTACAAATTCAAATCGATTACCGATTTAGCCGCGCCGGCGGCTTCTTTCCAGAGGTCTGTCGCTTCCTGCCCCCGGTGGAATTGGGCATAACTGGCCATATCCAGGTACATATCGGCTTTTAGCGTCAAAGCCGCTCCTTTGGTGATACGTCCGATATCGTCGCCCGCGTACGAATCCGGCAGGTATTCGATTGCTTTGTTTATATTCTCGACGGCATAATCCAACACCTCCTGTTTGGGCGAACGGGGCAAGGCGGCCTCGTCCAGGTCGACCGGTTTTTCTTTGATGAGCGGAATATCGCCGAAGTGGCGCGTCATACGGTAATAACGGAGTGCCAGGATAAACCGCGCTTCCCCTTCGAAGCGTTTCTTTTTGGCAGCATCGATGTGCATGCCTTCCAGGCGCTCCAGGAAATAAAGGATGCGGCGGATATGGTCGTATTTCCACTCTTCGGCCAGGTAACCGGTGGCCGCATTGTGGGCGCCCTGGCAGATATATCCCAGGCCGCTTTCGCCCCAGGCGTTGGTCATTAACGAGTTATCGCTTTGGCAATCGCGCCAGAAATCACGGGAGTCGGGTAACAAAGGGTAAAGTGCGTTTACGCCTGCCAATGCGTCGGCCTCGGTTTGCCAGAAGGTATTTTCCGAAGCCTGGGAGAGCGGGTCGCGATCTAAAAAGTCCGAACAACCGCCGAAGATAAGGGCGGATGCTAACATCCATACTATATACTGTTTCATAACTTATTAAAATTGAAGATTAAAACCGAATGAGAATGTTCTTGCCAACGGATACCAGCCTCCCTCCGGATCGAAACCGTCGTACCCTGTAACCGTAGCTAAATTCTGGCCGGACAGATACACCCGGAAATAGTCTACACGGATGCGTTCCAACACGCTTTTTGGGAGCGTATAACCGATTTGTACATTCTGGATTTTCAGGTAATCGGCCGTACGTAACCAGAAACTGTTGTATCGCGAATCGTAGTCGTTGGAGGTGTTTGTCAATGTCAGCCGCGGATAAGAGGCGTCGGGATTATTTACGCTCCAGGCATCCAGGTGCATGGGGCGTGCGTTGTCAGTCAGATAGAAAGCCCATCCTTCGTAGCCCTGCAAATACTTCTTCGTATTCAACTTCCCGTACATATTCAGGGAGAAATCGAAATCTTTGTATCCGAAAGAGAGGTTTACACCGAAATTAAGCGGGATTTTCCGGTTCAGCACCACCCGGTCGTTGCCGTCGATGATGTTATTTCCATCCTGATCTTTAAATTTGATATTGCCGGGCAACACGTTTCCCTGGTCGGGAGATGCGGCGATTTCTTCTTCACTCTGGAACAAGCCGATTGCTTCGTAACCGAACGGTAGCTGGTAACGGTCGTTCAGGTAAGTTACCTTGTTGTTATCCTCGATCCATCTTTCGGAATCGCCCATTTCCAGCACCTTGTTTTTGGAATAACTGAGGTTGACATCGACGCCCCAGCGGAAATCGCCATGGCTATCCTGGTAACCGACCATCATATCCATACCCTGATTTTTCATTTTCAGCAAGTTCGAGTAAGGCGCATTTAAGCCGAATTCGCTCGGAACGGGCGGCCTGTACAGGATATTGTTTCTCAGGTTTATAAAGTAATCGGCAGACAATTTGATTCGTTGGTCGAATAATCCGAAGTCCAAGCCGAAATTGGTGTATTCGGATTCTTCCCAGGTGATGTTCCGGTTCACGGCCACATTATTGTATGCGCCGCCTACCAGCTTGTCATTAAAGGCATACATCTTCGGGTTATAAGATAATACCTGTGCCGTAGGATAGTAGCCCACTTTTTCCGCATCTCCCAAAACGCCCCACGAGGCTCTTATTTTCAGCTCGGACAGCCAATCGGTAGCCGTTTCCATAAACGATTCGCGGTGCAGGTTCCAACCGGCCGAGAAAGACGGGAATACGCCCCAGCGATGGTTTTCGGCAAAACGGGAAGAGCCGTCGGCCCGTATACTGGCTTCGAATAAATACTTTCCCTGGTAATCGTAATTTAAACGGCCGAACCAGGATTGAACCGCCACGTCGTTGGCATATTCGTTTCCGTCGTTATCCGCGCTGCCATTCTGTTTGTTGCTGCTACCGGTATTCAATACGTCTACATTGTCGAACGGCATGTTGTCGCGGGAAGCCCAAAAGCCGTCGGATTTATAATATTCCTGCGAGTATCCGGCCAATACTTTAAAGTGGTGAGCTGACGCGATTTTAAAGGAATAGTCGGTCGTAAACTGCAACTGCGTACGGAAATTGTACGTATTCGTTTCTTTCAGGGAAGAAACCCGGTTTTCCGTTTTGGCTATATTCCCCTCTTCATCGTACAGGTAATAGGTACTTACACGATTCTTCGTGGTCGTATTATGGGAGTAAGTAGCTACATTTCCTTTTATATTCCAGTCTTTCAGCGGTGAATAGGTAACATCGAAAATCGCCATCATTTCTTTATGCCTTTCTTTGGAATAGCCGGATTCGTTTACCCCCGCAATCGGGTTGCCGCCCATGGCGCCGCCGACAGCGTATGAGCCGTCGGAGTTTCTGATGGGGGTAACCGGCGAAATCCGGGCGGCCTGTTGTTGCCAGCCTGTAGTACCTCCGTCGGGATTCCTGATATTGGTTTGTGTGTATTGTAAGCTGGCATGGGCTTCCAGGTTCTTCATTATCCGGAAACGCATATCCGGTTTGAAGATAAGGCGATTGTAGTTGTTATTCGGTAAATTGCCGTCCTGGTAGTCGTTTGAAACGGAGAAACGGTAAGAAATGGAGCGCTCTTTGCCCGACAAGGCCAGATAGGTATTATTGATAAGGGTATTTTTCTTATAAATTTCTTTGTACCATTTGTTATCCACGTATTTACCGGCTTTTAAATCCTGGATACCCTGTTCTCCGTAAACCGCTTCTTTTCCGTCGTTGACCATGGCTTGGTCGTACAAGCGCATGAAATCTTCGGCTCCGACAAAATCGAGTTTAAACTGCGGGTTCTGGATGCCGATATTGCTTGAAAACTCGACCGTGGGCCGTTCCGTAGCCCGGGCCGTTTTGGTTGTTATCAGGATAACGCCGTTGGCGGCCCGCGAGCCGTAGATAGCGGCGGATGCGGCGTCTTTCAACACGGATACGCTTTCTATATCGTTTGGATTCAAGGTGTAAATATTCCCCGGCATCCCGTCTATCAGCACTAAAACACCGGAACTGTTGCCGATAGTGGAAGTACCGCGTATGTTGATGGTTGCTCCCGAACCGGCAGCACCGCTGCCTTTCGATACGACCATACCCGGAACCGAACCGGCCAGCAACTCCTGTACATTCGTTACAGGACGCGATTTCAGGACTTCGTCTGTTTTAACGGTACCAATCGAGCCGGTCAGGTTCACTTTCTTTTGGGTGCCGAAACCTACTACGACGACTTCGTCGATTGTTTGTGTATCTTCCCGGAGAATGACTTTTATATCGGTTTGCTTTCCGATCCGGATTTCCTGTTTGGTATAACCGATATAGGAAATAACCAGTATATCGTCGCCCGAAACATGCTCCAGGCTGAAATAGCCATCCCTATCTGTAATCGTTCCGTTCAGGGTACCTTTAACGGTTACATTCGCACCGGTTACCGGTTCTCCGTCCGTATCTTTAACCGTACCCGCAATTCGGTTATCCGGCTGTCGGTTATCAGATGCAGCATCCGGACGACTCTTTTTAGATAACAAAATGTACTTGTTGGTAAATTCGTAACCGATATCCGTACCGTCGAAGGCTTCTTTCAGGTAGGATATTACTTTTCCGGATTTGTTACGCACCCGGATAGTCCGCTCCGTATCTACTTCCCGGTTGCGAAATACGACCAGATAATCGATTTGTTTTTCTATCTGACGGATGAGCTGCCCGATGGAGAGCGTATTTGTTTCCAGTTCCATAACGGCATTCTGTGCCTCCGTATTGGTCGCCATCAGTTGAAAAATACAGACGAACAGCATAAATAGCGATATTCTCATGATTCTAAAATATTCTTTAAAGTGTTGCGCAGGTACAATAAAGAGTGGTAACAAAGTTTTTATTTTCATATCTTTGTTTCTAGTTAGGTAAATACTAAAATCTTTTTGACTCGACGTGTTTGCTTGATTGCTAACGGCGGATGTTGCAGCATCTGCCGTTTTTGCTTTTAAAGGTGTTTCTTCATAGGCATACTGTTTTAATGGTTTATACAGGTTATCTGCTTAATGTGAAAATATGGTTTTCTTCGTCTTTGACTATTTTAAACTTGTGTATTCGCTGTATCGTGTGCAGAATCTGATCGATGCCGTCGCGTTGGCGGAATTTTCCGGTATATTCCCAAGTATATATGGATGGGTCTTTCACCATAATCTTTACGTCGTAATAGAGTTCCAGTTTCTTCAGTATATCGATAAGCGGTTCGTTTACAAAGCTGTATATCCCGTCTTTCCATAAGAAATAATCCGCATGGGGAATAGTGCCGACTTTCATCCGGGTTCCCGTTACCGACACTTGTTCGTGGGGTTTAAGAGTAATGCCTTCGGATTCGGCACGCGGGAAATATACTTTCAACCGTCCTTCGAGCAGGCTCGTTCGAATGGTCTCTTGCCCCGGATAGCTGTATACGTTGAACTTCGTGCCCAGTACTTTCATTTCCACTCCCTACGAAGAAATGATAAACGGTTGTTCCGGATTTTCAGCCACATCGAAAAAAGCTTCGCCCTCCACACTCACTCGCCTTTCCTTATCGGCAAACCAGGCCGGGTAAGTAAATCGGGTTTGCGAGTTCAGCCATACCTCGGTGCCGTCGGATAAGGTAAGCCTGATTCGCTGGCCGGCCAGAACATACAGGGTATTTCCGGCCACCGGCGTGGTGTGCCTCGATACGAAATAATGCAGCGTAACTCCGTAGGTAAATCCTACCAGCAGGGCTACGGCAGCGGCATATGCAGCGATATGCCATACGACGCTCCGGATTTTTCGCCTGCGGATAAGCCGGGCGAACCGTGTATAATCACGTTCGTTTGCCGCCGCATCGCCCGGTTGTCCGGACAAGGCGACTAAGGCCCGGATGTTTTTGTATTCCATGAATCGCTTTTTCAATTCCTCGCTTGCTTCGACTTGCCTTAGCAGCCGGCATCGTTCTGCCGTATCGAGCTCGCCCTGGAAATAACGGATAAGTTGTTCGTCCATTTTTATCGTTTGTTACATAATAGACACGCAAGGAGTAAAATTCCGCTAAACGGAAAATGTTTTTTCGAGTATTTTTTACAAACAGAGAATAAACAGGAATAAGGGAAGGTAGTCTTTCAGCTCGGCCCGGAGCTTTTTATAGGCAATGCCCATCTGGGTTTCGACGGTGTTAACGGAAATAGCGAGCTCGCGGGCTATTTCTTTTTGTTTTTTGCCTTCGAGTTTGCTCATTATAAAAATCGTCCTGCATTTTTCA
>JAJBTJ010000026.1 GCA_020860905.1 Parabacteroides sp. | reverse complement strand
TTACAGGAGCTCAAACAGCGTGGCCTTCCGGGCGTTCGCTCCGTACCATTTTCTTAACGTTCGCTCGCTGAGGCCCATGGGGCCATACGAAGGGGGCGGTTCTTTTTAAAAGAACTCTTTGTTAGAAAACTGTTTTTTGCAAAGGGTAGCTTTTCCTTCTCGGGGCCGGGTTGACTGTTGCCACGGCGGGGTTCTTTCTCGCTCGCCGCGTGGCGTCTGCCGACGGCGCCTACCGGCGGTCATCCTTTTTTATCTTGACATAAAAAAGGATGCAAAAAAGGTCAAGGGCTACGTCCGCCTCGCTACATCCCGCCCTTCGTTCGCTAAAAGCCCCGAACTCGCTGCGCTCAAACAGCGTGGCTTTTTTAACGCTCTCTTTCGGCCGGTCTGCTTTACGCTCGTCGCCCGAGGCCCGGGGGGCCATACGATGAGGGCAGTGCTTTTCAAGGCTCGGTAGGTGGAGGCTGGTAAACGAACGGATTCTCTCTCTTTTTGCCCCCTTTTACTTTCTTGTTATTTCCCCTGTTTTGCTTTCCGCTGTGTGCTGTATTTCCGGGTGCAATTTTTGCGTTTTCCAAAAACCATACGATGAGGCAACCGGTGTTGTTCGGAAATGAGTAGGAAGAGAAAGGTTGTAACGGCATACAAAAAGGCCGGTGTTTTTCGGAAATAAGCAGGGAAAAGAGGTTGTAATCGAACGGGTTTTCTTTCTTTTGTGCTTTTTGTCATGTGCTTCGTTCTGCGAAGCAGGTCAACGAAAATACCTTTAAAAGAAGGGTAAGGATAAATTAACGGGCAAAACCGCGATTTATCTTTACTCTTTTTTTTACTTTTGCAACCCGAAGGCGAAGAGGAACGGCAACCCAGCGAACCGGGCGCCACAGCAGAAGGCAAAGCAGTGGAGCGCGAACCGGGCAAATGCCTGGCCGGAACAATCCGGCTCCCCCGGACACGACAGCCAAGCGAACCCGGGCTGTGCATGGCTTTCCTTCGAAACGGGAAGACAGGGAGAATATTCCGGCAGAAGCAGGGCCCCGGCATCCGGCCGGTACCATTCTTCCGGAAAAGAGAAGATAAACGGCGCCCCGGCGAAATCAGGGAAACCCGCCGCTGCCTCCGGGCGGCACGCTCTCCGCCCCGAACAAAACGAAAATAAACGGAACCCCTGCCGCTAAC
Organism: Parabacteroides sp.; assembly: GCA_020860905.1. Lineage (GTDB taxonomy): Bacteria > Bacteroidota > Bacteroidia > Bacteroidales > Tannerellaceae > Parabacteroides_B. Next base: position 8,757 of record JAJBTJ010000026.1, on the reverse strand, counting down.
GCTCCGGAAAGGAACAAAAAGGCGGCTTCGATTCCCCATCATCACAAAACGGATATGAATAAAAGCGGCGAATATGCCTTGACGGTCGTAGTACCGGTTTATAACGAAGAAGGTAACCTGGAACGGGTGGAAAAAGAGATGGCCTCTTTCCTGCAAACCGCCCGGGTAAAGAGTTGTATCCTGTTTGTAGACGATGGCTCTACCGACGGAAGCGAGCAACGTATCCGGGAAATATGCAGCCGGCAACCCGGCATGTTTTACCTGTCGCTGGCCCGTAACGGCGGCTTGAGCGCCGCCTTGAAAGCGGGTATCGACCAGGTTTTCTCGAAATACGTGGGGTATATCGACGCCGATTTGCAGACTTCGCCCCAAGATTTCAACCTGTTGCTGGAGTACGCACCCGATTACCAGTTGGTTACGGGCATCCGGACCGGGCGGAAAGATAGCCTGGTAAAGAACCTCTCGTCGCGCATCGCCAACGGGTTCCGCCGCATGATGACGCACGACGGCGCCCGGGACACCGGCTGCCCGCTCAAGATTATGTGGACGGAATATGCCAAACGCATCCCGTTCTTCACGGGGATGCACCGGTTCCTGCCGGCGCTTATCCAGTTGCAGCACGGCCGGATGATGCAGTTGCCGGTACGCCATTTCCCGCGCGTGGCGGGGAAGTCGAAATACCACTTGTGGAACCGCCTGGCCGGGCCGTTCAAGGATTGCTTCGCTTACCGCTGGATGAAGAAGCGCTACATCAATTATGAGATAAAAAGCGGCGATTTATGAGCGGCTGGCTCTTATACGGAGTCGGTTTCCTGGTGCAACTGCTGTTCTCGGCGCGGCTGCTGGTGCAGTGGATTGCGTCGGAACGGGCTAAACGGGTGTTATCGCCGGTTATTTTCTGGCAGCTCAGCATGCTGGCTTCTTTCCTGTTGTGCCTGTACGGGTGGCTGCGCAACGACTTCGCTATCATCATCGGCCAGTTGATTTCGTACTACATTTACATCTGGAACCTGAAAACAAAAGGCGCCTGGCAAAAACTGGTGCCGGCGTTGCAGGTTATCTTCCTCTGTATGCCGGCGGCGGCCGTACTGTGGGGGGCGGTTAACTGGCGCGAAACGGTGCCCCACCTGTTCGTGCAGGAACATATCCCGTTGTGGCTCATCGCCTTCGGTACGCTGGGGCAGTTTACGTTTACGCTCCGGTTCGTGTACCAATGGTGGTATTCGCACCGGCTGGGCGAATCGGTTCTTCCGCTTAACTTCTGGATTATCAGCCTGTGCGGCTCGGTTATGATTATCGCCTACGCCCTTATCCGGCACGACCCGGTGCTTATCCTCGGGCAATCTACCGGAGTGCTCGTGTACGGGCGGAACATTTACCTCTCGGTAAAGGGGGCAGACCGGTAGGGTTGTCACGGAAAAACCGCCGGCTTCACTATAGGCGGCCTTTTGCCAACGACCCGGTTGTCCGGAACCACTTACCCGTGTCCGGAATAAACGTTTTATCCTTCACGCTGCCAACGCCCCGGTTGTCCGGAACCGGGCTTTTTTATCCTGCTGAAACCCATGGAAAAAGCATGCCGCTATGCCGTGCCTACCAGTTTTTGCGCCCGTACGTTCCGCCCCACGAAACCTCCGGCCGGCTCCTCCTCTTTTCTAAGCCTTTTTTTTGGTTACCGGGCCGGAATAAAGTATCTTTAGCCAACCTTAAACGCAACCGCCATGAAAGAAACCTTGTCGTCCCTATCCAAAGCACGTACCTTCCGGACGCAACAGGCACACACGCCTACAAGCAGCCGCCAGCAGTTTCCCTTTGCCGACAACCGGCCGATCGCCCGGTTCCAGCAAGCCGTACAGCGTAAAGTACTTATCGACAAGCAACCGGCCATACCCACGCTCCATGGAGAAGCTTTTATACAAGGACAGGCGCCGGTAAAAATGCCGCCCGACAAAACCACCTGGCTCACCGACGAATACGCCCGCTGGTATAACAATACAGGCGAATTTGAAAATCATATTACCGGGAAACCTGTCGATTGCGGACTGGCAAAAAAATACGGTGAATGGTACCGGATAAAGCACTTTTCCGAACATCGGTTTTTCGTTCTGGGCGAAAACCACGCCGCATTCGGTTACAGGGAACTGATGCAGGAAAGCAACCAGCCGGGGAAGATATTAGGCGAAGGAGGCTCCAATCAGCTGATGTCAGCACACCCGGCCAGCAAGCTCGAAGCCAACCCGGCCTCTTCGGCCCTACAGGATACCACCGGCAAGCAATCGCGCGAATATGTGATGGAAAACCCAGTATCGAAAGCGTATTTTGCTTTACCCGTACTAAAAAGTTGTATCAAAAATAAGGATAAGCTCCCAGGCATAGGAACAGGCCCCGATGACAAGAAAATAGACGCCGCTACCTGGATAAAAAACTACCAAAGCGCGCACCCGGCCGACAGGGGGCGGCACGATACGTTCCATGTTCCTTATTATAAAGAAGGTGGTAAATTCGTCTATGCGGAGTATAAAACAAAAGCGGAAAATTATGCTCTTACATCCACAGCGAAAAGTATATTGGATACCTTGTTTACCCAATTAGACAAAAAAACTATCCGAACGGATTACGAACCGGAAGCATGGGTACATTTGTCCTATTTTCATAAAAAAACAACCATGGATTGGAAGGTTTCCGACGACCTACATTATTATCCTTTACTCCAGGCATTAAAAGAAGGCTCGGAAAAAGAAGCGGAATTATGGAAAGAAACCCCTGACCAGCCGCTTCCCGCCGGGTTGGAAGCAGCTGCGGCAACTCCTATCGAACAACCCGCCCAGGCGGATATACCTAAGCTCTCGGCCGGGAAGAAAGCCGCATTAGATAAAGCACACAAAGCAAAAGCATACGCCCACCGGGAATACAGCATGTATCAATCGATACTGAAAGCGCAAAAAGACGCATCGTTCGTTATGGCCGGTATGGGAAATAACCATGCCCAACACCTAAAAGGAGCATTGGAGGCGGTGCCCATCCCGGTAATTACGGTGGAGGACTTTCATAACGATTATACTCAAGATGCTATTACGCCGATGACTGAACAAGATAAGGATTTCGGTGCCAAAGAAACCGACGCCGGGGAAGCATACCAGGCATACATAGAAGAACTGGCCAGGATACAGGAAGCAGAAGCCTTGAAAACAAAAAAACCGGAAGAAATCGCGACCGTACAGGTAAAGGTAACGAAAAAATTATCCGGCCTGCTGTTCGTATTCGGTATAGTATTAGCCGTAGGCGCTATCGTAACGCTGGGCTACCTTTCAGGCTTGGGCGAAAAATTATTCCCGGGAACGCCGGGGGCACCGGGAAACGGCACTTCCGGCTCGTAAAAAGGGATATTCATTAAATAACAAAATTAAGCCAACCGATTCATTGCGAATCAGTTGGCTTTTTTTGTATCTTCAGCTATTTTCCCGGAAACACAGTTTGACGACTAAATCCGGGGTAAGAGCAAACCCTACTTTAAGTGTGGTTTACTCTTTAATTTTATATGCATGTATACGCAGAAAGCACATTTACTGAATATCCCAAGATAAGAATAGGACCGCCGGCAAACGCCACGCAGCGAGCGAAGATTGTTTTTATCGTGCACCCTTAGGGGTATACTCAAAGAAATAATTCTTTGTAAAGTCATTACTTAAAACAATCCTGTATTTATTCCCCGCTTTTGCCACATCTATCAGCTTCAAAGGTTTCTGGAAGTTCTTAAAACGCAAGGTATCTCCTTCGGCAACGAAATCGTAGTAATTCATTGTGATTTCCCGCATGAGAAGTAAGAAATTTCCACGGCCCATTCCACTGCCGGAAAGAGAATGTACCACGGTTTCCGTTTTTATCAGCTCAAAGCCCATATCTGTTTTTACCGACTCGGGTTCTTCCTCGTTTCTGAAAATATAGAATCGAATATCACCATGCGAATATTTATAATTATCGACATAACTCCTTTTCACATGAACTGCAATCCCTTTATCAGGGAAAATATAGCAAAAATTCGACCCGTCCACGTCGTAGACATAAACCTCCTTATCAAGCACTAATTCCTGTAAATACCCCTCGTACAATTCCCCGTTCAATCGTATCAATTGCTGTTCAGCGTCTATCTCTTCCATTTCTTCTACCTCTTCTATCTCTTCTACCTCTTCTCTCGCTGGTTCTTTCGGCTCGGGAAGTGTAAGTATAGGCTCGGGAAGGGGGGCAACAAGTGTATCAAGTCCTTTCTATAAACTGTATAGTTACCCTCCTTGAGGTCGACCTGGCATACCGTTTGTACGGTTCCGACTTTTTTTTCGGTATAAAAATCGAAAAGATAAAATGTTCCGTTATTATCGTCTTCCTCATATCGAAAAAGTTGACCGAACAGATTTATGTCGTTTACATCGGCGCTACGTTTAATTTTCTTAACGAGTTTTCCTGTATGGTCGTAATATAAGTTGAAACTTCCGACTTCACCCGAATAAATGTATTTCCCGTTTATTTTGTACCTTCGGAATGCAGGAACCTCCTCGAGCAGGCCGCCATCATCTCTCAAGAACGCAAAATGTTCATTTTCTATTTTCAATGGTTTCAGCGGCAGATTCAATGTATCGTTATTCAATAGAATGTTCGGATATTCGGGGTGTATGTCTCCTTCTGCTTCCTGTAAAAGAAAACATGAACTCACGATTTGCGTCAAGGCTATGATAACAACGAACCGTATCGACTGTTTTATATTCATAAAATAACATGTGTTTGATTATTCATTCAATTTTTCCCGGACTTTCGTGATACGCCGACCGGCTCTTGCCAGGCAACCTACTATCCTCACAAAACAGCACATGAGCCGTAGGCGCTATCGTAACGCCGGGCTACCTTTCAGGCTTGGGCGAAAAATTATTCCCGGGAACGCCGGGGCATCGGGAAACGGCACTTCCGGCCCGTAAAAACCGCAGGCAATTTCCCAGCCTGCTACTCCGAACCGGAAGCGCCGCGCCGTTTTATAAGTTCCCTACCTTACGCACCTTGTCGCCTGCCCGTTTCTCGAGCTCGGAGATACGCAGCGTAATCACTTTGCCGGCCGGCTTGCCGTTACGGTACGTTACCACCCGCAACCACGTAGCGTTTTTCGGGACGCGCAGGGGCGACTCGTATTTCGGCGTAAAGGGGTCGGGGTCGGTATTGTCGAAGGTATAGTAAATATCCGTTCCGGGCAATTCGCAGCCAAGGGTTACAGACAGCGAGCAGTCGGCTTTCCACTCCGGCGTTATCACGGCGTTGTACATGCTCCGCGCATAGTTGACCCCGGCGTAATCCGCCCGGACGAAGTGGCGTTCTACCCGCGGATAGAAATCCGTCCATTCACACTTGTCGGGCCCGCTCCACAACACTTCGGCCAGCGCCCAGCCGCGCGGCCACGCCATATATTCGGCATGCCGGAAGGTAGGAACCGACTCGGCCCAGATATTTCCCTGGCCGCCTAAAATCATTTCGGCAGGCACTCCCGCGGGCACCGGGTTAAAACGGTACGAGTCCGACAAGCGGCACATCGAATACGTATCCGGCTCTACCGAAGGCTCGCCCTGCCACAAGTCGAGGTAGCAATGCTCCGACGGCGTCATAATCACGTGATGCCCGGCCTGTGCCGCCTGGATACCTCCCTCCATGCCGCGCCAGCTCATCACGGTGGCATCGGGAGCCAGGCCGCCTTCGAGTATCTCGTCCCAGCCGATGAGTTTTTTCCCCTTCGACTTCAGCAACGCTTCCATCCGGTGGATAAAATAGCTTTGCAATTCCTTTTCGTCTTTCAGCCCCTCGGCTTTCATGCGCGCCCGGCAACGGGGGCATTCATGCCAGAAGCCCTTGTAACACTCGTCGCCACCGATATGCACATACTCGTCGGGGAATAAAACGGCTACTTGGCTAAGCACTTTATCCATAAACTCGAACGTGCTTTCCTTCCCCACACAAAGGGTATTTTCGTCGTCCCCGTAAAACTTATTCCCTACGCCTACCGCACGGGGCGCCTTCATACAGGCCAGCTCCGGATAAGCCACCAGCGCCGCAACGCTATGCCCCGGCACGTCGATTTCCGGAATTACCCGCACGAACCGGGCAGCCGCATAATCGAGCACTTCCTCCACGTCGGCCGCCGTATAAAAACCGCCGTACGTAGCTTCTTCGCCGGGCTGCTGCGGCTCACGCTGCCACCATTGCCCTACGCGGGGAGCCCGCCACGCCCCTACTTCGGTAAGCCGGGGCAGCGAAGGTATTTCAAGGCGCCAGCCCTGGTCGTCGGTAAGGTGCCAGTGAAACACGTTGAGCTTATATTCGGCCATCTCGTCGATAAGCCGCTTTACCTCGTCTTTGGTAAACCAGTGCCGGCTTACGTCGAGCATCATGCCCCGCCACGGAAACCGGGGCGCATCGGTTATATCCACGGCCGGCGCCATCCACCGGGTGCCGGACTGCCGGGCGGAAGATTTGATTTCGGGCGGAAGCAGTTGCAGGAAGGTTTGCACGCCGTAAAATACCCCGGCCGGGGCGGCGCCCGTAATTACTACCTCCGAGGGGCTCACCTTCAGGCGGTATCCTTCCGTTCCCAGGGAGGCATCTTCGCTAAGTTCGAGGCGAATCGCGCCTTTTTCCTTTACCGGCAAAGTAAAGCCGGTGGCGGGGGCTATTTTTTCGTTCAGGTAGCGGGCAATCCCTGCGAGCGCTTCGTTTTGCCGGTCGCAGCCGATAGCGGTGCGCTGCGTAAGCTCGAAAGCGGAATTATCCGTTTTGATTGCTTGCGGTAAAGGGATAATTGCCGCCGACGGGTCGCCGGACAGGCCGGTTTTGTTTTCGGAACAGGCTGCCGCACACAGGCAAAGGGCGGCTACTGCACAGGATAGGAACGTGTTTTTCATTTGTATATCGTTTATTTTTAATGCTCTGGATAAAAAAATTCCGGTTGACTGGTGGCCGCCCGGATTGGTTTTTCCTTCTCCGGGAGGCAAATGTAGGAAGAAGTTTACAAGATAGCAAAAGCCGCGACGTAAAAAGAAAAGGGCGCCGGCAAGCCGGTTCCGGGGCGCGTGCCTACGGAGCCGTGTTGCCGGGCATCCGAAAGTTACCTGTAAACAGTCCGGTTTCCGCCGGCGGTTTATCCCCGGCGTTCCGGGTGGTTATGTTGCAGCCGGAAAAACGCTTTCTGCCGTTCTATCTCCTGCCTCAATTCACTTTCGGTGGGCATATAGAGCATGTATTTCGAAGCGAACAGCCGGTCGCTGTGGTGCAACACGGAGTAGCGGGCCAGGTCTTCGTCAGTCTCCGAGCAGAGCACGATACCGATGGTGGGATTGTCGCCTTCGCCGCGTACCCGCTCGTCGTATATCCGCACGTACATATCCATCTGGCCTACATCCTGGTGGGTGATGGTGGAGGTTTTCAAATCAATCAGTACGAACGATTTGAGGATGTAATTGTAAAAAACGAGGTCGATGAAATAATCTCTTTTCTCGGTGCGGATTAATTTTTGGCGGGCAACGAACGAAAAGCCTTTGCCTAATTCGAGCAAGAAACGCTGCAAGTTCCCGATGATGGCCGACTCCAGGTCCGACTCCGAAAAATCTCCGTTGGGCGCCAAGCCGATAAACTCCGCAACGGTCGGATTTTTAATAAAAGCCATTTTATCCGTATCGGGCTCGAACAATCCGGTAATGGCGGCTTTCCTGTCCGTTACGTTCTCTTTGTGTTGCGAGAGCAGCAACCGTTCGTAATATTGCGAGCCGATATTCCGGTCGAGCGTTCGGTAGCTCCACATCTGCTCGGCCGCTTCTTTGAGGTACCAGGTACGGGCTTCTTCTTTTGTAACGGTAAGCAAACGTTTGTAATGCGACCATGTCAATATTCTCCACGGTGTAGAGAATATTCCGGGAAAAGTAAGGTAAAACAACCTGTAATTATATAAACTCGGTACGGAGAAGCCTTTTCCGAACTCGGCCGTCAACTCTTCCGACAACATTTTTACCAATTGCTTGCCGTAGCCGGCGCGCTCTTTTCCGTGCTGTTCTTCTTCTACGATGCGTTTGCCCAACTGCCAGTAGGCTTCTACCATCGCCGAGTTGATAGCGGCGTACGCTGTTTGGCGTGCATGGGTTACAATTTGTTTGATTTCCTGTATAAACTCGGGATTACACAAAGAATCGGTACTTTTCTTTTCCATAGTTAAAGTTAATAAACGATTTACCAGCCAAAGATAGCCAAATAATCGAAAAACCAGTCCTTTCCGGCAGTCTTTTAGCTGGCAAAACCGCCAAGTACCGAAAGATGCAATCAAAACCGATCTCCTTAACCAACGCTGGCGCCCAATCCGGGCAGTGCTCCATTCCAGGGGTAGGACAGCCCTCGTAAGAATCGGCCTTAATAGCACGGGTAAGCGAGCCGGGTACATTCCTATCACCCCGAAGGGATAGTTACCGTTAAATCCCGATACGTAACCTTTTTGCCTTCCGATCAAAGTATATGACAAAAAACTCTTTTTAGGGAAAAACAGCGGGATGGCTTTTCACCGAGAAGCTGGTTCAGACCGTTGCCACGGCAGGGTTCTTTCTCGCCCGCCGCGATGGCATCTGCCGACGGCGCCTACCGGTGGTCATCCTTTTTTATCTTGACAGAAAATCCCGATTGAGAGAGGTAGTAGCCAAACTTGTTTGGATAATGCCGAGCGTGAGGGATTTATGCAAAAAAGGT
>JAJBTJ010000136.1:9735-10009 GCA_020860905.1 Parabacteroides sp. | reverse complement strand
TAAACACAATTACCTGGGTGGTAATTGTGTTTTTAACAGATAAAAGGCTTAGAAATGAACTTATCGACCGACTTTTTGTTATTACAATATATTAAGTGTTTTCCATGGTATTAGATTTAAGTTAGATTAGGTTATCCGTCTTGTTCGTGAGAATGGGACGGATTAATTTTTTTTGATAGGCTGCTTGTTCGGCAAGTCGAAGGAACAGGTTCGGACAGCATAAAAAAAAGTCCCCTATCTCCCGTCAACCGGGATATAAGAGACTTTTCCTGTA
>JAJBTJ010000136.1:0-9725 GCA_020860905.1 Parabacteroides sp. | reverse complement strand
TCAGGGCCACGATATGGCCCGCAAGTAATCGTGTTATTCGGTTACCATGCATTCTTTTTCTTCTTCTCCGTTTATTACTTTACGGAGCTTTGCATTGAGTAACTGACACATAACTCCATTACCGGTAGCTTGGTACCGTTGAATCTGATACTGCAATTTTGCAATCAAATCCAGTTTGTTTTCATTTTTCATAACCTAACACTTCTTTTTGCCTTTCACCTTTTGAAAGACTGTTTACACATTCCTCTTCTTAAATACAATGCAAATATACTACTATTTTTCGAAATATGTTTTACAACATAATTAAAAAATAGTTTCTACATCTATTTCTTTCGTTATGAGGTGTTTGAAAAGGGTAAATTATGATTTTTTCGGGTCGCTTTTTACTACTGAATCCAATTTTACGCAAACTGTGGCGCCTAATTGCTCGAGGAAAAGCACCAGGTAGCTCTTTTTTATTTTCTTTATTTTACCGGATATGTTCTTGAAAGCGCCGCATACGATGTCTACTTCGTCGCCGGGGCAAAGGGGATGCTCGGATGCCTGTTCCAGGAAGTTCCGGATGGCTTCGATTTCTTTTTCCCGGATAATGGCCGGCTTCCCGTTATAATATACGATTCGCGCTACTCCGTATACCGTTAACAGGTTCCGCAAGGCGTGTTCTTTGCATTTTACGAAAACATACGAGGCGAAAAGGGGCACATCTACCATTTTTACCCGGTCCGACCATACCCGGGGTGACCGGTGCAGGGGTAACCAGTTGGTAATACCGAGCTTATCGAGGCGTTCTTTCACTTGCTTTTCCGCACGCGGGGAAGTATATAAAACGTACCATATTTCCTTATCTTCGGGTCGTATCATGTCGCTTGTGTTGATTCCGGGTGCAAAGAAACGATTTTTTCCGGTAAAAAGAAGGGGCTGTCCTTTTTTATCCGGTTATGGAAGCGAAGTGCCTGTGCGTACCAGTGTGAGCTCCAGGTTGAACCCGTCTTCGTCGATTTGCGCTAAAATGGCTGTTACATAAGGCGCATATGGCGGAAATCGGTCTGCCACCAGCTTCCCGATGGTTTCGGCTATGCTTCTGGATAGCGGTCGGGTAAGCACTAACCGCGTATCGGTTAATTCCGCGATACCGAACGCGTTGAACGGAATGGGCAAAATATCGTCGAAGCGAAGAGCCAGCTCGGTATCGTCGTAAGCGTAAGCGGCTTTAATCGATTTTTCCCCTTCAGGCGTGGGGTAGGAGATAAGGAGGTTTTGGTCTTCGCCGAAATTCAGGCGTAACTGGTTTAAAGGAAGCGAAGGCAACAGGGTTCCCAGCAGTTGATTCAATGCCTGGTTATCGGTAGAAATACTTTCTATTGTCCAGGTGCCGGCCAGTTTGTTAACCGGCTTCGAGTCGTCTTTACACGAGCCGGCTATAGCCAGGCATAAAAAAACAAGGATTACCCTGATAAATTCGCTTCCTTTTGTGCTCATATTGTTTCCGTTAATTACCGGTTTGTATACATGCGTTCGTAATATTTCAAGTATTCGCCGCCGGTGATTTCGTCTACCCATTCCTGATTTTCCAGATACCACCGGATTGTTTTTACGATTCCTTTTTCGAAAGGCGTTTCCGGTGTCCAGCCTAATTCGGCCGTAATCTTGGAAGGATCGATAGCGTAGCGCTGGTCGTGTCCCAGGCGGTCTTTTACATACGTAATCAGGTCTTCGTTAATCCAGTCGACCGATAAAGACCCGGCTTGATCGTATATCTTCTTTTTGAGAACATTTTTGTAGGCAGGATGTTCAGTCATTAACTCGCGAATCGTGCGGATAATCAGTTTTACAATCTCGATGTTCTGCTTTTCGTTATGGCCTCCTACATTGTAAACTTCTCCGATACGTCCTTTGTGCAAAACCAAATCGATTGCTTTGCAGTGGTCTTCCACATACAGCCAGTCGCGTATATTCGTTCCGTTGCCGTATACGGGCAGCTTTTTCCCTTCGAGAATGTTCTTTATAATCAGCGGAATCAGTTTTTCCGGAAAATGGTACGGACCGTAATTGTTGGAGCAACGGGTAATGTTTACGGGCAGTTTGTATGTTTCGCCGTAAGCTTTTACAAACAGGTCGGCCGAAGTTTTGGAAGCGCTGTACGGCGAACGGGGGTCTAACGGCGTGGTTTCGGTAAAGTAACCGGTTTCGCCCAGGCTTCCGTACACTTCATCGGTAGATACCTGTAAAAATTTCACTCCTTCCCGGTAAGTGGGATACCCGTTCGGGTCGGTTCCGGTTTGCCAGGCTTTTTTCGCTATGTCGAGCAGGTTCTGCGTACCGAGTATATTGGTTTGTAAAAATAACTGGGGATTCTCGATACTGCGGTCTACATGGCTTTCGGCTGCGAAATTCACGACGTAATCGATGGGGAATTCTTTAAAAAGTCCGCTTACGAACGATTCGTCTCCTATGTCGCCGCGTTGAAAAGAGCACCGCTCGTCGGTCAGCTCGTTTTTCAGGGTGCCTAAATTCCCGGCGTAGGTAAGGGCGTCGAGCACAACGATTTTACATTCCGGGTAAACGGAAAGCATCCGCTTAACGAAATTAGAGCCGATGAAACCGGCTCCGCCGGTGACTAAGTAGGTTTTCATATTCTTTCGTGTTAGTTGTTAAAATCGATTTCTTTGAGTAAGGGCGCTTGTTTATCTTTTTCCGACAAAAGAAGCTCGGCCGGAGGCATTCCCCAGTCGATGCCGATTGCTGGGTCGTCGAAACGCACGCTGCCTTCGTGTTGCGGCGCATACGTATTGTCTACTTTATATGTAAAAACGGCTTCGTCGCTCAGTACCAGGAATCCGTGGGCAAAACCCCGGGGAATGAAAAATTGCCGTTTGTTTTCGCCGGTGAGCTCTACGGCTACGTATTGGCCGTAGGTAGGCGAGTTTTTCCGGATGTCGACGGCTACGTCGAGTACGCGTCCTTTGATTACCCGCACGAGCTTGGCCTGGGTATAGGGGGGCTTCTGAAAGTGCAGCCCTCTTAATACGCCGCGTGTAGAACACGATTCGTTGTCTTGCACGAATCGGACGGGCCCGATGTGTTGCTCGAATTCTTCTTTTTTGAAAGTTTCCATAAAATATCCCCGGGCGTCGTTAAATACGCGGGGTTCGATAATCCAAACACCGGGAATGGCGGTTTCTTTGTATTCCATAACGGATGTATTATTATAATAACAAGGGTACAAAGTAAACCTTTTTTTGAACACGGTGCAAGCATTTTTCCGTATCGGACGGGGGCGTGCGAAAATAAAGATATACCTTTCCTCGTGGGTTTCGTTTCCTGGAGTATGCCGCATGCGCGGGGAATTTGCCTTAAAAAATGCCCGGAATATTTGTGTATTCCGAATTTATTCTTTTTCTTTGCACTCGCAAAACGGAAACAATCTCTTTCCGTTACACCAGGGGTTCCTTGGCCGAGTGGCTAGGCGCCGGTCTGCAAAACCGTTTACGGCGGTTCGAATCCGCCAGGAACCTCCAAAAGCAAGAAAGGATTAGAATGGAAATTTCTAATCCTTTTGTTTTTTAGGTATTTACGTCTTTTGTGGAGAGGAGTGGACGAAGAAATTTCATAGCTTCCAGTTTTTGTTTTACAATTGTTTTACTGTAAAACGGCGAAGATTTATTCCTGTTTTAATGCGCTAAAAAACAGTATAGTCCAGTTAGTTCGGATGTGAAATATATTTCTTTTTTGCTAGAAACGGAAACGTTATTGAAAGACGGTATCACCTCTGAAAAGAAATAGGAAGATGCCAAGATGTTGAATGAAACAGGAGATTATTCTCCTCATGCCGATTACTTCCTGAATAAACAAGTGGAACGAATTAAAGAAATAGAATAACCCTGAATGAAGGAATAACAGATAGACTTGAAGAGGTTGTCTGCTGTGCGTCCACTTCCCGAAGAAGCGTTAAAGAAAATCCGAGATGCTTTGGATACAGAATATACTTACGAAAGTAACCGTATAGAAGGCAATACACTTACTTTACAAGAAACCGTCCTTGTAGTGAATGAAGGTGTTACCATATCAGGTAAGTCTATGCGTGAACATTTGGAAGCTATCAATCATGCAGAAGCTATAGGCTATAAAAAGATAGAGCGGAAAAGGATATAGCGATAAGCGAGCGTACTATCCAAGAAATACATGCCCTTATCCTGCATGGAATAGACCGTGAGAATGCCGGCAGGTATCGGACAGTGCCGGTTATGATTTCTGGTAGTACCCACATGCCGCTACCGCCTTATCTGATAGATGTTGATGAATTTATATCTCTTGCGCAATGGGTATGTGATTATAGCTTTGAAAGGGTATAACGACGCTAAAATAGACTACTATAAGGCCTTGGAAAAGTCACATACGGAACATTCGACAGTCGATTTCCAAAGGTTGGTTATGGGATCCGAAATAACTTCTTTGCAAAAATATTTGTCTATCATGGAATGATAGGCATACTACGAAAATCGAAATTATCACTTACCCTATTCCCCGAAGGTGCAGGTTAAGCAGGCAAACCGAAGGGAGTTTCTGTGTTACATGCTGCTGTTTTCGTTTGCCGCCGACGGCGTTTATTCTGCCACCGTCCGCGGCAGGCTTGCCGGCGTCGCCGTTTTTATTGCCGCCGTCGGCGGCAAACGAATCCGACATGCAGCGTAGGGTCATTTCTTTACTATACGTTTTGATTTCGGAATAGAAGCTGAAGACTGGCACAGATTAATTTACATCCCTTCTTGCAAATTATTTTCAATATCACCGATACATAAGATTTTCCCAATCCGGATTTCATGCTTATTCAATTCTTCCCTGTTCACCTCTTTTTTTGTATTCAAAATTCCCATCTTATCAAAAGGAGTACAGTCCGTAATTATCTTAACCGAATGTTCTCCGTCCGGTAGTTCCGGTAGCCAGAAATAGCTCATTCTGTCATAAGTACAATAGTTGTCGAACCGCCGAACTTCTTTCACCAGCTTGCCATCTATATGGACTTTCAAGCCGGCGCCTCTAAGACCTATTATATCAAAGAGTCCGATTCTCGTCCCATTAAAACGGAACCGGATCGTTTCTCCACTTTTATCCGTAACCGCCACATGCTCGAAATATTCACTGAAAGGCTTCACCGAGGCATCGTCTTTCCCTTTCTTTTCCCATCCTCCCGAAAGCCACTCTTCCTCAATCGTATACATTTTAGCTTTTTCATAGTTTGTTGCGCACAGCGGGAGTTTCTTTTGCCGAACGATTCGGTTCTCTTTCATCATCCGCTGAAAGGATTCGGTTAAAGCTTGTGTATAAATGGCATGTCCGGCATCACCGGGATGTGTACCGTCCTGTGTGAAACATATTTTATCTCCGTAATCCGTACCCGGAAGTGCATGCATTACCAATTTATCCTGCCTCAATAACCGGGCAACAGCAAAATCGAACGACACGGAAGGAATATCGTAATATCGGGCCACTTGTTCCATAATACGGGAAGAACGCCAATGCTCCCCGCTCAGAATTGTGTTTTTCTGCGTAGCGTTGGTGGTATACAAAAAGCAGATATCCGTGCGATCCGAATATTTTCTGATCTTTCTGACGATTCCTTCCATCGAACGCACAATTTGCAACGAATCGGTTTGTGCGTCGTTTACAGCAAACTCGATAAAAACCAAATCCGGATTCTTTGCCAAAACGCTCTCGTCGGTTCTGGCAACCCCCAAGTCGGAACCCGTACCGCCGATACCCGCATTTATAGTCGATAAAGGAACCTCCGGATACTGTTTTTTAAACCAATCCTCAAATTGTATCCGGTAACCGGGAGCTTGCGTGATACTTCCTCCCAGGAAAGCGATTGTCAAAGGCATCTTGCTCTGTATTTTTCGATTCGTCCAATAAAGCCCGCTCCTCGAAACCAAGCAATCTGGCATTTGTTTTCGCAGCAAAAGGCATGCACCTCCTCCTGCTGCAAGCCTGACTTTCACTTTATCCTTGTTATTTACTGTATGATGTGATACCTGATACGATTCCCTGTTTTTCAAATAGTGTGCCTCATCCCCATCCTGAACTAACGTTAATTCAAATAATCCTTGGGGTAAAAATGACAAGGGAATCTCCAATTCCCGGGCCGATTCGTTCGTGGCGGCTGCAACTAAATAAGCATTATCGGTTTGCCTCATCATAACGATATATTCTCCTATGTTGCCATCCAACGTCCGGCTTTCTTTCCACGGCATTTGCTGAGCCGATATAAAAGACAGCAACTCCGGATATTTTTTATAAAATTCCGGAATGTCAGGAAGAATGGTGGCGCCGGAATATGTGATTAAAGTCCGGGCTGCTTCCGAAACAACGGTCGAAGGAACCGGTTGGTTCTCATCGACCCTGGTGGTGGGTCCTTGCCGCAGATCGAACATTCCGTTATTCATATCTATCGGGCCCGCCAGCATATTCACAAAAACAGATGTCACAAAGGTAGACGGAACAAATACACGGTGAGCATCTAACTGGGCATGGCAATATTCGCGGGTAATTGCATTCGGCCAGGTACGCATTTGCCCGTACGGATGAACAGGACCGTCATGAAAGTCTACTAATAAGTGATTTCGGGCACATAATTCTGTAATCATCCGGGTCCTGGCATTTTTTTCCTGCTCGGATCCTTTCATAAATCCGTATTTAACTCCGGAAGCTCCCCATTCGCGGTATTGCTTCAAGGTTTCTTCGATAGGATAGTTTCTGCCACCTACATCATTCAGATATAGCCAGATACCCACCCCTCTCTCTTTTGCATACTGTATAATGTCCCGAACCTGCCGGGCTTTACCTCCTTTCATAGGATCAGATTCGCTTTCGTGCTCAGGCCCATACCAATTTGCATCCAATACCAGGCCCTTAAAGCCTTGTTCTGACGAGAAATCGACCATTCGAACCCAGGAAGGATAATTCATAGTATAGGTAAAATCATTTGTAACAGCGCCGTTTATACGCCAATCCCAAACATATACCCCCGGAGTTACCCATGAAAAATCCGTTTGAGGTTCCGGGTTTAACAATTCCAGCATATGTGAATCCACCAATTTCCCGGGTTTATCACCTGCCATGACTACTCTCCAGGGAGAACAATTTTGCTCGGATAAGCAGACAGGAGCTTGCCGAGCAATGCTTAAACTATTTTCCTGCTTCTTCGATACCAAGCGTAAAGGACTACCCGCGCACAGATAGGCTTCATGAATAGCGACATAACATGCAGGATTCGCTTTTATCAACACGATCGGACGTCTCGCCCCATCCATATCGGAGAGCTTTTCGGGACCTATATTTGCATTTTCACCATTATATGACCAAGCTGTATAATTTCCCGCAAAACAAAACTCAGTTAATTCAGCTTGAAGTTTTATTTGTTTTTCCGGAAATTCATACCGGAATGCAAGTCCGTCATTATACAATCGCATCACAAACGACATTTCGCTCTTACCCATACGAGGGGCCAACTTAAGTGTCAGCTCGTTAAAAACATCCGGAACGAGCAATCTTTTTCCCCAGACAGGTTTCCATACAGACGTAAAAGTCCTTTTGCTCTGGTTAGACACTACCCAATCTTTACCAGGAATGCTATTTTCATCATCCATATTATATCCGATTGGAGAAGAATCGATAACCAGTTTGTTCCCCATCCAAAATCTATATTCAAATTTTCCTTCATCCGTTTTTGAAAACACAACTTTAAGTTTTCCATCCGGAGAAAGAAGTGAGTAATCCATTCCTCTCATCTCCAAGATGCCTTGAAAAGCCAATACTATCAGGAGAAGCAAGCGCAACCGCAGTTTATTTTGTACAAACATTTTCAAATCATTTTATAAGTTATTGTAAACACTATTTGCCATAATGGTATATCCTTTCGAAGTGGGATGTATGCCGTCAGGAAAATAGTACATGCTATCTGCCATATCCGTATGATACAAATCAATCACCGGCAGCTTTTCTTCTTTCGCTACCCGTTTGATTATTTTCATCACCTTAGTACGCAAAATAACGTCTCTCTGTTTCCATCTACTACCAAACGGGGGAATTGGATAACACAAATAAACCCGATCGGATATATTTTTCATTTTTCGTACCAATCTGAGATAATCGGCATAAAAAAAATCTTCATTCGTCCATTCGTCAGGCCTCGAATCATTTGTTCCCAATTTCAGAATAATGACATCCGGCTTAAATAATTTCATTTCCGCGTAAACTTTCGTTTTCGAATAGGTGGTGAATTTATCAAATTGTACGGCCGCCCCCGGAACTCCGAAGTTGCGAACCTCAAATTCCTTTCCTAACAACTTCTGCAATTTATACGGATAGGTTTCTTCGAACGAGCTGGTCAGATACCCATACGTAATACTGTTGCCTGCGCAAGCAATCCGTTTACGAGAAAATACACTTTGGCAAAAAAGATACATATCATTCGATACCTTCTCAAAAAGTTCTTTATTCGTACGACTGTTTACGCCATGATCTACATGCTCGTAGAGTATGGTTTCCGCTAATCCTCCCTTTTTCTTCAACGCAGCTTCAAAATTCAACGATTGCCGGTAATCAATCACTTTATCTTTGGTTCCGTGCATAAATAAACAAGCCGGGATATTCCTATCCGGAATATGAAACAGAGCAGAAGCCCGACGAAGATCCGACGAATCTACCGCTTGAATAAATTTTTCTTTTATTGCCGGGGCGGGGAAGTCGCCTTCTTTTGTATCCAGCAGATTATAAGCTCCCGCCATATCAACCAAAAGCCGGCATCCGCCGGTTTTCATTGCAGCCATTGCAGCTAAATGCGCACCGGCTGAAGCGCCGCAAAATCCAAAGCGCGACGAATCTAATTTCCACTCTCCTTCGTGTTTATGTATAAAAGAAACAGACTCTTCAATCAGTTGCATTACCCGCCGGAACGTTCCGCCCTGGTTTATCAAAGGATAAGAAATCCGGATACCGGCAATTCCCCTTTCCGCCATATAGATAGAATGATTCTTAAAAACATCCCTGTCGCCGTGTTGCCATCCGCCACCGTGTATATAAATCATGTATGGCTTTTGCTCCTGACCGTTCCGGGGCAGGTCGACTTCCAAGTCAAACACTCCCCATGTACCCGAATAATAAGTATATCTTCGAGTGGAAACAGGATATACCGTTTCTTCCGCTGCAAGGAACAAAGAAAAGCTACATAAAAAAAATATCCACCATCCTTTCATACGATATTATTTTTTCGGGCCCAAGGTTTCACCCAAATTATAAGTTTGATTATTCGAAAGTCCGGGGTGTGAAACCCCCTTCTTCATCAATGCTTTTAATTCGTCAAAATGTGACGTATAAATAGCACGGGGATCAACTGCATGTTGTTTACACAACGAAGCTGCCATTCCGACTACTTCACCCAGTATTCCGGTGGTTCTCATTACTCTGACTGTTCCTAACGCTACATGTGTTACGCTGATATTCCGTCCGGCCATGAACAGGTTATCAATATTCTTTGAATAAAGGCACCGGTAAGGCACCGGATAAGGATGTATCTTTTTCATTTTACAAACAGACTTAAATTCCGCATCCGGAAAATGAACCGTGTTTTCAGGGGCCGGATAATGTAAATCTATCGTCCACGTAGTTGAACCTGTGGCATCAGATACTATCTTAAAAAGCAATGCTTAGAGCATGTTCTTTTTGTTAAT
>JAJBTJ010000112.1 GCA_020860905.1 Parabacteroides sp. | reverse complement strand
TAGGCGCCGTCGGCAGACGCCCTCGCGGCGAGCGAGAAAGATGTAAGCGAAAAAGAATTTTTTGTCATGTACTTTGGGTTCCGCATGAAACCGTTTAAGCGATTTTTTTCTTGTAACAGAACCCGCAAAGAGAGCAATCGGGACGATTAGCTCTCTTTTATAAAGAAACGCGCATACTCACTTTCGAAGTTCGGCGTGAAAACCCCTTTTCCCCAAGCCTCCTCTATTTCCCGGCGGCTCCAGAAACGGCCGCCGTCCAGTTCGTCTTTATCCGGGGAAATCGGCCCCGTATATACGGTTTGATAGCTGTTTACGAGTTCTTTTTCTATCGCCGACTCGAATACGTACCGGCCTACCGGCTCGGGTACGAAAGCGGTAATCCCCAGTTCTTCGCGTACTTCGCGGCGCAACGCTTCTTCAACGGTTTCGCCGTAATCCACGTGGCCGCCAACCGCCGTATCCCACTTGCCCGGCTGGATGTCTTTGTGCATCGGCCGTTTTTGCAAGTATAAATCTCCCACGGCATTCCATATATGCAGGTGTACCACCGGGTGCAGCAGCTTGCTGCCGCTGTGGCATTCGGTACGGGTAGCCTTCCCTATCGTTTCGCCCTCCGGGGTTACTACTGCAAACCATTCTTCATGTTTCATATCGGGTATATAGTTAGTTATTGTATCGAAACCTTATAAAAAACGGTTTCCTCAGTTATCCGGCCGTAAAGCGCAGATGTGAGCAAACACAGCGTGGGAGGCACGGCTTTTTCCGTATCGCTGCATTTACTTTTTGGGCGCCCCCTGTTTAAACGCCGCCCAGCGCTTTACCGCGCCAGCCGCAACGTTTCGAGGCAAAGCGCTATTTCCTTCGGGTCGCCCGTGTGCTTGCCCGGCACGTCCGAGAGCTTCACGGTAGGGATATACTCCGTGCAGCCTTTCGGTTTGCACTCGAACAGCTTGATTATCATGTTCAGCGGGGTAGCCCCCACATCGTTGGTAAGGTAAGTGCCTACCCCGTACACATCGTGGATATGCCCGTGCACGAACGATTTGATTTTACGGATGCCCTCCATATCGAGCGCGTCGCTGTACACAATGGTCTTGGTGCGCGGGTCGATGCGGTGCGCGTGGTAGTGGCGCAACGCTTTCTCGGTGAAAGCGAACGGGTTGCCGCTGTCCCACCGCAACCCGTCGAACAGCTTGGCGTATTTGGTGGTAAAGCTGCCGAAGAAATTGTCGGAAGTATAGGTATCGGTCAGGGCGATGCCGAGCGAACCGTCGTACACGTCTACCCAGTTGGCCAGGCCGAGCGTATTGGCCGAGCGGTAACCGAAATGGGCGCCGTGGTACATAAACCATTCGTGCGGGTGCGTGCCTATCGGGATGAGGTCGTACTTCAGGGCGAAGTATACGTTGCTGGTTCCTTTCATAAACCGGCCGGCATCCTGCTTTAAGATGCGCACTACCGTATCCTGCACGTCGAACGAGAAACGGCGGCGGGTGCCGAATTCCGACAATTCGGCCTGTAGCGCCACGATTTCGCGGGCCTTGGCGGCGGCGTTCTCTTCCGTACGCTGCGCTTTTTGCCCCGTCATGCGGAAATAAAGCTCCGAGATAATGGCCATCAGCGGCACTTCCCAAAGCACCGTACGGTACCACAGTCCTTTGATTTCCACCTCTATCCGGCTCCCTTCCTGGCGGATGGCCACTTCGCCGGGGTTAAAACGGAACCCTTTCAGCAGGTCGAAAAACACCGGGTCGAAATAATAACACTTGGCTCGCATAAACCGTTCTTCTCCGGGAGTAAGCGCCAAGCGCCGCATCGCATTTACCTCTTGCTGCACGGCTTCGGCAAAGCCGGGCGGAAAGGCGGTGCCGCCCCGGTTTACGAACCGGTAGATTACTTCCGCATCCGGAAACTTTTTCTGGATGGCGTTCATCGTGGTGAACTTATAGAGGTCGTTGTCGGTAAAATGCTGTATAATCATGTCCGGCTATGCTAAGGTGAAACGGGTGGCGTTGTCGGAGTACCGGGCGTATTCGTGGCGGAGGCGTTCGAGCGCTGCCTGCATGATTTCTGCATGGTCGAATGCGAGCTGCGGAAGGCCGGCGAGCGGAAACCAGCGGGCGTCGGCGGCATCGTCGGCTCCTTGCGGATGGTAAGCGGTTTTGTTTACTACCGCCATATAGGCGATGCTTACGGTGCGTCCGCGCGGGTCGCGGTTTACGGCCGAGAAAGTGCGAAGTTGCTCCAGCGGGATGCCGTCGAGCCCGGTTTCTTCTTTGAGCTCGCGGCGTGCGCAGGTGTCGGCGTCTTCGTCCGGTTCGAGGAAGCCGCCCGGAAAAGCCCACTCTCCGCGGTAAGGTTCGCTTTTACGCTGGATAAGGAGCACGTATAATTGGCGGTTTTCGTACCCGAACACCACGCTGTCGGTTGTTACGGCCGGGCGGGGGTAGGGGTAACAATATCGGTTGTTTGTTTCCATTTCGACGTTGTTTTTTTATTATCCATAGTACATGATAAAAATTGGTTTCCAACGGAAGAACACCTTCACCCGGCGGTTCGGTAAAGAAAGAATTTTTGTCATGTACGTCGAATGTCCGTGTAAAGGAAACCGTTTATTTCGGAGTAGCCAACAGGCGGTATAAAAAATGTGCTTTAAATTTGCAAAAAAAAGAAATGGAATGGATGCGGGGGCGGATAGGCTTAATAGCGGAGGTGCAAAATTAGCCGGATAGTACCGTTTCTAAAGAAAAAGTATCTCCATAAGGTAATGATAGTCGGTCATGCTTGTAATTCGTTCCGCTTTCTATCTTGCATGATGCTGTCCATCTGGTCCTTAGCCCAATAGATGAGAGAATTTAAATGAGGCAATAAAGATAATCCCCGTTCGGTTAATGAATATTCCACTTTCGGGGGTATTTGTGCATAGACCTGACGTTTTACAAGGCCATCCTGTTCTAATGTGCGTAAAGTTACAGTCAGCATTTTCTGTGAAATATCAGGTATTGTTCTTTGGAGTTCACCAAATCTCATAACGGGTATTTGCTCCAAGGTGAATAGAGTCAATATAGACCATTTGTCACTGATGCGGGAAAGAATGTTTCTTATCGGACAATTTTGAATGAAGATTTCGTCTTTCAATTTATCTGCTTCCATAAATTGCTGTACATTAATTACAATACAAAAGTAACTAAAAATCCAATCTGATACGAATTTACCGTATTTATTGTACGAAAATGAGTTAAATGTAATTGTGCAAGTCGCTCATTTCCAGTTTTAGTTTCTGTTTGGTAAGTATCTGAATATTAAGTGCCTACTTGCAGGGATAACAAGAAATGCAGAACTTTGCATCATCAGAAAACAATGTAGTATTCACCTAAAAAGTATCGGTTATGAAGAATGTAGCATTAATCGGCGCCAGCGGTTTTGTCGGAAACGCCATTTTGAACGAATTGTTAGACAGGGGACACCGTGTAACGGCAATTGTACGGAACGCATCGAAAATAAAAGCAAGTTCCCCGAAGTTGGAAATCAAAGAAATCGACGTGGAGGATACTTCTGCCCTAACCGAGGCGCTGAAAGGCGAGGACGTAGTAATAAGCGCCTACAATCCGGGATGGTCTAATCCCGCTATGTATGAGGACACCTTGCGTGTTTATCCCCAAATTTTGAATGCGGTGAAAGCATCGGGCGTAAAACGGCTCCAGATTGTAGGCGGCGCTGGTAGTTTGTTCGTAAAGCCCGGTTTGCGTTTGGTCGATACGGGCACATTGCCGGAAGCATGGTTGCCCGGTGTCAAGTCTATGGCCGAGTTCTTCCTTGAAACGTTGGTAAACGAAAAAGAACTCGATTGGGTTTTCTTTTCGCCTGCCGCTAATCTCGGAAACCTCACAACCGGAGTACGCACAGGCAAATTCCGGTTGGGAAAAGACGACTTGATTGTAGATGAAAAAGGGGAAAGTTTCATTTCCGTAGAAGATTATGCTATGGCTATGGTAGACGAATTGGAACAGGAAAACCATCACCAGGAGCGGTTTACAATCGGTTATTGATTTGGCCGCTAAACAGATAGTGTATGGAGAAGGTGTTCGATTTTTTTAATAGCCATAACAATGTAGTGCTGGGTACGGTTGAAGAGAACAAGCCCAAACTCAGGGTGCTTCAACTAATGAAACAAGAAGGAACGACTTTTTATTTTGCCACATCAAAAGAAAAAGCTGTTTACAAGCAATTACAGCAAAATCCGTATGTGGAATTTATTTCCATGGATGGGAGTATATCGGTAAAAGTTGTTGGCAAAGCCTTTTTGGATATTCCGGATGATATGGCACGAGAAATATACAACAGCAATCTGGTACTGTCACGTTTCCACGACAGTTACCGTTCTGTTGTTTATTTCGGCTTATCTGCTGAAAAAATAGATTTCTATGATTTGAGTACGACACCGGTCACTTTTCGAAGTATTTTATTGGCATAAGAAAGAATAACGGTTTGCCAATGTTTTACAGAGTGTTATTTTTGTGGTACTATAATAACCGATTAAAAAAAGATTTGGCAGATGAAAGTACTCTTGATAAACGGAAGTCCCCGTAAAAACGGGAATACCGGGTTAGCCCTGTCGGAAGTGGCCGGGGCGCTGAACGCGCAAGGGGTGGAAACCGAAACGATTTCCATTGGAGCGAAAGCCGTACAAGGATGTATCGCTTGCAACCGGTGTGCGGAATTGGGCCGGTGCATTTTCCAGGATGAGCTGTACAACGCTGTACTCGATAAGCTGGAAGCGGGTATCGACGGGTTGGTAATAGGCTCTCCCACCTATTATGCCGGCCCGAACGGGTCGCTTTGCGCTCTGCTCGACCGCTTGTTCTATTCGGCCTCTTCCCGGATGAAGTACAAGCCGGCCGCTGCCGTGGCGGTGTGCCGGAGAGGAGGCGCGAGCGCTACGTTAGACCGCTTGAATAAATACTTTACCATCAACCACATGCCTGTTGTGCCTTCGCAGTATTGGAACATCGCGCACGGGTTGGCGCCGGGCGACGTGTTACAGGATGCGGAAGGGCTGCAAACGATGCGTACGTTGGGTAAAAACATGGCGTGGCTATTGAAAGCCCTGGCACACGGCGGGAAGTATCCCGATGCCGAACCGGTTATCCGTACGAATTTTATCCGGTAAACGGGGCGGGATGCTTATACGCTATCCGGCCCGTACTCCGAAGCCTGTGCGCTTCGGCAGCCTGGTAGGGGAGGCGTTTGCGTGTTATCCGGCTCGTACCGGTTTTACGTTTGCGCCAGGCGTCGGATAATTTCCGTGAGCTCGGCATCGGATAAGTTATTGCCGTACGTTTCGAACGGCAGCCGGAACGTGCAACCGGTTTTGTATTCCGAGCAACCGTAGGCGGTGCGT
Organism: Parabacteroides sp.; assembly: GCA_020860905.1. Taxonomy (GTDB): domain Bacteria; phylum Bacteroidota; class Bacteroidia; order Bacteroidales; family Tannerellaceae; genus Parabacteroides_B. The sequence continues at coordinate 4,647 of JAJBTJ010000112.1, read as the reverse complement.
CCTTTCAGGATAGCTCCCTTGTTGCAGATAGGGCATACCGGGCGCATAGGCGGTTGTTCCGGTTGGATTGCACGGGAGCCGGTGGCAACAGGAGGGTTGCCGGCCGGCGTGCCGGTATCCCGGGTATCGGCCTGGTTCGGAGTACCGGGAGTTACGCCGGTAGTTTCCGGGGTCGGTTCCGGTTGTTCCGCCTTTTTCCGGGTACGCGGCTTGCGGTGTTTCTTTTCTTTCTCCCCGGCGTCGGCCCCCGTTCCGGCTGGCGCTTTCCGCGTTGTTTTCTTCGCGGTGTCTTTCGCTGCGCCGGAAGCTGCTTTTGTTTTCGGCGCTTCGGTTACGGTGATGCGGAATCCCGTTTCCTGCTTTACGTTCTGCACGATGCCCGAAACCATTTGTTTCAGCTCGTCGAGGAACGTACGCGCCTCGTACATGCCGCGCTCTATCTGGCGCAGTTTCTTCTCCCAGATGCCGGTAAGCTCGGCCGATTTCAGCAATTCTTCGTGGATGGTGGTAATCAGTTCCACGCCGGTGGGCGTGGCCACGAGCGTTTTCCGCTCCTTCCAGATGTAATTCCGCTTGAAAAGCGTTTCGATGATGGCGGCGCGGGTGGAAGGGCGCCCGATGCCGTTTTCTTTCAAGGCGTCGCGCAGCTCTTCGTTTTCTACCGACTTGCCGGCGGTTTCCATGGCCCGCAGCAACGTGGCCTCGGTAAAAGGTTTGGGCGGTTGTGTCCATTTTTCACCCAGCGACGGGATATGAGGCCCCGATTCTCCTACAACGAAATCGGGAAGCACCCGCTCTTCGTCGGGCTGTTGCGCCTGCTCGGCTTCGTTGTCTTGCTCTTTCGCTTCTTTCCCGAACACTACCCGCCAGCCTGGCGAAAGGATTTGCTTGCCCGTAACCTTGAACTCTACTTTCCCTACCTTTCCCAAGACGGTGGTGGTGGAAAATAAGCAATCCGGATAGAAGGCGGCGATAAACCGGCGCGCTACCAGGTCGTATACTTTCCGCTCGCTTTCGGTAAGGTTGCGCGGATACACGCCGGTAGGGATAATCGCGTGGTGGTCGGTTACCTTCGTATCGTCGAACACCTTTTTGCTTTTGGGCAGTTTTCCCTGTTGTAGCGGGGCGATAAGCGCCCCATAGTCGGTCATCCCTTTCAGGATGTTCGGCACCTTGGGATAAATGTCGTCGCTCAGGAAGGTGGTATCTACGCGCGGGTAGGTGGTTACCTTTTTTTCGTACAACGACTGGATGTGTTTTAAGGTGTCTTCGGCCGAGAAAGCGAATTTCTTGTTACACTCTACCTGCAACGAGGTGAGGTCGAACAGGCGCGGGGGCGCTTCTTTCCCTTTTTTCGTACTCACATCCGTTACCGTAAAATCTTCCTGTTTTACGATTTCGAGGAACTTTTCGCCTTCCTCTTTCGAAGTGAAACGCCCTTTGGTGGCCGAAAAAGTGGTTTCGCGGTAAACGGTTTTCAATTCCCAGTATTGTTCCGGCTTGAAATTCTCGATTTCCAACTGCCGGTTTACGATGAGGGCCAGGGTAGGGGTTTGCACACGGCCGATGGAGAGTACCTGTTTGTTCTGTCCGTATTTCAGCGTGTACAGCCGGGTGGCGTTCATGCCCAGCAACCAGTCGCCTACGGCGCGCGACAAGCCCGCTTCGTACAACCGGGTAAATTCCGACTGGCTTTTCAGGTGCTGGAACCCTTCGCGGATGGCTTCTTCCGTCAGCGACGAAATCCACAACCGGTAAACGGGGCAGTTACACCCCGCCTTCTGCATCACCCACCGTTGAATCAGCTCTCCTTCCTGGCCGGCATCGCCGCAGTTGATAACCATCTCGGCGTTCGCAATCAGGCTTTCTATAATTTTGAACTGCTCGCCGATGCCTTTGTTTTCGATGAGCTTGATGCCGAAACGGGGCGGAATCATCGGCAGCGATGCGATGTCCCACCGTTTCCACCCGGCGAAATATTCGTGCGGCTCCTTCAGGGTGCACAAATGCCCGAATGTCCAGGTTACCTGGTAGCCGTTTCCTTCGATATAGCCGTTCTTTTTTGTTTTCGCACCCAGTACTTCCGCAATTTCGCGGGCTACGCTGGGTTTTTCGGCGATACATACTTTCATGCTGTAACCGGAATGTTTTTTAATGGGGAACAAACTTACGTAAAAACGGCGGCATACGCAAACCGGCCCGGGTTAATCGAAGCTCCATTTCACGGCTAACGTGGGGATAACGTAAAAACCGTTGCGGCCGCCGAAGTTATGGCTTAGTTCTACTTCGCTGCCAACGCTCAGCTTAACCCGGTCGTCTATCTTTTCCAGCCGGTTCAGGTTGAGCCAGAATTGCGGCTCGCTGAGGAAAATAAAACGGCCGTAGTTGTTTTTTTCGCGCCACCAGTCGGCAAAACCGCTGAAGGTAAACAATCCTTTGTCGAAGTGCAGGTACCATGTTCCGGTAAGTTGGAAGTTATGCGGCGTATCGAGCTGCTGGATGTATTTGTACAGCGCCATTACGCTGAATCCTTTTGTGAAAGACGCATCGGCCCATGCATACGTTACCCCTCCCAGGTAACAGTTGTGATACGAAAACCGGTTGCTCGTTCCTCCGTTGTACTCGATATGGGCCAGCAACGGTGCTTTCCAAAACTTCAGCTCGCGCGATACTTCCCAGTAAGCAGCCGCTACGCCGCTGCTTTTGTAATCCATATCTACGAAGAAATAGGTGTTTCCCCACTTATCGGCTTTGAACATTTCCACGGTGGAAGTGAGCACGGGGCGTCCGTCTAACGAGCGGTCGTATAAAGCGCCGCCGAAATCGTAATGTAACTGGATGTTTTGGGCATATCCGCATGCAAGGCAAAAAAGGAATCCGAAGAGGATAGGAAAACGTTTCATTTCGTTATTTGTTTAAATTGGGTTCGTGTACGCCGTACAGGAAGTAGCCGCGTTACGGCATACTTCCTCCTTCGGGGCAGGTTCCGCACCGGTACGTACATCTGTTGTGCGCGGCTTTTTTCCGGCGATTCTTTCGTCAGTTATTTTACCAGTATGGTTACCGAGTTGCGTATAACCGGCCGTATAACCGTTTCGGTGGTGTTTTTGCCCCGTTTTATCTTGAACCGGCAGGCGTTTACTCCTTCCGGATTTACGTACGGCGCGAAATAGTACAGGTACGAAAAGGCCGGAAGGTATTTATTTTTCTGTAGTGCATCGGCTATCTTGGGATATTGGAACTTATCCCAGAGCATGGCGTACCGGAACCCGTTGACGTCGGTAAACTGCGTGGCCGGGTCGCGATACGGCATCGTGGCCACGATGAACTGTTTGTACGCCTCGGCGAACTCGGCGGCGGTGTGGTCGAGGCTGTGGCCGTTGATGCTTTCGATAAGGTCGCGGCTCCGGATGCCTGCTGCCTGCGCCGGCGAGTTCCGGTCTACTGCGATGATTTGCTCCAGCCGTTCCATGTCGTAACGGATGCCGGTATAATTGTAGGTTTCGTAATTTACCACGTATTTCGGGTTGCGGGCGGTTTTTACGTACGGATAGTTCATGCACAGCAGCGGAACGAAGATTTTGGCGTATTCCTGCAACTTGTAAGGCTCGCCCAGTTTTTCGCTGGCTTCGCATTCCCAGATTACCTGCAATTTGTTTTTATCCGGGTTGCGACGGTCGATGAAGCGGAACCCTAATTGTAAGATGTATTCGGCTTCCGAGGCGGAGGAAGATACAGGCAGGAACGGAAAAACTTCCATTTTGCGTGTAAGGGTATTGTAGCGGTAAACGGGTTCTTTTTTTACTTGTATTTTGTTTTTTCCCTGGAAAGCCGGGTTTTTGTCGAAAAAGTAGAACGTCTGTACCAGCATATCCGGGTTGTCGGAGGTTTCTTTCAGCCCTTTGTTGTTCAGTTCTTTGGCTATACATTCGTTGAGGGCGTTCTCGAGCGCTTCGTTGTCCGGGTCGGGCATGGTGAAAGCGTATGTCTTGAAGTCGGCGTAGTTCGCGCCGGGCTGAACGGTATAAACGAAGGGGCAGGTAAACTGCCGCTCGTACGTGCTTTCCGGGCTGTACATAGAGTAGGCCACGGCCAGTTGTTCTTCGGTAATCGCTTCTTTCTGCTTGCATTCTTTCCGGATGATGATTTCACGCAATGGATTGGCGAGGTTCCGGATGCCCAGCGTCAGCTCGTTGCTCCCGGCCCGGTTGAGCAACTGGTTTATTTCTTCGGGTTGTACGTTTGCCGTGGGGATGCCGTCGATGGTTTCGACGATGTCGCCGGCGCGCATCCCGGCCGATTCGGCCGAAGAATAGGGATAAACGCTTTGCACTACCGGCAATCCGTTTCCCCAGTTGGTGCTCTTGCTTATCTCGTAGGTAAATCCCGGACGGCAAAGGCGGGTATTTCTGGTCTGGCCGTTCCCGGCGGCGATTATCAGGAAGAATAGAGCGAAAGTCAGGTACAATCGTTTCATTGTAATTGGTATATAATACGTTAAATCGGTTCGGGAATACAAAGGTAAACGAAAAAGTTTAATTGCGCGGAATATCGTGGAAAAGAAATCGCGGGATACGAAGTGTCGCAAACCGGTTTATTGGTTAATAAAAGTTATGTTCCTTATCTTTTTATAGTACTATATTGATG
>JAJBTJ010000199.1 GCA_020860905.1 Parabacteroides sp. | reverse complement strand
AACGCCTCCGCGGCCGAGCGGGAACCGGGCCTTTCCGAGTGAAGCGTTAAGCAGCGCAGCCGGAGAGAGCGTGAAGAAAGCCACGCTGTTTGAGCTCCTGAAAGGAGCGAGTTCGGGGCTTTTAGCGAACGAAGGACGGGATGTAGCGAAGCGGACGTAGCCCTTGACCTTTTGCATAAATCCCTCCCGCTCGGCATTATCCAAGCAAGCTCGGCTACTGCCTCTCTTACTCGGGATTTTCTTTGTTTCGTTTCTTTTGCGTCAAGGCAAAAGAAATGAAAACCCGCCGTGGTAACGGCCAATCCCGCCTTGAAAGGCAAGAAGGCCAGCCTTTGCAAAAAAGCCTTTTCTTTATTTCTTTCAACAGAAAGAAATGATGACCGCCGGTAGGCGCCGTCGGCAGACGCCTTCGCGGCGAGCGAGAAGAAACCAGCCACAACGCCAAGTTTTCTTCAAAAGTTCTTTTCGAAAAGAACCCTTCCCATCCTTTTTTGTCCGTATGTTGGTCACCCGACACCACCGGACCGTTAAGTTATGAATATAGAAGAAACGAGAGAATATTGCCTGTCGCTGCGGAACGTAACCGAGTCGTTCCCGTTCGACGACGTATCGCTGGTATTTAAAGTAGAAAACAAGATGTTCGCCCTCCTGCCGCTGGATGCCGAGGAACCGGGCATATCCCTCAAGTGCGACCCCGAGCAGGCCGAACTGCTCCGCGAGCGTTACCGCGCCGTAGAAGGAGCCTACCACTTCAACAAGAAATACTGGAACACGATTTACCTCGACCGCGACATGGACGGCGACGAGATAAAGCGATGGATACGCCACTCGTATAACGAAGTAATCGCCAAGCTCCCCCGCAAAATCCGGCTCCTTTACCAACCGGCCGAATAAACCATGCCCGAAATCGTTCACATACCGGAAACCGACTCCACGAACCGTTACATGCGGGAATGGATAAAAAAGAGCCGCCCCGAAGAAGGCAGCGTAGTATATACCGACTACCAGACCGCCGGGCGTGGCCAGGCAGGCAACCGCTGGGAATCGGAACCGGGCGCCAACCTTACCTTCAGCACGGTGCTTTACCCCGCCTGCATCCCCGCCGCCTCGCAGTTCGTGCTATCGCAGATAACCGCGCTCAGCGTAAAAGAAACGCTGGAGCGGCACGTAAGCGGCGTTTCGGTGAAATGGCCCAACGACGTCTATTGCGGCGACCGGAAAATCTGCGGCATGCTTATCGAGAACGACCTTACCGGAAACGAAATCTATTGCTCCGTTATCGGCATCGGCATCAACCTGAACCAGGAAACGTTTTACAGCGACGCGCCCAACCCGGTTTCGCTGCGGCAGCTCACCGGCCGGACATACGACCGGGAAGAAGAACTGCACGCCTTCCTGCACCGGTTTTACCACCGGTACCTGCAACTGCTGCAAGGCCGCTCCGACACGGTGCGGCAGGAATACCGCCGGGCGCTTTACCGCGGCGACGGCTTTTACCCCTATACCGACGCACAAGGCGCTTTCGAAGCCCGCATTTACGACATCGAGCCTACCGGGCACTTGTTGCTGGCGCTGCCCGACGGCGAAATCAGGCGGTACGCCTTCAAAGAAGTAACCTGCGCCGGACTGCCCGCTACCGGTTACGGATGCCAGGGATGAACCAGCACGAAGCGGGCGCCCCCGGTGTAAGCCGGGTCGATGGAAAGCGTTCCGCCCAAACGCTCCGCAATCACGCTGCAAATAGAAAGCCCCAGCCCCACCCCCGGCTGCACGTCGTCGAGCCGCTCGAACCGGTTGAACACCAACGCCTGTTTCTCCGGCGGAATGCCGCAACCCGTATCCGTTACCGCGATGCGCACCCGCCCCTGCTCTTTCTCCACAGTAAAAGCGAGGTTGATTTCGCCCTTGCGCGTAAACTTCGTAGCATTCACCAACAAATTGATAAGCAACTGTTGCAAACGCACCGCATCGGTATATAACGTAACCGGCCCGCCGCCAGGCGTAAACGTAAGCTCCACCCCCTCGGGCACCCGTTGCCGGATACTGTCGAGCGCTTTGCGGCAACATTCCTCCAGCGAGTGATTGCCGAAACGGAACTGCATATCGCCCGTTTCCATCCGGGTAAGGTCGAGCACATCTGTAAGCAGGTTAAGCAACAACTCGGTATTATTATGGATAATCGAGGTATACTCCTTCTTTTCTTCATCCGACGCTTCATCATCCACCAACAAGCCCGAAAACCCCACGATAGCATTCATCGGCGTGCGGATTTCATGACTCATATTCGCCAGGAAAGCACTCTTCATCCGGCTCGCCTCCTCGGCTTTCTCCTTCTGCTCGATAAGCTTCCGCTCCGATTCGAGCAACTGCTTCTTTTCGTCGAGCAACTCGTTCTTCAACCGGCGTGCACGCCGGTAATACACATACAACACGTACAACAACACCAACAGCGCCAGCGACACGATTCCCGACAAAACGAGCTGTACCTGCTTCCGTCCCATCCGCCGGGCAGCCTGTTCCAACTCGGCCGCCTGCACCTCCTGGTTATGCAGCTCGTGCAACGTGCGCAACTGCCCGAGCTGCCTGAGGAACAACTCGTTATTCCGGCGGAAATTATACGCGTGTATTTCGTCGTAAAGCGCCAGTACCTCGCGGGTGCGCCCCTGCTGCTCCAGTATATCGGCCTTCAGGCGTAAATCCTCCGGTATGCACTCCCGGGTGAGCAAGCTGTCGATTATTTTCAGCGCCAGGACGTTATTGCCCGTGCGTCGGTAATAATTCGCCTTTACCGACAAATAAGCCCGTTCGGCATAATCCTCTTCCACCTGGTTCGCCCCGGCATACCGGCCGGCGCGCCGCAACGCTTCGCCCGCCTGCAACAACTTATTCTCGCGCAGGTACAAATCGGTATAAAAGATGTAGAGCAGCCAGTAATCGTGTTCCACCCGGTATACCCCTCCGGTTTGCCGGTTCCGTTCCGCCTGGCGGTCGATTTGTTCCTTGTAACGCGCCAGGATTGCCTCCGTTTCCTCCGGCCGGTTCGTGCGCAGGCTCGACTCGGCCTGGTACGAAAGCACCCGTAACCGCACCTCCTCTTTTCCCGGCATCGTTTCCAGCAAATCGAGGCAATGGCGGAACGAAGCCACCGCATCGCTGTCGCGCCTGATAGCCTGGAAAATCAGGCCCAGGCCCTCGGCACTCCGCGCCAGCCCGTACCGGTGCCCCTGGCTTTCGGCCAGGCGGTACAACTTCACCGCCCGGTCCATCGCCTCCTCGTAATTCTTCTCCCACAGCAAATCGAGGTACACCCGGCTGCGGGCGTCATACAACCCGTCGGGATACTCGTTGCGCCGGGCAGCCAGCGAGTCGAGCCTGCCCGTCCAGTACAACAAACTGTCGCGGCGGCCTACATTATAATAATAGCAACTCAACGCCTCGAAAGCGTTATACAACGACTGTACCGAGTCGAGCCGGGCGGCCAGGGCCGCCTGACGCTCCAGGAAAGCCGGCTCGGCAGGCGTATACATATACAGCTTGGCCAGCCGGGTCACCACCAGCAACATTTCTCCGGGCGGAAGGCCGGCGTCGAACAAGAGATGCAGGCTGTCTTTCTCGGCTTCACGGCCGGCGTCGCCGTTTCCGGCAAAGCCGGCGTAACAAACAGCCAGGCAAACCCATACTCCTATCCACCGCCTGAAACGGCCCGTATCATAAAGCGACTTTCTGTTCATAGGGCATCGGTTATTTCGAACGGTCTGACAAATACGAAACGCGCCCCTTCGCGGTAAGCCGGGTCGATAAAAAGCACGCCACCCAGCCGCAAAGCGATATTCCGGCAGATAGGCAACCCGAGCCCCGTACCCTGTTGAAAATCGTCGAGCTTCTCGAACGTTTCGAAAACAGCCTGATGCTTTTCGGGCGGGATGCCGCAACCGGTATCGGTTACCGACACCTGCACCCGGCGATGCGCCTCGTCGATTTCGAGCGCCAGGCGGATGCTGCCCCACTCGGTAAATTTCGCGGCGTTGAGAAGGAGCCGCGACAAAAGCTGTTGCAGCCGCTGCGCATCGGTGGGCGATACATACGAAGTCGCTTCGCAGGCAAAAACCAGCTCCACGCCGGGCGCTACCCGGTGCCGCACGGAATCGAGCGCACGCCGGCAGCAATCCACCCAATCGGCCTCTTTTACCGCCACCTGGTAATTGCCCGCTTCGAGGCGCGACAAGTCGAGCACATCGTTAATCAGGTTCATCAGCAGCTCGGCGTTGTAATTAATCAGCGAAGCGAACTCCTGCCTTTCCGTTTCCGTAAACTCCGACTCGGCCAGCAGCTCCGAAAAACCGACTATCGCATTCAGCGGGGTGCGTATCTCATGGCTGATATTGGCGATAAAAGCCGACTTTTTCCGGTTCGACTCCTCGGCCTCTTCTTTCGCCTGCAATAAAAACCGCTCGGCACGGAGCAGCGATTGCCGCTCGCGCAGCAACTCCCCGCGCAACCGGTTGGTACGCCGGTACAACCGGTACATCCCGTACAATACGGCAGCCAATACCAGGCAAACCGCCACCGAACCCACGAGCTGGTGCTGCTTTACAGCCAGTTGTTCGTGCCGGTTACGCAGCACGGAAGCCTGCCGGGCCTTATCGTTCAGGTTGTTGAGCGAATCCAGTTGCTCCATCTGGCGCGACAGGGCCTGGTTCCAGGCCACATCCGAAAAGGCCAGGAGCTCCTTATAAGCCGCCGAGGCTGCCCCTACGGCGCCGGCGCCCCGCAAGGCGTCGATTTTCAGCTTGAGCATCTCCGCCCGGGTTTCCAGGGCGAGAGCGCTATCGGCCGAAGCGGCGGCGCGGAAGTAATCCTTCCGCTCCATCCAGTAGGCCGTCTGTGCTTCGTAATAGAGGTATTTCATGGTAGAGTCGGCCGAAGCGGCGGCATACCGCTTCGCCTTTTCGAGGCTAGCCCGGGCCCGGAGAGGTTGCTGTTTCAGCAGGTAGAACCGGGTATAATACGAATAGAGGTACCACCACTGCCAATCCACCGGGAAGGGAAGGCCGCGCCGGCTGAAAACCTGTTCCGCTTCCTGGAGTTTTTGCTTGTACAGGGAGAGGGTATGTTCCGCTTCGTCGAGTTCCCTGAGGCGGAGCAGCGAGTGCATCTTATCCGAAAGGTATTGCAGTTCGAATAACGGGTCGCGGTTATACCAGTCGAGCCACGGCTTGCCCTCACGCAAGGCATCGAGGGCCTCGCGGTCGCGGCCGACGGCCTGGTAAACGAGGGCGATAGCGTACCGGGTCATCATCTGCCCGTACGGCTGATTTTCGCGTTCGGCCCGCGCCAGCAGCCGGAGCGACTCGTTCATGGCCAGCTCGTAGTGGCCGATGGAGAGGTGGTAGATGCACCGGATGTAGCCGTAGTCGAACAAGGCGTCGGGGCATTCGTTCCGGGTCGTGCTCACCGAGTCGATGTAAGCGCCCCAGTATTGCAGGCTGTCGCCTTCGGAGCGGTTGTAGTAGTGGCGGCACAAGCTGCCGAGGGTACGGTAGGCCACTTCTGCCGAGTCGAGCTGGAATGCGGTGTGCAACAGCAGGGTGAGGATTTCGGCTTCCTGGGGTTGCTGCCAGGTAACCTCGAGCAACTGGCGGCAAAGGGGTAGCCGGGCAGCGGGGGTGGAAGCGGCAGCGAGCTCGCGGCGCAGGCTGTCGACGTAGGGAGAAGGGATGTTGCCGGGCGATTGGGCGGAGACGCTACCGATTACGGCGCATCCTCCCAACAACACTAAAATAAAGCGGCCGAGCCATGTTCGTATCGTTTTCCCGGTTTTTTCCACTGAACTTCCTACCCTCCTGTTCCTCGGGGCTACCCTTTTTCGTTTCCCCGCGGGCGAAGATAGCAATCTATTTTCAAATAATCCCGTTTCCCGGCCATTTATTTGGCAACGGATAAGGGACCCAACGGATAAGAATCAACGGGAAGGAGGAAGGGGAAAAACCGTTGACAGGGAATAACTGCCCTTTCCCTCCGGGAGTGACTGCCGCATGCTACCTAGCGTGCAGAGTGCATGCTACCTAACGAGCAAGGTGCATGCTAGGTAGAAAGCAGCGTGCATGCTAGGTAGCATGCACCACTAACGGCAGGAGGAGAACACACTCCGTTACGAAAGGAGCGGGCGGACGACGTGCCGGCAACGAGGCAACCGAGGGCGGAGGCCGCCGGGCAAACCGGCGGAACGTCCGGGATAAAAGCCGGGGCGGCGAAGCGGATTAGCTGCCGAAACCCTCTTTTTTCAGTTCCTCCACCCAGCGCCGGATGCGGCCGTCCGTTTTTTCGGGCTGCGTTTCGGGGTCGATGGCGAGGCCGAGAAACCGGCCGTCTTTCATCCCTTTCGACTGGTTGAAATAATAGCCTTCGGTAGAGGTATACCCGGCCAGCTCGGCGCCGCAGGCTTTGAATACTTCGGCCAGCAGGCCGATGCCGTCGACGAAGTTATCCGGGTAGTTCACCTGGTCGCCCAGGCCGAATATCGCGGCTTTCTTGCCGGAGAGGTCGAGCGTTTGCAGTTCGGGCATCATCTCGTCCCAGTACGACGGCAGTTCGCCGTCGAACCAGGTGGATGTACCGGCAACCAGGTATTCGTACCGTTCGAACTCTTTCTTCCAGGCCCGCTCCACAGGCACTACGTCGATGGCATCGTCGCCGAACGCCTCGACTATTTTCCGGGCGATAGCGGCAGTTTTTTCCGTGCCCGTAGCGTAAAACAATCCTGTTTTATTCATCTGTATCTCGTATTTAATAATCCAACAATTCTTTGGCCGCCCGGTAAATGCGTTCCGCGTCGGGCAAGGTGGCCCGCTCCAGGTTGGGATGGAACCCCACCGGGGTGAACAGCGAGCCTACACGCCGCACCGGGGCGTCGAGGTAACGGAAAACCTCGGTACCCACCATCGCCGCCAGCTCGGCGCCGAATCCGGAGAACACTTTGTCTTCGTGCACGATGAGCACTTTGCCCGTCTTGGCGGCCGACTCGAAGACCGTAATCCGGTCGAGCGGTACCAGGGAACGGAGGTCGATTACCTCCACCTCGCCCGCCCCCTCGGCCGCCAGCTTGCCGGCCGCCTGTAGCGATAGGTGCGTGGTATTGCCGTAGGTAACCAGGGTAAGGTCGGCGCCTTCGCGCAGGATGCGCGCCTTGCCGAAAGGCACCTCGAAATCGTCGGGCACCGGCGTGGCCGCTTCCGCCGCGTTGTACAGCGCTTTCAGCTCGAGGAAGAGGGTAAGCCCGCGCGAGCGGATAGCCGTACGCAACAGGCCGGCCGCGTCGTCGGCAAACGAAGGGTACACGATGCGGGCGCCCGGCAAGGTGGCCAGCGCCCCTTCCACCGTTTGCGAGTGGTACAGGCCGCCGCCGATATAACCGCCCGAGGCGAGCCGTATCACCAGGTTGGGGGTGAACTTGCCGTTGGTGCGCCAGTACTCGTGCGTACACTCCACGTACTGGTCGATGGCCGGCCAGAAATAATCGGCGAATTCGGCGCCCTCGATAACGACCCGGACGGCGGGGCTGAACCGGCACATCCCGTTGGCGGTGCCCACGATGTAGTCTTCGGCCAGCGGCGCATTGAATACCCGGCCGGCGCCGAACTCCTGCTGCAACCCTTTGGTTACGTTGAAAACGCCCCCTTTCTCCTTGTTCGCCACGTCTTGCCCCCACAAAAAGGTGTCGGGGTCGCGGCGGAACTCGTCTTTCAGCGTTTCGTTGATAGCCGTAACGAGGAACTTCTTTTCGCCGTGCGCCCGGTGCGTCCCGTCGGGATAGCGTTCGGGCACGTAGGGGTCGGGCAGCACGTAGTCGTACACGCTTACCGGGTCGGGGTCGGGCGCCGCCAGCGCCCGGCGGTGCGCGGCGCTCACCTCTTTCCGCGCCTGCGTTTCGATGGCCAGCAGCTCGTCTTCGGTAAACCGTTCGTAGCGCAACAGCATGCGGCGGAACTTGTACAGCGGGTCGGCCGCCTTTACGTAGGCCAGCTCGTATTCGTCGCGGTAGAGCGTATGCTTGTCGGAGTTGGAGTGCGAGCCGATGCGCACGCAGTTGGCGTGCACGATAACCGGCTTGCCGGTAGAGACGGCATGGTGGCGCGCCTCGGTCATGGCGTTCATCGAGTCGAACACGTCTTTTCCGTTGCAGTGGATGATTTTCAGGTTCTTGAATCCGCTGAAGTTATCCGATACCTTCCGGTTGGCCGTTTGCTCTTTCTTCGGCACGGAGATTCCGTACCCGTTATCCTGGATGACGAAGATAACCGGCAGCCGCTCGGTAGTGGCCCCGTTGATGGCCTCGTACACGAAGCCTTCGGACACCGTGGCTTCGCCGTGCGAAGTAATGGCTACCCCCCGGTGGCCGTAGTAGCGCATGGCGCGCGCCGTGCCCACCGCATGCAGATCGTGCGAGCCGGTGGCCGACGACACGTTTTCGATGTGCCATTCCGGTTTGGCGAAGTGGTTCGACATGTGCCGGCCGCCGCTGGCCGCATCGGTGGCTTTCGAGATGCCGTTCAGGATGATTTCCTCGGGCGTAAGGCCGGCCGAAAGCACGGTGAGCATATCGCGGTAATACGGGAAGAGGAAGTCTTCTTCGCGGTTGAACACCTGCCCGATGGCCAGTTGGATGCCGTCGTGCCCGGCATACGGGGCGTGGTACGACCAGCCGAGCGACTGCAACAGGTACGAGGGGGCTTTGTCGTCGAGCGTGCGCCCCAGCGAAAGCAGGTAGTACCAGCGCGCCAACGTTTCTTTATCCGTATTTTTTATATCGTATTTTTTCATTTCTTCTCCTTTCATTTCTATCCTGCCGCTATTCGTTCCAGTTCTCGAGCAAGTCGGCTATGCGCCGGAGGAAAGCGCCGCCGAGGGCGCCGTCGATAATCCGGTGGTCGTACGAGAGCGACAGGAACATCTTGCTGCGTATGGCTATCGCGTCGCCTTCGGGCGTTTCCACCACGGCCGGCTTCTTCTCGATGTAGCCCGTACCGAGTATCGCCGCTTCCGGCTGGTTGATAATGGGGGTGGCGAACAGGTTTTTGAAACTGCCGAAGTTGGTAATGGTAAACGTGCCGCCACTCATTTCGTCGGGCGAGAGCTTGCCGGCGCGAGCCTTGGCGGCCAGCTCGTCGATGCGGACGGCCAGCCCGGAGAGGTTCAGCCGGTCGGCATCGGGGATGACGGGCACAATCAGGTTGCCGTCAGGCAGCGACACGGCGATGCCAAGGTTAATCCGTTTCTTGAGGATAATCCGGTAGCCGTCGACCGAGGCGTTGATGCGCGGGAACTCTTTCAGCGCGCGCCGTGGCGGAGGCTACGGCAGGCAGGAACGTGAGCGCGATGCCTTCGTTCCGCCGGAATTCGTCTTTTACCCGGTTGCGCCATTGCACCAGCCGGGTTACGTCGGCCTCGACGAAGGTGGTTACGTGCGGCGACACCTGTTTCGACTGGACCATCCGGTCGGCGATAATCCGGCGGATGCGGTCCATTTCCTGTACTTCTTCTCCTTCGCGGGGGGCGGCGGCAGGTGTTTTCCCGCTGCCGGTTACGGCCGCTTTATCCGTGGACGGCGACGAGGCGGACGGAGCGGAGGCCGCCTGCCCGGGCTGCGGTGCGGCGGCGGTACTTCCCGGCGTTTCCTTTCCGGCTGACGAGCCGGGGCGGGCGGATGGTGCGGCGGACGGCCCGGATGCCGGCTTGCCGGTTTGCGGAGGGGTTTCCGGGGCGCTGCCGGTTGCTTGTTGTTTCTTCCGGGCGATATACTGTTGCATATCTTTCTTGCTTACCCGTCCTTCGAAACCGGTACCGGGCAGCCGGTCTAACTCTTCTTGCGTAATTCCCGCCTCCTTGGCCAGTTGCAATACGGCGGGCGAATACCAACGGGCGGACGGGGCGGTTGCGGGTTGCGACGTTCTTTCAGCGGGGGGTCCCGGAGGCCGCTTGCGACCCGGCCGGCTGTTCCGCTCCTGCTGGCGGACGTGCGGAGGGGTAGCATGGCGCTGAGGCGGTTGCTGCAGGTTCGG
>JAJBTJ010000067.1 GCA_020860905.1 Parabacteroides sp. | reverse complement strand
CCTTTAGAAGCTGCGTCGCATGTACGGATAGACCCTATCAGATTGAATACTTTCATAGGCGGGTAGTTTCGTATGCCCGATTGGTAATCTTTTAGTTGAAAAGCGCTTCTCAACCCTAATGCCTGCATAAGCGAATTTTCCGATTTATCCAGAGTATAACTACAAATGAGTAGATTCATAAAGTAGTTAAAAATTACAGGAAGAGTCATTTGGATAGGATTGCTTTTCGGATTCTTTTCGAAGTGTTGTACGATTCGGTTGGCCTTTACGATGTCTTTTACCGCAATGGCTTTAATCAGCTCGAAATTATTGTACTCTTTGCTAATGCCTATGTTTTGCTCCACCAATTCCGACGTAATGCGCCTGGAACCGGACGATAAAATCAAAATCAATTTTTCCAGCTCTTTGGTCAGCTTACTCAAATCGTTTCCTAAAAAATCGGCAAGCATCTGGGCTGCTTTCGGCTCGATACCGACTCCTTTTTCCTGGAGGTAAGAAGTGATAAAAGCCGGCAATTTGTAATCGGGTACCTTTTTAGACTCGAATAACAGCCCTGCTTTTTCAACTGCCGAAGCCAGGGATTTGCGCCTGTCGAGCGTTTTGTATTTATGATTCACCACCAGGATGGTAGACGATAACGGTTTTTTTACGTAAAACGCCAGTTCCTCTATATTCCGTAGTAACTGGGCTTCCCGTACCACTACCAACTGGTAGTTCGACATCATCGGGAAACGGCGCGCGGCATTGATAACCGTAGCTATATCGGTATCGGCTCCATATAAAATAATCTGGTTAAAGTCTCTTTCCGATTCCTCTAAGGCGTTTTCGATAATCAGCTCGGTAATCCGATCCATAAAGAACGCTTCTTCTCCCATAAGGAAGTAAACGGGCAAAAATTTCTTTTGTCTTATCTCCCGGCATATTTCTTCGAAATTATATTCTTTCTTGGCCATGTGTATACTTTTATCGGTTACCAGTTGAAACGGATGTGACGTACCGTTCTTTTTCCCTGGATAATTTGCTGCAAAGCGTCTATTCCCAAGTCTACATGTTCGTGTACGAACTTTTGCGTTACCTGGCGGTCGCTTTCCTGGGTTTTAATGCCGTCGGCCTCGAGCGGTTTATCCGATACCATCAGCAACGCTCCCGTAGGAATCTCGTTTACAAACCCGGCTGTAAATAAGGTAGCCGTTTCCATATCGATTCCGGTAGCATGGGTGCGCACCAGGTACTCTTTAAACACGGTATCGTACTCCCAAACGCGCCGGTTCGTGGTGTAAACCGTACCGGTCCAGTAGTCGTGTCCATGGTCGCGTACAACGGAGGATACGGCACGCAGCATGGAAAAAGCCGGTAAAGAAGGAACTTCGGGAGGCAGGTAGTTATTGGAAGTGCCTTCCCCGCGGATAGCTGCAATCGGCAACAGGTAATCACCCACTTTGTTAGCAGCTTTTAATCCGCCGCATTTGCCTAAGAACAACACGCCTTTGGGTTTGATGGCCGATAATAAGTCCATCACGGTAGCTGCATTCGCACTGCCCATCCCGAAATTGATAATCGTGATTCCGTCGGCCGAAGCGTTGGGCATCGAAGCTCTCGTACCTACCAGCGGCACGTTGAAACGGTTAGAAAAAAGCTCTACATAGTCGGTAAAATTCGTCAGTAATATATAATCGGTAAAATCTTCCAATTTGCGCCCGGTATATCGGGGCAACCAATTTTCTACAATCTCTTGCTTTGTTTTCATAAATCACTACCTTTGGTGATAATTTCAAAGAAAAATAGGACAAGCCGAGTGCAGAAGCAAGTTTACCTGGTTATGCCGGGGCGTAGCCTATCTTCATCGTCTTTAATAAAACAAATATACTAAATGCCCGCATTAAATTTGCCATACTACGTTGCTAAAATTTCGGAAAAAGGAGGTAAACGCTTCATTTACGACGCCATCCGGCGAAAAAACGTAGCCCTTACCCCCGAAGAGTGGGTGCGACAGCATTTCGTAAATTACCTGATTACAGAAAAAGAATATCCCGAAAGCCTGATTGCCAACGAAGTGCCTCTTTCGTTGAACGGCACGACAAAGCGTTGCGATACCGTAGTATATAACCGGTTCCTCACACCTTTGATGATTATAGAATACAAAGCGCCGAGCGTAGAAATAACGCAAACCGTTTTCGACCAGATAATACGTTACAACATGTGCATGCACGTAAGCTACCTGGTCGTGAGCAACGGACTAAACCATTACTGCTGCCGGATAGATTATAAAAACGGTACGTATTCCTTCCTGAACAGCATACCGGACTATCCGTTTCTAAATAATAGCATTTAAGTTACGCATAAAGAAGGATGGCCTCTGGCCGAATCGGGCCTGAAGAGACGGTAAAATCCGTGCCGTACAGTCTATTTTATTTGCCAGGTTGCGGTTTTACCGGGTTTCCTAATTCCGTAGTCGTATGTAAAAAAAGCAAACGACTCCCCGGTTCCGGCCGACCGACCGGAAACTACCGTACTTTCATTGTTCGGGCCGATAAACCGGAACAGTACGATAAATAACAAAGAAAAAAGAATATATATAGTGTAAAAAACTTTCCTGCTTTTCATGTTCGAAAGAAACTTTGTCCAAAGATAAAGGAAAATAAATTGAATTACCCTACAAAAACAGAAGAAAAAATAAGGTAATATGTTGCATAACACATGCTTGTAACCGGATGAAGACGCCGGGAAAAAGAGGAAATTTTACAATAAGGGAATGCGAATACCGAGAATAAAAAATCCTGTTTCCCGGGATGAAGCCTTCGGAAAACAGGATTAAAAATTCAATTATTTTGACATGCCGGCCTTAACATTTGATACTCAGCCCGCGCAACACTTCCCTTATTTTTTCGAAAGTAGTAATCCGGGTAGGCACTAAAGGCAGTCGCAGTTTATTCTCGATAAATCCCATGGCATTCAGGATACTTTTAACTCCGGCCGGATTACCGTCGACGAACAACAACTCGAACAATTCGGTAAAACCGTGGTGGATGGTAAGAGCGCTGGCATAATCGCCGGCCAATCCCAGTCGCACCATACGGCTGAATTCGCGCGGAAACGCATTTCCGATAACCGAAATTACGCCTACGGCGCCTAAGGTAATCAGCGGAAAAGTAATGCCGTCGTCTCCGGAGATGACATTGAAACGGGCCGGCTTGTTTTTGATGATGTCGTCCATCTGGGTAATATTCCCGGAGGCTTCCTTAACGGCTATCACGTTACTGAAATCGTTGGCAATACGGAGGGTGGTCCGGGCAGTCATGTTTACGCCGGTTCTTCCCGGAACATTGTACAAAACGACAGGTAGACGCGTAGCCTCGGCAATGGCTTTGTAATGTTGGTAAATACCTTCCTGCGAAGGCTTGTTATAGTACGGCACCACCGATAGAATCGCATCGACGCCCTCGAAATCGTCGTTTCTGAGTTTTTCCGTTATCGACCGGGTACAGTTTCCGCCCAAACCCAATACGATAGGAATTTGTCCGCGAACCTTATCGATTACCAGCCTGAGTATTTTTGCTTTTTCATTTTCCGTAAGTGTCGGGGTTTCGGCCGTAGTACCTAATACGACCAGGTAGTCGGTGCCGTTCTGTAACTGGTAATCAACCAGTTTGGACAGAGCTTCGTAGTCTACGCTTTCATCTTCCTTGAATGGAGTGATTAAAGCGACTCCCATTCCTCTTAAATTAATGTCTGCCATCGGGAAAATATTCCTTTATTCGATTAAAATTGTCCTGCAAAAGTAATAAATTATATCATTTGGAACGGATAGTCTGTAGATAAAAAATGATTTGTTCGAATAAATACGATAATTCTTTATTTTCGGTTGCGGAAACGGAAAAATCGTAAAACGCATTTTCCTCACTCCTAATTCCCGCCTTAAAATCGCATTCGCTCCGGAGAAGCAAGTATTGCATTACGTATTCTTTTTTACGTGTCAAATCGATTACGATATCGGGGTTGCAGGCAGCTACTTGCTGCATTACCGAGCTTTCCGGGAATCCCCATACCGTAACGTCTTGTGCAGGACATACGTAGAATGTATCCGAATCGTCGTTGCGTGAAGCGGCAGCCGTGGTTTCATACATGCATATAGCTACTTTTTTACCTTCCTTTTTAAGGCGCACGGCGCATTGCTCCACTTCCTTCGCATCCTCTGCATGACACAGGAGAAGCACGTTTTGTATTTCGCTTATCGTTTTAAACCGGCGATTCCGCCTGGCCGATAACAGCAGCCGGTTGATTTTCCGTTTTATAAAATAGTGGGTCAGAATCATACGAGCATGTTTAAAAAGTCGTCTTCACGGATAATATTCACTCCCAGCTTTTGTGCTTTTTCCAATTTGGCCGGCCCCATATTGTCGCCGGCCAGGATATAATTCGTTTTGGCGGATACAGCGCTGCTGTTTTTGCCGCCGTGCTGCTCTATCATCGCTTTGTATTCGTCACGCGAGTGCTTAGTGAAAGTGCCGCTGATAACGAAAGTCAGGCCCGCTAATTTATCCGACCGGTTCGCCAGCTTTTCTTCCGAAACGGCCATCTGCAACCCGTACGATTCCAGGCGGGTTACCAGCTCCCGGTTCTTTTCGTCGGCAAAATAATCGATAATGCTGCGGGCGATACGATCGCCTATTTCGTCGGTTTCCACCAATGTTTCGAAAGGTGCCTTCGCCAGTTCCTCCATGGAGTGGAAAGCGGTAGTAAGCCGCTTGGCGACCGTTTCGCCTACGTACCGGATACCCAGCCCGTATAATACCCGCTCGAACGGAACCTGCTTGGATTCTTCCAGGCTTTGCAGGAGATTCGAAACGCTTTTTTCGCGCCAGCCTTCCAGTTTCAGCAAATCTTCCGCTTTCAAGGTGTATAAATCGGCGACGTTCCGTATCAGGCCTTCGTCATACAGATATTCGACCGTTTCGGGGCCCATGGTGATATTCATGGCGCGCCGGGTGACAAAGTGCTCGATACGGCCTTTAATCTGGGGCGGGCAACCGGATTCGTTCGGACAATAGTGCGCCGCTTCGCCTTCGGGGCGGAATAAAGCCGTTCCGCACTCGGGGCAACTCTTTACAAACTCCACAGGGTCGCCTATCATGAACCGGGACCCGGTATCGACTCCTACGATTTTGGGAATGATTTCGCCTCCTTTTTCCACGTAAACATGGTCGCCGATATGTAAATCCAATCCTTTGATTATATCGGCGTTGTGCAGCGAAGCTCGTTTCACGGTAGTTCCGGAGAGCAAAACCGGCTCGAGGTTCGCTACCGGGGTTACCGTACCGGTACGTCCTACCTGGAAAGAAACCGAATTCAACCGGGTACGGGCCCTTTCCGCCTGGAATTTGTAAGCAATGGCCCACCGCGGACTTTTGGCGGTAAAACCCAGATGGCGTTGTTGCAGTAACGAATCTACCTTTAAAACGATACCGTCGGTTGCAACCGGAAGGTTCTTACGTGCCACATCCCAGTACGCGATATAATCGGAAACATCCTGGAGGCTTTCGCACCGTCGTATCACATCCGGCACCTTGAATCCCCAGCGACGGGCGTACTCCAGGTTATCGAAATGGCTTTCGGTGGGCAGGTTCTCTCCTATCAGATAATAAAAATAAGCGTCTAATTTACGCGATGCCACGATAGCCGGGTTTTGTTGCTTCAATGTTCCCGACGCCGCATTGCGCGGATTGGCGAATAAAGGTTCTTCCTGGGCCTCGCGTTCCTTGTTCAGTTGTTCGAATACTTCCCACGGCATCAGGATTTCTCCCCGGATTTCAAACCGGTCGGGATAAGTATCGCCCATGAGTTTCAGCGGAATGGAGCGAATCGTTTTTACATTGGCTGTTACGTCGTCGCCCCGCGTACCGTCGCCCCGCGTTACGGCCCGTACCAGCCTTCCGTGCTCGTACCACAGCGAAATGGAGGTACCATCGTACTTCAATTCGCAGTCGATTTGAAAAGGTTGGCCGTTCAATGCCCGCTCGGTACGCTCGTAAAAGTCTTTCACTTCTGTTTCCGAATACGTATTTCCCAGCGAAAGCATCGGATAACGGTGGGTTACTTGCTCGAAATCCTTCGATAAATCGCTTCCTACCCGTTGGGTGGGAGAATGCGGGTCGGCATACTGGGGATAAGCCTTTTCGAGCTCTTCGAGTTCTTTCATCAGCCGGTCGAATTCCCGGTCGGACACGGTAGGCCGGGAAAGAACGTAGTAATTATAGTTATGCTGCGTTAGCTCGCTTCTCAATCCTTCTATTTTAGCTTCGATTTCGTCCATATATTTCTCAAACTAAGTTTTCGTCGATTCCGATACTTTCGTCAGACAAATTTACGTGATAACTTTCAGATATTTGCACGCCGGATAGTGAAAGGAATAAAAAAAATATCCTTATAAAAGCGGCACTTCATGGATACGATGCTTTTATAAGGATATTTTCCTGAAGAAACACAACGGCTCGTGCGAAAGATTTATTCGCGGATAAATTCGGCGATGCTCATGAAATTACGCTGTAGCCGGTACATACTTTGAGCCATGAACGAGAAAAATGCGCCCCAATCCTGCCGCCGGTGAAAATCGATTCCTTCGCAAGCCGTATAAATACGGCATACTTGCTGCCCCGATTCGCGTACATAACAAATATCCCACACCAAACCGGAAGGAAAATCTTTTTCCAACATTTCTTTATACCAGGTAAGTTTTTCAAATACAGCCAGCCTATCGTCTTCTTTCCGGTGATTTATTTCCAGTATCACGTACGCCCCTTGCCGGGTAGCGTCGAATTTAAGCTCCACTCCTTTTACCTTGGTGTTGTAAAGCAGCCACATTTTTTTGCGCCCCTTCAGGTAAGGCTGTACGTCGCAATAAGCGGCGAAGCTCTCCCAGAACTCCCGTTTCAGCGCTTTCAGTTCGTCTTTACTGTACATGGTACTGCTCGAACAACTCGTTTACTGCCTCGGTATACCGGTCGATACGCGAACTCTTTTTTATCTTTTTATGACATTTCCGGTCGGCATCGGGGAGCAAGTATTCCCAAATTGTTTTCAGCTTCCCTAACAATTGGGCGTCGCCCTGCATCCGGGCCTGGTAAAGGGCAAAAAGCTCCGAATGGAACTGCCGGAGTTTTTCCTGTTTTTCCTGTTCGTTTAATGCCGCACCGTTTTTATACTCGAGCGCCAGCGCCGGATTCGCCAGCAAGCCCCGGCCGATTACCACGCCTTCCAACTTCGGGAAACGGGTGGTTACGGCCGTTATATCGCTGGCAGAAAGCAGGTCGCCGTTATAATAAAGCGGATGTGTACACTCCTTGTAAAACTTTTCGAACGCATCCAGGTCGGGAACGCCTTTATATTGTTGCGTTCCTATGCGGGCGTGTACCGTAACGCTGGTAAAATCCGTCTCGTTAATTAAAGGAAGTAAATTCAGGGCTTCCTCCGGGTTGTCCCATCCCAGGCGCATCTTCAACGAAAATGTCATGTCGGAAAATTTTTTCAATGCCTCGAACAAAGCGGCCGCCTCGTCGGGATAGGGTAACAAGCCCGCCCCTTTATGCTTGCGGGCTATCGGTACGAAAGGGCATCCCATATTTATATCTGCATGGGTATACCCTTTCGATGCAAAAAGAGCCGCTATCTTTCCCAGTTCTTCCGCGTTACCGGCAAGCAGTTGCGGAATAACAGGCGCCTGGTTGGCTTCGGGGTCGATGTCATGTACGTCTTTATTCCGGAACTTTCCGCCTTCCAACCGCACAAAAGGAGTGTAATAGGCTTCTACTCCGCCGAAAATACGGGCATGTACGTTCCGGTATATGGCATCCGTATATCCTTGTAAAGGGGCGAAATAAATGCGATATGAATCAGAAGGGCAAGTCATCGACCGAAGATGAAGACGACAAATCGGCCGCCGGTGCGGGAGGAATCATTTCCGGAGGTGCGCCGAAAGGCATGGGCGCTTCGTCGAAGGGCGCCGCCGCATTGACGCGGTCGACTTTCCACGCCTGGATATTGGTATACCACCGCTCGTTGTATTCACGGCTTTCGATGGTAATCGATACGATCAGGTCTTCGCCCATCTGGATATTGAACATATCTATTTTATCGCCCCATACGGTAAAACATACTTTTTTAGGATATTGGTCGTTCGTTTCCAATACGAAATCTTGTTTTTTCCAATCCGATCCGTTCCGCCCCTGTCCGGACTGAACCGGCAGGATATGGATAATTTTTCCAGTTATTTCCATTGTTATTGATTAAGTTCGATGCAAAGGTATAAAATAAAGCAGAATTATCCGGCGAAAAATTCTTCAAAGATACCGAGCAACTGCTTCTTGGCCGTCTCGAAATCCTGTGGTGCGCCCAGTTCGTTCGCCAGTGAAGTAACCCCTTTGTCTACGAAGCCGCACGGGTTGATAAGAGAAAAATAATCCAGGTCGGTATTGATATTCAACGCGAATCCGTGCATGGTAACGAACCGGCTGCTTTTTACTCCGATAGCGCATATCTTCCGGGCTTTTCGGGGATGTTGCGTATCTATCCACACGCCGGTGGCTCCTGCCATCCGTTCGCCCCGGATGCCGTAAAGCGAAAGGAAACGGATTACGGCTTCTTCCAAACGGCCGATATATTGTTTCAATCCGAGCCCGAAAAAGTCGAGGTCGAATACCGGATAGCCGGTTACCTGGCCCGGTCCGTGATAGGTAATATCTCCTCCCCGCTCCACATGGTACAACCCGATATGCCGTTGCTCCAGCATGCGGGCGGTTACCAGCAAATTATCCGCTTTGCCGTGCTTGCCGAGCGTAAGCACAGGCATGTGCTCGCAGAAATACAACCGGTTACATCCGGTCGTACCTTTTTGCTTGCATTCGAGCAGCTCATTGAATGCTGCTGTTTGGATGGCCAGGGCGCGCTCGTACGCTATAAGGCCCAAATCGTTGAAACGGAAGCTGTCCATTTGGTTGATTTTTTCTTTTTTCTATCATACTTTTTTTCCGTATCCGGCTCGTATCCCATCTCTATTTTCAGCAGTTTACTCATCAACGAAAGGATTTTTGCCTGCCGTTTAAGCATATAAGCCGAGGGTTTACCCAAGTCGAACCGTGCCGGATTGGGCAAACTCGCTGCAATCAAGGCGCTTTCTTCCGGCGAAAGCTGACAGGCTTCTTTATGGAAGTGGGCTTCGGCTACCGCTTGGGCTCCGTAGATGCCTTTTCCCGTTTCGATTGAGTTGAGATATACTTCCATAATCCGTTTTTTACCCCAGATAAGTTCTATCAGTACCGTAAAATATGCCTCCAGCCCTTTCCGTACGAAAGAACGTCCCGGCCACAGGAATACATTTTTCGCCGTTTGCTGCGAAATGGTACTGGCGCCTCTTAGTTTTTTACCTTTCCGGGCGTCTTCACGCGCTTTTTGTATCTGGATGAGGTCGAATCCGTTGTGTTCCAGGAACAGGTTATCTTCCGACGCCACCACTGCCTGCACCAACGATTGCGAAATGCGCCCGAGCGGAACCCAGGTATGGTGCAGTTTCATCTTTTCGCCGGTCTTTACCTGGTCGGCGAGCCGGATAAACATCAGCGGAGTGTAATAAACCGGTACGAACTTGTACAGTACCACCATGGCTATACTTGAAATGAAAAAGAAAAGTACGATATTCTTTATCCAAACGAGAATATGTTTAACTGCTTTCATATTTCATGTTCTTCAGCCTGCAAACTTACTGAAATAATTAAAACCGGAAAACAACTCCGATTGTTATAATACCCTACCGCTATCATTGATAAGTACAAAACTAAGTGTTTTGATGATTATCTTCTTCCGATCTTCACGCATAAACACATACCGTTAATCCTCAGATATATCAAAATTCTAAAATTTAGCCTTTATAGACTCAAATATTATTCGATATATTGAGTCCCTTTGCCGAACAAACAATTCAGGTTCCGACAATCTATATGTAGCCTCTTTTTGATAATAGTAATATTCTCATAGTCAGGTCTTATAAATCCTGTGATGCAGAAGTTATTTCTTCCGATTTTACTTC
>JAJBTJ010000085.1 GCA_020860905.1 Parabacteroides sp. | reverse complement strand
TTAAATAAACAAACTATGGAACTTCCGGACGACCCGATGATGCTTTTCAGTGTAATCAATATGAAACTGCGCGACTGCTACGGCTCGCTCGACGAGTTGTGCAACGATATGGATATTAACAAAGATGGGCTTATCCGGAAATTGCGTGCCGCCGGGTTCGAGCATAGCGCGGAGCACAATAAATTTTGGTAGGCGGCATTTATCCTTTTTTGTTCTCCGGTAAGTTGCGAAATGCCGTTTCCCTGTCCGGTGTAACCGGTTTTATCCGTATTTCCATATCCTGTTTCCCGGTAAAAGCATTCCGGGCGTCCTGTATCCGGCCTTGTTCCGGTTCGTAAAAAACGTTTGCCGTCCCTGTCGTCACCGAAACCATTCCGTTCGTCACAATAAGTTGTCCGGGCGGTTACGCGATTCTACTTTTGAAATAAAAAAGGAAACATGCGTAAACACTTATTTTTAGGGTTGTGCTTATCGGTTTTGGTTATAACGGGGCGGGCGCAGCAGGATACCATTGCCGACCAGCATTTGAAAGAGGTGGTAGTAACAGCCAAACTTCCGTTGGTGGAGATGGGGCCCGGAAAGATAACTTTCCGTATGGACGAATCCGTTACCCAAAGTAGCGGGAGCCTGTACGATATACTTTGCTCTTTGCCGGGCGTGACGGTTCGTCCGGACGGAACGGTTTTGCTGAACGGGCAGGGCGGAGTAAAAATACAGATGGATGGAAAGCCGAGTGCCCTTTCGGGGCAGGAATTGGTCAACCTCTTGAAATCCACTCCCGCCACCCAGACGGATAAAATCGATTTGATTACGCAGCCTTCCGCGCGTTATGATGCGGAGGGCAGTAACGGCATAATCGACATCCGTACCCGCAAGATAAAGCTGCGCGGCATGAACCTCGCACTGAACGGTAACTTCAACCAGGGCAAAAGAGCCAACGGGTACGGCAGCGCTTCCTTTAACCTGCGCGAAGACCAGTTCAATATCTATCTCAATTATTCTTATTCTCGCGAAAAACAACGGGTCGATATGGAAACCGATTGTTTCTTCGACGGAGGAAAAGACCGGAGGCACCAGTTTTCTTACCGGAACCGGACGAACGATTCGCATGCGTTCCGGGCCGGATGCGACTTTTATCCCACCGGCCGCACCCTGATAGGTGTTTCGGTAAACGGAACATTCGGAAGTCAGCATGAAGGCGCGGGTATGTTTACCGGGTTCAGCAACAGCCCCGTATCCGGGTGGACTTATACTGCCAACCGGAACGAATGGAAAAATTTGTCGGTTGGCGCCTCGCTTAACCAGCGGCTGGAAAAGGAGGGCGGGGAGTTTAATCTCTCTTTCGATTATTTCCGTTATGCTCATCCGGAAGACCAGTTTATTTATAGTTTTCAACCGGATACGTTGAAAGGCGAGATGCGGGGCGAGGTAGATTTGTATACGGCGCAAACCGATTTTACTTATCCGCTGAACGAGCGGTGCAAGTTGGAGGCCGGCGCCAAAACTTCTTTCGTCTGCATCGATAACCGGGCCGCCTACCTGCGCCCCGTAGTTGCGGGGTGGCGGCCGGATGCCTCGTTGGGCTCCCGTTTCGTATACGAGGAAAATATCAATGCGATGTACCTGCAAGCCGGTTATGAATATCGCCGGCTGAAGCTCGCTGCCGGATTGCGCCTGGAGCATACCCATGTAAAAGGAAATTCGGGCGGCAATTCCCTGCAAAGCGACTCCTCGTTCACTACCGGTTATGTACATCTGTTTCCTACGCTGGCTCTCAGTTACGCTGTGTCTGCGGGGAATGCGTTTCAGTTGTCGTACGGGCGGCGTATCACGCGCCCGAATTACAAGGACTTGAACCCTTTCGTGTATATCTTCGACGACTATACGTACGAGGGCGGCAATACGCAGTTGCGCCCCGCGTTTTCCGATAATGTGGAGGCCGGCTATGTGTACCGGAACCGGTTGCAGGCGGTGCTTTTCTTTTCTTATACCGGCGATGCCATCACGAAAACGTATCAGGAGAGGGAAAACCAGCGCATTTATGTTACCCCCGAAAACCTGGCCTCGTATATGCAGACCGGGTTACGCATCCATGCCGCTAACTTTTCTCCCACTGCCTGGTGGACTGCGAACTTAACCGTAACAGGCATGTACAACCGCTATCGCTGGACGGAAAAGGGGGCGACGGTAACGAACCGCCGGTTTACCCCGTTGTTGGGCTGTATGAACCTGTTTACGTTCGGTTCCGGCTGGTCGGCGGAGGTGTCGGGCCGGTATAACGGGAGGATGGTTTACGGACAGGCCACTATTCACCCGTTCTCGGAAGTAAGCCTGGGTATCCGTAAGAAAATACTTCGTGGTAAAGGTACCGTCAGTGTGTTTGTGAAAGATTTGTTCGATACCGACCACCAGAAAATCGACTTGCTGGTATCGGGCGAGCGGGGATGGGTCGACGAACGGGATTACAAGCGTATGGTAGGCGTTTCTTTCGCGTACCGTTTCAGCCGGGGCAGCGATGTGAAAGAAAGGAAGCGCAAAAATGCGATAGATGAAACCAAACGAGTAAATTTGTAACATGATGAAGAACGTATATAAATGGCTGGCTCCGGCTTTGTTTGCATTTTTGCTGTTTGCCTGTATCCGGCTGGCTACCGATATTCCCAGGCAGCAATATTACTGGGTGGGGAACAGCGTGGGTTTTATGCTGAAAGAAACCCTGCCTGTTATCGTGGCCTGCTACGTACTGATTGGCCTGCAACTGTTCTGGATAAAACGAAGCCGGGAGAAAAAGCCGGCGTGGTGGCTGGAGTACGGATTGGTTGTGTTGGGTACTTTATCGGTATGTATTTTTATTATGTGGATTACCCGCCGGATGAACGGTACTACTTTGCATTACGAGGATTTGCCTATCCCGGCGGTTATCAGTGTGTTGTTTTCCGGCTTCTTTTATGCCTTTCTGCGTAACCGGGCCATACAGAAGGAGTACGAGTTGCAACAGCTGCAACTGGAAAAAATCCGGAACGACCAGTTGCAAACCGAGCTGAAGTTCCTGAAAGCGCAATATCATCCGCATTTCCTGTTCAATGCCCTCAATACGGTTTATTTCCAGATAGACGAAACGAATGAGGCGCCGCGCCGTACGTTGGAGATTTTATCCGACTTGCTCCGCTACCAGTTGTATAACGAAGGCGATAAGGTAACGGTGGGCGCCGAGATGGCTTATCTGGAAAAGTATATCGGCCTGTGGCGACTTCGCAGCTCGGAGCGTTTGCAGTTGCACATGTATTTCGACGGGGCGTTGCGGGAGCAGGAAATTTATCCTTTATTATTTGTTCCGCTGATAGAAAACGCGTTTAAATATGTAGGGGGCGCGTATCGCATCGCTTTGGATATGCGGCTGGAAAACGGCCGGTTGCTTTTCCGTATCGAAAACACCTTGTCTCCTTTGCCCGTGCCTGCTAATAAGAAACAGGGTATCGGCATAGAGAACCTGCAACGCCGGCTGGAGTTGCTTTATCCCGGGTGCCATACGCTCGACATAAAAAAAGAAGAAACGCTGTTTGAAGCAGTGCTTACGATAAAATTGTAACTGTATGCAAATTACTTGTGTGATAACCGACGATGAGCCCGTGGCGCGCAAAGGACTGCAAAGCTATGTGGAAAAAGTGGATTTCCTTACGCTGGCCGGAGTATGCGAGGATGCCATGCAATTGAATACCTTGTTGAGCACGCAACGTCCCGACCTGCTCTTCCTCGATATCGAGATGCCTTACCTTTCCGGGCTCGATTTGCTGGCGTCGCTTGCCGACCCACCGCGTGTGATTATTACTTCTGCCTACGAGTGGTATGCGCTGCAAGGCTATGAGTTCGATGTAACCGATTATTTACTCAAACCTGTTTCTTTCGAGCGTTTCCTGAAGGCCGTGAACAAAGTGCATGCGCTTTTGCAACAGGCAGTGTCTTCCGAGCCGCCGGCCGGTTTTATTTTCGTTCGTTCCGACAGGCAGATGCACAAGGTGTTTTTTAAGGATATTCTGTTTGTCGAAGGGCTCGAAAACTATGTATGCGTGTATACCGGGGCGGGTAAGTTGCTAACGCGTTCTACCTTGAAGCGGATTGCCGAAATGTTACCTGCCGGAAATTTTTTGCAGGTGCATAAGTCGTATATCGTGAATACCGACCGGGTCGATTTGGTTAACGGTAACAGCCTCGTAATCGGTGCGCATTCGATTACGGTAGCCCGTAATTTCCGCGACGAGGTGTTTGCCCGTATCCTGAAAAATACGTTGTAAAACCTGGCAAAGTGGTCGGCAACAGAGCGGAGCGCGAATTGAAGTATCCTGAAAAATACGTTGTAAAATCCGTTCTGCTTTTATGGAGCGTACCACGTGTTCGCTTCTCCGGAGAAAAAGGGGAGGGGCCAGCGACCTGTTTGTACGTATGTTTTTTTCCGAAACTCTTATAACTTGAGCGCTTCGTTTTCCTTCCGTATCCTGACGGATAGCATTAACCCGTTTAATATACTGAATACGACGGCCGTAATGTACAAATAGAAAATAAGCGGAATCAGGGCGATTTCGGCTACCACGACCAGGTAGTTGGGATGCTTCATGAACCGGTAGGGTCCTTTCTTTACCAATGGACAGCCCGGAATGCGGAAAATCTTCGTATTCCAGCATTTGCCCAGCGAAAAGATGGCCCATGCCTTGAAAGCGAGGAGCAGGAAGTAAAGCACGAGCAGCGGGATACTGTACGAGCCATTCGAGGTGAAAACATACTCCGTAATCAGGGAGATGAAAAAGAGTACGTGCAGCGCTACGATGCAGGGGTAATGCTTTTGGCCGTACTCCACCGCCCCGTGAGCCAGCATCCAGCGTTCGTTCCGGCGGGCTAAGAGCAGCTCGCCCAGCCGCAGCAACAGTAAAAAAATAAGGAAAACGGTGAATACCATACGTTTCGTTCAGTTCATTTCCAATAAAACCATTTCGCTTGAAAAGCCGGGGCCCATCGCCATCATCAGCCCGTACCCTTTTTCGTACCCTTGCATGAATCGCTCCAGCACATACAGCACCGTGCAGCTCGACATGTTTCCGTACTCTTTCATCACTTCGTGCGAGGTGTCGAGGAAGTCGTCGCCGGCTCCTAATGCTTCCCGGTAGGCTGCCAGCACTTTCTTGCCGCCCGGATGAAAAATAAAGTTTTTAATGGCCGGCAAGTCCAGCCCGTACTTCTCCAGGAAAGAGGTTACATCGTTCCGTACGTTCCCGGCAATCAAGGCCGGGATGCCGGGCGAGAACAACACTTTAAAGCCGTTGTCGGTAAAATCCCATCCCATGATATTCAACGAGTCGTAGTAGAGCCTGCTCTCGGCGGCTACGAACTTGATTTTCTTATCTGCGGCGTTTTCCTGCTGGTCGCCCACAATCAGGCAGGCCGCTACGCCGTCGGCAAACAGGCTCGAGCCGATGAAGTTGCTTTTTGTGTAGTCGCCGCGCAGGAACGTAAGCGAGCATAGCTCTACCGTTACCAGCAATACCACGGCTTCCGGGTTGGCTTTTGCCAGTGTACATGCCTTGGCAAATCCCGACGTGCCGCCGCCGCATCCCAGGCCGAACACCGGTATGCGGTTGATATGCGGATTGAGTTTCATCCGGTTGATAATAAGGGCGTCGAGGCTCGGTGTGGCCAGTCCGGTTGTGGAAATAAGCACCATATCGGTTATTTTATCCGCGGGGATTCCGGCCGATGCGGCGCACGTTTCGATTGCCTGCACCGAATATTCGAGGGCAAGCCGGATAAATTCCCGGTTTTGCTCTTCGAACGTGTGTAATTGCAGGTAGTAATCGAGCGGTTCGCACAGGTTGCGGGTTTCGATTTCGGTGTTATCGAACACCGGCAGCAGCCTGCGGTCGGGGAATGACGCGGCGAATACATCTTCTGCAAACGTTTTTACGGTTTGCTGGGAGGTTTTATAGGGAAAATCTATTTTGGATACGGCAGCTAACGACGGCATGGTTATCTTTATTTATTACGCTGGTGAAACAACATTTTCGGCTAATCGGCATTGGCCGATTAATTGCCTGCGGTATAACAGCTTGGTGGCAAGGATTGTTTAACGGGCTATTATCCCGTTCTTTGAATAAAAGCGTTGTTTACGGTTAGCGGGTATCCGGCGGGCGAAAGCCGGCGGGAGAGGCGGGCGTCAGGTTTTTGAGTATTTTTTGATTCCCCACCGGCTGTGAAGTTGGTGGGGAGTGTTTAATTCAACTGAGGAAAGCGTTTAAATATCGTAGCAATTTCATTGGTATCGTCCGGTTCTTCCGTATTATAAAAACTCGATATATGAATGTCTTCATCCAGTTCTTTCCACCTTAAAGCTGTTCCACGTATTTCGACCGTATAATTCATTCGTTCCTCTTTGCGCGCTTCTTTCAAAACGGGAAAAGCCTCCAATGGCCGGCTATAAACCTTATCCTCACTGGAAAGCATATGTTTTAATCTATATAAATAAATCAGGGATTAAATAAAGAACTGCATCTTTATTTAATCCCTGATGTTTTTAACCTATTGAGTATTAATCAATCTGGCGGAGAAAGCGGGATTCGAACCCGCGATACGCTTTAGGC
Source organism: Parabacteroides sp. (assembly GCA_020860905.1). Classification (GTDB taxonomy): domain Bacteria; phylum Bacteroidota; class Bacteroidia; order Bacteroidales; family Tannerellaceae; genus Parabacteroides_B. The sequence goes on along the minus strand of JAJBTJ010000085.1, from coordinate 3,475 downwards.
GTATACACGCTTTCCAGGCGTGCCTCTTCAACCACTCGAGCATCTCTCCTTATTCGGGGCGCAAAAGTAGGAGAAGTTTTCGATATTGCCAAATGTTTAAGTGAAAAAGGATGGTTTGGCACGTTATCGTTCGTTTAGTTTCTCCTTTGCATCTACCTTGAACTGTTCTACCTCTTCCTTTTCAAACCGGCAGTTGCACGCTTCTTCCGTTGTTCTTTTTTTCATCAAACGTTCTAAGAATACAGCCTTGATGTTATAGGACCGGCACAGCTTACAAAGCGAAAGATGGATAGCCAAACGTGTTTTCTCGGTGATAGACAAAGGAACATGGATGCGTTTTTCTATCAAATAAGTAGCCTGCTTGCATGACAGCGTAAATAGATGAATAAAATCTTTGAGCATGTTGACTTTACAATTTAAACCAGTGAACATCGATACATTTTCTCAACTGAAGACGGCTGCGTTGCAATAATTTCCAATAATTGGCAGCCGACAAATTCAATTCGCGGCATGTTTCCGCTGCTTTTTGTTCCTGGAGATAGCATTTATTAACCACAATCATCCATTGCCGGGGCAGGCGTGCAATACATCGGGTAAATACTGCATAAAAGCCGTCGTCGTTCAACAGCGTACTTACTGCCTGCTCATCCTCCTCCCAAGGGTCGGCCACGTCGGACGCTATCCATTCGCCGTGTTTATCGAAAAAGGTATCGACAGACAACGACCGGGGGCTTCCGTTGTACCGCTTCTTATGAATGTCGGCAATTTTATGATGCAATATACTTGTCAGCCAAGTCAGCGGCGAGCTTTTCCCTTGAAAAGAATCTCTGCCCTTGTAAGCGGCAAGGAACACTTCTTGAACTACATCTTTGGCATCTTCTTTATCCGATAGTAAATAATAGGCTCTATCCAACAGCGTTTTCGAGTAGTCGTCTATCCATTTTTCCAACTCGAAAGCCGATAGGGAGATTCCGGTTTGTTGCATACGATTAGGAGTTAGGAGTCGTAATCCGGCGTACAGGTTATTAATTTCCGTACGCCGGATTATTGTAAAAATAGTGTTTTTATTTCATTTCCAGCAGCGGGAGATACCCGGCATATCCCTCTTCCTTCATTTTTGCCTGGGGGATAAATCGTAGCGATGCACTGTTGATACAATAACGCAATCCGCCTTTATCCGCCGGACCGTCATTGAACACATGCCCCAGATGTGCATTCCCGGTTTTACTGCGCACCTCCGTACGTTGCATGCCGTGCGAGTTATCCGTTTTTTGCATTACCAGGCTCTTGTCTATCGGTTTTGAGAAGCTGGGCCAGCCGCAACCGGAGTCGAACTTGTCTGTCGATACGAACAACGGTTCTCCGGTAGTTATATCCACATATATCCCTTCCCGTTTTTCGTTCCAATATTCGTTCCGGAATGGGCTTTCCGTTGCATTTTGTTGCGTTACGGCATACTGTTCGGCTGTTAGCCGGGCACGCAATTCGGCATCGTCAGGCTTTTGGAATTTTTTTCCAGGGGATGCGGTTGCTTCGTTGTTTTTATTTTTCATGTTCGCTTTTTTGGCCATTTCGAACAGGTCGGGGCTGATGTGACAGTAGCCGTCCGGGTGTTTGCCTAAATAATCCTGATGGTACTCTTCGGCCGGGTAGAAGTTTTTCAATGGTTCGATTTCTACCACAACCGGCCTGGAATATTTTTTTGACAACACTTCTATCACCTGTCTGATAATAGGTAAATCCGCTTTGTCTGTGTAATAAATGCCGGTGCGATACTGCACCCCTTTGTTGTTTCCCTGCCGATTGAGGCTGGTAGGGTCTATCGTTTTGAAGAAAAGGTCGACCAACGAATTTAATCCGGCTTGTTGCGGATTGTAGTCTACTTTTACCGTTTCGGCAAATCCGGTGTCGTCGTTGCATACTTGTTCGTAAGTAGGATTCTTCACGTTCGTTTTTCCGTTGGCATAGCCCGCTTGCGTACGCACGACGCCGTTAATCTGTTTCATGAAATGTTCTGTTCCCCAGAAACATCCGCCTGCAAAATAAATTTCTTTCAGGTTATTCGTTTCAGTTGTCTCGGGAAGTCTTCTTGTTTCTTGGGTTGTTGCCAATCCGCCGGATACAAGCAAAGCAAGGGATAAAATTACATTCTTCATATCGTTTTCTTTTTATTGGGTTAGTGAATAAGGCGAACGGCGCAGATACATCAATCCCAGTCTTAACATGGGTATATCTTTTAAAATCATAAAATTAGTTGTCGGTACTCCGTCTACGCTGTTCCACATTCCGGGAGTAGTGAACAGGAAACTGATTGTTATCATGAAGGTGGCAATCAGGCAGAGCGCTGCAAGGGGACGTAACACATCGAATTTCAGGCTGGAAAGTAGCAGAAGCCCTGTAATAATCTCGATAACTCCGAAAAGATTGGAAACCTGCTGTACGTTCCACACAGCATATAGCCAGGATAATAAAAAATGATTCTCTACCAACGGTTTGATGCTTGCCGCTTCGGTAGGGGTAAATTTAAAGATGCCGATCCATACCATTATTAATACGACTCCCGAAAGCGACAGGTAATATCCTGCACGTGCCAATCGTGGAAAGGGGGTAACGATGTAACTGCTCATCGATTTCATGTTTTTTTCTTTTTTAGTTTGTGATTCTGTTATTTCATTTCTGTTTGTTAGTTTAGTCGGCCGTTTTGTAAAATACTGACATGAATCGGAAAACTTTTTTCTGCTTTTTTTAAAACGTCCGGGAAAAGGGTGGGGGCTTCCTTTAGAAGATATGGAGAAAGAAATTCAGCGATTAGATAGAGAAATAGTGGCAGATAATAAAGGTAGGCTATGCAGAGTTATTGCCTCATAAATCCAGCGGTAATAACTCATTTCCATAGAGTATGTAAGGAATTTAGTAAAAAGTAGGGATGGGAGTCGTCCCAATCAAAAAAACGTTTAAAAAAGGCGTGAATCCTGAGGAAAATCACGCCTGAAATAAATTAGAGGTAGGTAATTAGTGAGTTAATTTCAATTGATTCTCTAAAGCCTGTCTGATATAGCCCTTTATTGTTGTCCCTGCCTCTTGTGCGAGCATGGCGATTCGACCATGAACCTCTGCCGGAATGCGAATATTTAATGTTCCGCGCTATACGGCTTACGAGGTTGCACTCCATCAGCCGCACACCCGGCAAGATAGCTTTCGATTCCTGCTTCAAAATCAGCACGGAGCTCATCGATGGTATTACCTTCGTAAAGAATCGAATCTTTACTCATTCCCAACACCTTTCCAAAAAGACAGTTGTCTGCTTTACTGTATTCAACAGACCCTTTATAACCTTTGTATTCCAAATAGTCCATATATAACCCTTTCTATTTAATTAAACTGTTACTTTTCAAATGTTGATAAATCGCTTTCATCATCCATTCTTTCATGATGCTGCCCGGATGCGGTTTGTGAATATCAATATATTGTCCGG
>JAJBTJ010000053.1 GCA_020860905.1 Parabacteroides sp. | reverse complement strand
GTCTTTTCTTATATCGGCTATACCGGCAAAGCAGAGGCTGTGGGCAAACGTACAGTGGTAAACGTCATGCTGGACGAAGACCAAAAACTCTTAGACGAAGTAGTGGTAATCGGTTACGGTACACAAGCGAAATCGCATTTAACCGGTTCTATTTCGAAACTGGAAGGCAAGGCGCTGATTAACGCTCCGGTGAGTGATGTAACTACTGCTTTGCAAGGTTCCATGAGCGGGCTCTCGGTTTCCAACGAAACATCGGAAGTGGGGGTGACGCCGTCTATCCGTATACGCGGAACAGGCTCTATCTCCGCCGAAAGCGAACCGTTGGTTATCCTCGACGGTTTTCCTGTGGCCGGCGGCCTTTCTTCTATCAATGCTTCCGACGTGCAATCCATCGAAATCCTGAAAGATGCAGCTTCGGCCGCTATTTACGGATCGCGTGCCGCCAACGGGGTTATCATGGTAACTACCAAAACCGGTACGCCCGACAAACCGAAATATTCTTTCAAATATTATCAGGGATTTAAATATGCTTACCAATTACACGATATGATGACTTCCTCCGAATGGCTTACCCTGTTGACCGAGGAGATGGGAAAAGGAGGGCCGTCGGTACCGGCTGCGGCCCGCGGAGCGGCATACTTGGAAAGCCAGATGGGAACTACCGATTGGCAGAAAGAAGGGTTGCGCAATTTAGCGGGTATCACGAATGTACAGATGAGTGTTTCGGGGGGACGCAAAGATACCAAGTATTTTATTTCGGCGGCTTACACCAAAGACCAGGGAATTATGCTCCAAAACTCATTGGATAAATTGAATTTCCGCACCAAATTAGATACCCGGCTTTCAAAAAGGGTGGGTATCGGAGTAAACTTGTCGGGAACGTACACGAAAACTCAACGTCCGAAAAATAATTTTATAGACTTTTACCGCACTCCGTCGTTTCTCCCCATCTATCATAACGATTACAGTTCGGAATTAACGGGTTATTCCGGGTTCGCAAGAGGGAGCGATTTCAATAATATCCTCACACCTACCGGAACGCCGGATGCAGACGGGAATCCGACCGTAGAAAAATCTTCGCCTTTCTCATCGGCCAATAACAATCCGCGGAGCGTGATGGACAATACGATTCGTTGGAGCGAATCCATGCAAGGATTGGTAAGCATGTATCTTACGGTAGATTTGTGTAAAGGATTACAATTCAAAACGTCGAATGGGTTAAATATCCGTTTCAATCCTTCTTATTTTTACAGTAATAAAGATGCGACGAAAGACAAGGAAGAAAGCCAGGCCACTTATTTCAGTACGCTATATGTTGACTTATTGAGCGAAAATACATTGAATTACCTTGTCAATTTCGGAAAGAATAATTCGCATGGCATAGAGGCTTTGCTGGGATACACGGTAGAAACAACGCGGAACCAACGGGTAGCCATGACGGCAACAGGGTTTGCAACCGATGATATCCATACGCTGAATGCAGCTACCGTTTATTCATTGGCGGGCGAAGGAAACGGAAATACGGCTGGTACGGGAACTTTCCGCTACCCCGATGTAGTATTGGAATCGTACCTGGGACGTATCAATTACAATTACCTCGGACGGTATTTATTGTCTACTTCGTTGCGCTTAGACCGTTCTTCCTTGTTTTCACAAGGAAACCGGAATGCCTGGTTCCCCTCCGTATCGGTGGGTTGGCGTATAAACGAAGAAAAGTTCATGCAGGATGCCAAATTTATATCCAATTTGAAACTGCGTGCTTCTTACGGCGTAACGGGGAATAACCGGATCGATTACGATGCCGCACTCGAAGTGCTGAACGGCGCTAATTACGTAACGGGCACCGGGAACGGACAATTGGTATCGGGTTCGGCGAATATCTCTTCTACGTTGGCTAATCCGCATATTACCTGGGAAAAGACGGACGAATTCAATTATGGCCTGGATTTGGGATTCTTCAATAACCGGATAAATCTTTCGGCTGACGTGTATTATTCGGTTACCCGCGCGCTGTTGTTCGAACAGCCTACCCAATCGTTTACCGGCTACAAGTATTATTGGAACAATATCGGGAAAGTGCGTAATTCCGGAGTGGAAATACAAATCGATACGCATCTGATTAAAAACCGTAAGTTTTCATGGGATACCAATATAAACTTTTCGCTTTCACGCAATAAATTACTCGAACTGGGAGGTGAACAACAGGTAATCAACCAGGGGGAAAGAAGCGAATGTTATATCGCGAAAGTAGGTTCGCCGTTAATTCAGTTCTACGGATATAAGACCGACGGCGTATGGAACAGCGTAGAGGAAATCGAGGCGAATCCGCATTTCTCTAACGACGTACCGGGCGGTTTGCGTATCGTGGATACAAACAAAGACGGCTTTTTAACTCCCGACGACCGGGTGCCGTTGGGCAAGCCGTATCCCGATTTTACCTGGGGAATTACGAATACGTTCCAAGTTAAAAATTTCGATATTTCGTTTTTAATCCAGGGAGTACAGGGAATTACCGTTTACAATGGCGACGTTTACTATAATGAAACGGTGAAATGGAACAAGGCTTATACGGAAAATCGTTGGGTAAGCACCGAATATCCGGGAAACGGAAAAACGCCGTACCTGAAATTAGGATATGATCTTTGCCTCACCGACTATCCGTTGCAAAATGCTTCGTATGCTTGTTTGAGGAACTTCACCTTCGGATATACGCTGCCGGGAACAGCCGCATCGAAAATAAGATTATCCGGCGTACGTTTCTATCTGTCGGGGAGTAACTTGTTTTACCTCTGGGGAAACAGCTACAAAGGGATTAATCCGGAATCCCGGATGACTTCTTCGGCCTATTCGAGTGCGATGATTTCAGGGTATCAGCGTGGCGGGTTCCCGCTCACTGCGACTGTTTCCGCTGGATTTGAAATTAACTTTTAATGGAAAACGAACGATGAAAAAAATAAATTATACAGGATGGCTGGTAATGTTGTTGCTGGTTGGAGCCTGCAACCTGGACAAATATCCTTATTCGGAAGTGGCGGCAGACAAGTATGTGAAAGATGCTTCGTCGGTGAACAACCTGGTAATGGGTTGTTATAATTCCCTTCACGACGTAATGTATTATGAATGGGCGATGACGGAATTGCGTTCGGACAACGGACGTATGTATGCTACGGGTTCGTCGGCCAGTACCACCAAATTGGTCGAACAACTGGATCAGGGTACTATCGTGGCCGAACATCAATGGGTGGAAAATTACTGGAGTGCTTGCTATGCTACCATCGCCCGGGCAAATAACGTACTTTCCTACTTAGATATAGTGGCAGATGAAACGCTCCGGAACCAGTACGAGGCGGAGGCGCTGTTTCTTCGTTCGCTGGAATATTTTAATCTGGTTCGTTTATGGGGGCCAGTATTTATCGTTACTTCCAAAATCCCGTCGGAGGTAGCCCGCAACATGCAACGCTCTACCGTGGAAGAGGTGTACGGATTGATTGAAAGCGATTTGGAAACTATTTTAGATAATCAGTTATTGCCCGAACAAATGGCGGATGCGGATAAAGGGCGTGCCGACAGGAATGCGGTAAAAGCGCTGTTGGCCAAAGTGTATGCCACGCATTATTCTTCTGCAGACGCCCGATATGCCCAGGCAGCCCGATTATGCAAGGAAGTGTTGGAAAGCGCTGCCGTAGGAAATCCCCAGACAGGGGCCGACCTGGTACCTTATGACAAGATATTCGATATCTCGAACGAGATGAATAAAGAAATCATCTTCGCAGCCCGTTACCTTTCCGGGAATGTAGGCCTCGGTTCGCCCTTCGGCAATATGTTCGCTCCGGTCAATAATGGAGCCAACGTGATTATCGGCGCTTCTTTAGGGTACAATACTCCTTCCGACAACGTTATTTCCGCTTACGAAACCAGAGGAAACGGAGAGAAACGGCTCGACGTGAATATCGCCCGCAAGTATTACAATTCAACTACCCGGGAATGGGTAACAACGGGCAATTGCCGTTACTGCAAGAAATACACGAACCCGGTCAGTACGCAGTATGACGGGGAAAGCGACTGGCCGGTTATCCGCGTCGGGGATATCGCCTTGCTGTATGCCGAAGTAACGAACGAGCTTTCAGGGCCGTCCGACGATAACCTGAAGTACTTGAATATGATTAGCGAACGGGCCGGCGTTCCGGGTTATACGCTGGCCGATCTTTCCAACCGCTATGATTTCAGAGAAGCGGTGCGGAATGAAAGAAGGCTGGAACTTGCTTTTGAAAACCAACGATGGTTCGACCTGCTCCGTTGGGGAATTGCCGCCCCGACCGTAAATAACTACCTCAAAAGCGAATCGTTCTACTCGGAATATTCGTACACGGTGAACGAGATTGCCGATTGGCAGACCCTTCTCCCCATTCCGGTAAGTGTAATCAATATCAATCCGGAGATAGCGCAAAATACAGGATATTGATTTCTTAAAACGAATGCGAACAGGAAACGGGCACACCGTAAGAATATGTCTGAAAAAAAGGAACAAACGAGTTTGCGGTAGCCTGGTTGTTAAAAAATAAATTATGCAGATATGAAACGATATAAAAAATGGAGTTTTGCCTGTTTACTGGCAGGCGTTATCGTCTATAGCGCTTGCGATATGGTATATATGAAAGAAATTACGGCTAATGCCCCGCAAATTCTTTCCTTCTCGCCCGAAACCGGCAGTACCGGCAGCGAAATAGTAATTAGCGGCGAACACCTGGACGATGTGGTGAGTGCAACGATGGGAGGCGAAAAAGTAATGATTCTTCAAAAGGTATCCGACCGCCGCCTTTCGTTAAAAGTAACGAGCAATGCAAAAAAGCGGAAAAATTACGCTGACCAATTCGGTAGGCGAAGGGGCATCGGAAGCCGATTTTACCATGGAATACCCGGCTCCTGTCCTTACGGAAACCGGGATGCCCGCCGAGGTGGAAATGGGAAATAAATTGCTGCTCCGAGGAGTTCACATGCAGGTAATCCGTGCGGTTCTTTTTACGGCCGAAGGGCAGGTTACGGGTAACGAAGCGCCTATCCTTTCGCAGGATGAAAAGGAAATCCTGGTGAAAATTCCGTATGTAGAGAGTGAAAAAGCAGGGATTACCTTCAAGTATTTTAACGGTACACAAGAAGTAGAAACTCCGGTTGCTTCCGCCTCACAGATGACGGTGAAACGGTATGAACCGGAAGTAACCACTTCTACTTTTACTCCTGCAAAAGTAGGGGATGTAGTGGCGTTGGAAGGTACTTACTTAAATAAAATCGATAAAGTAGCAGTAGGAAACATCGAATGCAGCATTACTCTTCAGAGTGAAACCCGGTTGGAATTTATCGTGCCGTCGTCGGAACAGTATGCAGACGGCGACAATACCCTACCCCTAAAGATTTCTTACTTCGACGGACGCGAGGAACCGATTCTGACAGAACAGTTCGTAGTAAAAGTACCTTTGGTATATTTCTGGGAAAACAAGAAAGTGTATGCACAAGGGCGGGATGTAGACGAACTGTCGTCGTTCTTTTCACCGGAAACCGGACAAGCGTACGCAAATGCCGATTGGAGAGAACGAATCGACCCGGTATCCTATAAGCACCAGGTCGCCACTTGTTCGGCCAATAATAAACCGGCTGTTCCGGAAGAAGAATACAATTCGGTAAATCCGTATTTTTTCTTCTCCGGAGTGAATGCCGGACAGTTACAAATTAACAGTCCAGCAGGTTCCAGCGGACAGCTTAAGAATTTCTATATCATGAATAATTCGTCGAACGATTCCCGGATAACAGGAAGCAACGGAAATTGCTACGGTACGCCTGTGTTGACTTTCTTGTATTTGGATTCCTCGAAATCGGCTTATAAAGCATTGGTTGAGGAAGTGAAAAACGGTACGTTGACCACGATTGACGAAACTACGTTTCCGATAGACATCGATGCCAAAACATGCCGGGGATTCAGTATTTCGAGTATGAAAACTTCCTTGAATACCGACACTTGGGCGCCGGCAATATTTGAAGCCGGAAAGGAAAAAAAGGCGAATGCGGATGCTGTATTACTCATATTATATTACAATGTGAACGGTTCAACGGCAAATGTAGCCGCGAATATCAAGCGTATCGGACTGTTACATATAAAAACCGTCGATTTTAAACTGTACAATAATACCAACGCTCCTTCTTCGAGTTCCGTCGAATTCGATATTTACTGGCAAAAACATGATTACGATTACTCTAAAGTGCACTAAACCATGAAAGTACAAAATATGCATACGATACTTATAGCGATACTGTTTTTCAGCATACCGGCAATAAGTTTCGCAGAAAGATACGAAGTAACGCTGCCGGAAGTGGCTGCCTGCCTGAAAACGGCGCAACCGGGCGACCGGATTTATATCAAAGACGGCCAGTACAAAAACATGCAGTTAAAATGGACGGCAAATGGAACGGCGGAAGCGCCGGTTACGATAAAGGCATTGAATCCGGGGAAAGTGAAGATAGAAGGTGCTTCGTTTTTACGGATAGCGGGCGAATGGATGTGTATCGACGGACTGTTTTTTACGAACGGCCATACCCCGAAAGGGGCTGTTATCGAATTCCGCAATGGCACTGCGTTGGCGAATCATTGCCGTTTGACGGATTGCGTGATAGACGGATTCAATCCGCTCCGCCGTGACCAGGCGTATAGTTATATCCTGCTTTACGGACAACACAACCGGATAGATCATTGTTCGCTGACAGGAAAACTGAATTTAGGAGTGACTTTGATTGTAATCCTCAACGATAAACGCTGCCTGGAGAACCATCACCGGATAGACCACAATTATTTCGGCGAGCGGCCGGTTTACGGTTCCAACGGAGCCGAAACCATCCGGGTGGGAACTTCCCAGCAAGCATACAGTTCGTCGAATACGGTAATTGAAAACAACTTGTTTGAACGTTGCTCCGGCGAAGTGGAAGTAATTTCCATCAAATCCAGCGATAATGTAGTGCGGAACAATGTTTTACTGGAATGTGAGGGAGTGGTAGCCTTGCGGCATGGTGACCGGAATACGGTAAACAATAATTTATTTATCGGACACGGGAGGCGGAACACGGGGGGTATCCGCGTAGTTAATGCAGGACACCGGATTTACGACAACCTGCTGGTAGGGTTGGCCGGTACTCGTTTTTTCTCTGCATTAGGCGTGATGAACGGTGTGCCTAATTCGTTACCCAACCGGTATTGCCATGTGCTCGATGTAAAGATATATCGTAACACGTTTGTGGATTGTGCGAATATCGAATTCGGAACGGGTAAGGATTTGGAACGCACCCTTCCCCCGGCGCATGTGTCGTTTACCGATAATGTAATTGTCAATAAACAGGCTGACAAACCGTATTTGGCAGTAGATGACGTATCGGGGATTCGATTTGAAGGAAACAAAGTACAGTTGGCCGGGGCGTATCCGGCTCCGGGATTCACTACGGAAAAAAGCGCAATTCCCCCGTTGCCTTCCGAAGCCGTGCTGCGCAAAGATAAGGGTGCATCCTGGTTTGCTAACCAGGTAAAGAAGGAGCCGGACAGGATACGGAAAGAATATCGGGTTTCTCCCGATGCCGATTTGGCTGAAATAATCTGCGCGGCTGAACCGGGCGGCATTATTCTCGTAGCGAAAGGTACCTATCTCATCCAACACTCCCTGCAAATCGATAAGCCGTTGACGATTCGTGCCGCTGATGCGACTCACAAACCGGTTATCCGTTTCAATGGCATCAAGCCGGATAATATGGTAACCCTGGCGGACGGGAGTGAACTCGTAATCGAGAACATCGTATTCGACGGCATGTTAGAACCGGGAAAGGCGTTGGCAAAAGCCGGAATCTCTACGGCAAGGGATATGATACAGCCTTATGCATTAACCGTAGACGGTTGCAAATTCCTGAATTTCGGGGAAGGCGGTTTCTTTGCTATCAAAGCAACCAAAGGGACTTTTGCCGAAAGCATTACCATCCGCAACAGCTTATTTCGCAACTTATCCGGAGATGCTATCAGTTATGCTGCCGAAAAAGACGATATAGGCCGCTATAATGCAGAGGATATACGGATTGAAAACTGTTCTTTCTACCGGTTACTGGGGTTATCTATCCATATTTACCGGGGAGGAAGCGACGAAAGCACAGCCGGTCCGTATGTAACTATCACTCACTGTAACTTTGTAGATTGCTGCAATAAAGAACGAGGTAGCGTAATGCGCCTGATTGGGCCCCAAATACTGACGGTCGCGAATTGCAATTTCGACGGCAGCGGTCGCGGAGGGGCATCCATCCGGCTGGATGAAGCAACCTGGGAAAAGATATGTATCACTCGTTGTAACTGTTGGAACTCCGGCAAAATCATAACGACTACGCCTGGGGCAATACAAGGGAAAATGTACAACATCCAACCGGTTTATACCGCAGCCGAAGCCTACGACTATACTCCGGCTGCGGGTAGTGAACTGGAAAGGCTTTCTATCGGATTGAAAAGATAAACGTAAAATGAAAAGATTTGTTATCGGTCTATTCTTCGTGCTGGAAGGTTGCCTCTGCCCATTCGCCCAACATCTGTCGCTCCTCTTCACCCGGGGAGAAGTGGAAGAAATCAGGGCGGAGAAGGGAACGGTGCCGGCATTCGATCAATCGGTGTCGGAAGTGCTGAGCGCGGCCGATGCAGCGATAAATGTTCCTATTTCTGTTCCGGTACCCGTGGATGGCGGCGGAGGTGCGGTGCATGAACAACATAAATCGAATTATTATGCTATGTTCCATTGCGGAATCGCTTATCAGTTAACCGGCGAAAAGAAATATGCCCAGTATGTGGCAGATATGCTGGAAGCTTATGCGAAACTGTATCCTACACTGGGATTTCACCCGGTACGGCTTTCGCCTGTTCCCGGCCGCCTGTTTTGGCAAACCTTGAACGAAAGCGTATGGCTGGTACATACGGCAATAGCCTACGATTGTATTTATAGCACCCTTTCAACACAACAGCGTACTATCATCGAAAAGAACCTGTTTACCCCGATGGCCGATTTCATTATGGAGGGGATGGACGGCAACTGTGCTAATAACAAGACTTTTAATAAAATGCACAACCATGCTACATGGGCTACGGCAGCCGTCGGCATGACGGGTTTAGTGACGAACCGGGAAGAGTATGTAAAAAAGGCGCTTTACGGCTCGGATGGAACCGGGAAACGGGGAGGCTTTATCCGTCAGATGGATTATCTGTTTTCTCCAGACGGGTATTTCACCGAGGGTGCATATTATCAACGGTACGCTATCTGGCCGTTCGTTATTTTTGCTCAATGCATCGAACATAAAATGCCGGAATTGCAAATCTTCAATTACCGCGACGGTATTCTCTTAAAAGCGCTTACCACATTGATACAACTTTCGTATGAAGGAGAATTTTTTCATATCAACGATGCGTTGCAGAAAGGGTTGTCGGCACAAGAATTGGTTTATGCGGTCGATATTCTGTATAACCATTATCCGGAGGATAAATCGCTGTTATCCGTGGCAAAGGCATATCAACACGCTTATTTGCCTACCATCGGAGGGTTCCGGGTAGCCCGGGATATCGCTCTGGGAAAGGCTATTCCGGTAGTGTATCGTAGCGGCGTATTCCGTGACGGCCGCAATGGCAATGAAGGGGGCATTGCCGTAATCCGTTCGACCGACCCGAAACTGAATAGCGCCCTGACTCTCAAAGCTAGCTCCCACGGACTAAGTCACGGCCATTTCGATAAGCTCACCATGGCCTATTATGACAACGGAAACGAGATTCTGGCAGATTACGGCGCTTCGCGTTTCCTCAACATCGAGGCGAAAAACAAAGGGCATTATACGAACGAAAACCGGACATTTGCTAAACAAACGATTGCCCACAACACCTTGACGGTAGATGAAACCACTCATTTCAACGGAGATATTCAGGTTTCTTCCCGATACCATTCGGACATCGTTTACAGCAATCTTGAAGGAAAGAACTTCCAGGTGATAGTTGCAAAAGAAACCCATGCGTATCCCGGAGTAGAAATGAGACGCACATTAGCCTACATCCCCACCCCCTTCCTCCAATTTCCCCTTATCTTGGATGTAGTACAGGCAACTTCAAACGGGGAACACCAATACGATTATCCGTTCTGGTATAACGGGCAATTCGTTTCTGTAAACTTTCCTTATAACAAAGCAAAGAACGAATCGAAAACGCTTGGAACCAAGAACGGGTACCAGCATCTATGGGTGGAAGCCTGGGGACATAATGAAAATCAGAATACTTCCCGTTTTACCTTTTTTAACCGGAACCGGTTTTATACCCTCAGCACGGCTACTACTCCGCAAACGGAGTTGATGATACTGCGGCTGGGAGCCAACGACCCCGATTTTAATCTGAGAAACGAAACAGCTTTTCTGATAAGGGAAAAAGGACGGAAAAAGCATACGTTCGCCACGTCTATCGAAACACACGGGGATTACGACGTACGTATGGAAACCTCGTGCAACCTGACTTCTTCGTGTGAAGAGGTAAAAGTAGTGACGGACACTCCGGCCTATACAGTTATCAGAGCTACTTATAAGGAAAGGCATTCCGTAACCCTCTGTCTGAGCAATCCGGATGACGGAACGGAAAATAAACATAGCGTTACCATCGAAGGTATGGTTTATACCTGGAACGGACGCTGCGGAGTTTTTATAAAATAAAGACTAACTAAAATTGGCGTTGCACAGTTTTTTACAGCTTCGGCAAGTGTAGCCGGTTATCCATGCTTTTTACAGGATACAACCTATATAGATAACAACACGAACCTTTAATAGATAAAAGTATGAAAACAAGGAGTGAAATTTTTCAGTTTGAAAAAAAATTGAAATGGGAGAATCCGGCCCCGGGAGTAAATCGTCAGGTTATGGCTTACGACGGACAGCTGATGATGGTAAAAGTAAAATTCGACACAGGAGCGGTAGGTAGCATGCACGAACATTATCATAGCCAGGCGACTTACGTAGCAAGCGGAAAATTCGAACTTACCATAGGTGACAAAAAAGAAATTCTTTCCGCAGGCGACGGTTATTACGTGGCTCCCGACGAACGGCACGGATGTGTTTGCCTGGAAGCCGGGCTGTTGATCGATACGTTCAGCCCTGTACGGGCCGATTTCTTAATGCACCCGACAGTATGAAGATAAAAGGAGTCAGATGGATAGTTATCGGATTAATCATGCTGGTAACCGTTATCAACTACTTAGACAGGGGTACGCTCAACTATATGTGGGTAGCGAATATCGACTACCGGCTTGTATCTGAAACCGAAGCCCGGAATGTTAAAGGCAACCGGGCCGTATTAGAGGGCAGGCAATATATCCTGACAGCAGCCAACGGAAAGAAAAATTTCATAGAAGCATCTGCTGTACAGCTAAAGGAGAAAGAGGGCGTTACGTTCGTCACCAACCGCGAAGGGATTGCCATCGACCTCGGGTTGATAGACCGGAATGATCCGGATGCTTCGCAGAAAGCCAAAGATTTATTGGGATGGATAACAATCTTCTTTATGATAGCATACGGTATCAGCCAGCTTGTTTCCGGAAAGCTCTATGATAAAATCGGATGCCGGAAGGGATTCTTTTGGAGCGTACTCGTATGGGGAACAGCGGATGCATTGGCATCTCTTTCGAGAGGTATTTTCTCGTTGACATGCTGCCGGATGATGTTGGGATTGGGCGAAGCCGGTCCGTGGCCGGGTACGACGAAAAGCAATGCAGAGTGGTTCCCGCAGAAAGAACGTGCTTTCGCTCAGGGATTGTTCGGTGCTGCTGCCTCCATCGGTTCTATCCTGGCTCCGATTATCATCTTGATGCTATTCATCGCTTTTGGCTGGCAGGTTACGTTCGTGGTAGTCGGCGCCTTAGGGCTGATTTGGCTAATTCCCTGGCTGATTGTTAATAAGGAAGGTCCGAAAAAACATCCCTGGATTACAAAAGAAGAACGCACGTATATCTTGAGCGGCCAACCCGAAAAGGAGTTAAAATCGGAAGATAAGGGCAAAAGCTGGGGCGAATTGTTGCGGGTAAAAAAGAATTGGTCGGTTATTCTGGGAAGGTTCTTCCTCGATCCTATCTGGTGGATGTTCGTTACATTCCTGCCGCTCTACCTTGCCGACGTATTCCATCTGAATATAAAAGAAGTGGCATTTTCCGCTTGGGTTCCTTATGTGGGCGCGGCGTTGGGAAGTGTGGCCGGAGGATGGTATTCCGGTTGGCTGATACACAGGGGACACACGGTGAATTATGCCCGTAAAGCAGCCATGTTGCTCGGCGGACTGATTATCGTTCCGTCTATTCTGGCCGCCATTCTGTCGACTTCCGTTCCGGTAGCCATTTTCTTTATGGCGCTCGTACTGGGAGGCTTCCAGTTTTTTATAACAAACTTACAAACGATTCCGAGCGACTTGCACTGCGGCAAATCGGTAGGTTCGTTGGCAGGCTTGGGAGGTACTGCGGCTGTACTGGGCACTATTTTAGCGATTCTTTTTGCCAGTTATATTACAAACTGGATTTTATTATTCAGCCTGTTAAGTGCTTTAGTACCACTATCGTTAGGCGCTGTATTTTTAACTGTAGGAGAAATTAAACAACTCGATAAATAAACTTTTTTAAAACAAATCAATCATGAAATTAAAAGGAAAAGTGGCCGTTGTAACCGGTGGCGCACGTGACTTAGGACGCGCTGTGGCAATAAAATTAGCGGCAGAAGGAGCTAATGTGTGTATAAACTACTTTGATAATGCCTCCGATGCACAGGAGACGTTGGAATTGATTAAAAAAACCGGAAGCAAAGCGATTGCCGTTCAAGGCGACATGACCAAGGCTGCCGAGGTGAAACATCTTTTTACCGAATGTAACCAGGCTTTCGGCGAAAAGGTCGATGTATTGGTAAACGTAGTAGGTGGGATTGTAGGCCGTAAAAAAATTACCGAACAGGACGAAGCCTGGTACGATTTCCTGATGGATGTAAACATGCGCTCCGTATTCCTCTGTACCCGTGAAGCTGTTCCGATGATGTCAGAAGGAGGTGCCATCATTAACTTTTCATCGTTGGCCGCACGCGACGGAGGCGGTAACGGAGCTTCGATGTATGCCGCAGCAAAAGGCGCGGTGATGACATTTACCCGTTCTATGGCGAAAGAACTCGGCCCGCAGGGAATCCGTTGCAATGCCATCTGTCCGGGTACAATCGCTACGTCTTTCCACGACCGCTTCAATACGCCCGAAAACCGCGAACGGATGAAAGCCTCGTATGCCCTGCGCCGGGAAGGTACGGCCGGAGAAATAGCCGACTTGGTTTGTTTCCTGGCCTGTTCCGAATCTTCCTACCTCACCGGTACGAACATCGATATTAACGGCGGTTGCTTCTTTTCTTAAAGAAGACCGCAACATACAATTTTCCGGACGCAAATTCCGCATCGTTCTATGGGATATTTGCCGGATTTGCGTCCATAAAATAAATAACAATATTATCCTTTTATCTATTCTATATTATGAAACGAATCTTTTTCGTATGGGTACTATGCCTTTGCGGGGGAATACTGAAAAGCGCTCCCTTAGGCCCGTTTAACGCGGCGTTGCTCGATCAGTTAAAGGCGGATTATCAAAAAGGAGATAAATCAGTGAATCAATACATCGAATTTATTGAAAAAAAGGCAACGCCCTATCTAAAAATGCCGTTATTGTCGGTAACGGCCAAAAAGAAACTTCCTCCCAGTAAAGACCCGAGGGATTATATGACTTTAGCACCCTATTGGTGGCCGGACTCTACGAAAGCAGACGGATTGCCTTATATCCGGAAAGACGGAGAACGCAATCCGGAAGTTTACGAATATCCGGAACGTGAAAATGCGAACCTGTTGGGCGATGCCGTTTCTTGCCTGGGAATACTTTACTATATCACCGGGAAAGAAGTATATGCCGACGCGTGTGCCAACCTGTTGAGAACTTGGTTTATCGACTCGAAGTTGGGTATGAATCCGAATATGACGTATGCCCAACACATACCGGGTATAAAAAAAATACGTGCCGCAGGGTTTATCGATTCGCGCCGTTTCTGCCGTGCCTTAGGAGTAGCCAAGCTGATAGAACTTTCAACCGGATGGCCTTCTTCGGACAATAAAAAGCTGGATGAATGGGCTGCCGCTTTTTGTTATTGGATGGAAAACAGTACGCAGGGGCAAACAGAAGCGCACGCCGGAAACAATCATGGGTTATGGTACGAAGCCATCCACTTGATGGTATTAGCTTACCTGGACCGAACAGACCGCATCCGGGAAGTCGCCGAACAAAACATCCTGCCGAAAATAGGGGCACAGTTGGCAGACGACGGCTCGCTACCGCAAGAATTAAAACGTACACTTTCTTTGCATTATTCTACTTTTGCCTTAGAAGCGCTGATGGAAGCCAACCAAATTACCAGCCAAATAGGAATCAATTTATGGAATACCCCTGCTTCAAATGGAAAAGCGGCATCCCAGGCTGTAGCGTATTTGTATCCCTATTACCTCCATCCGGAAAGTTGGAAATTCAAGCAAATCAAACCTTTCGACTCCTCCCGGGCAGCAATCTTGCTTTATGAAGCAGGCATAGCGCTGAATAACCCCCAATACCTCGATACGGCAAAACACATCGGATTGAAGTACAGTTCGTCGAATATGGAAACACTGTTGTATCTGGTTTTAAAGAAAAACGAATAAGAATTTACCTAATCCAGTAATCGCATGAAACTGAAACTGATTTTTTACTTATGCCTGTTTTCCTTTTTTTGTTTTGCACAAGAAACGCCCAAGCAGTTATCTAACCGCTACGGAATGAAGATGACGCAAAATGATGACGGGTCGTATGCCTTAGTGTATGCAAAGAAATACGTCGGATTGATAAATGTGGATACCCTCCCGGACGGAATGGTTCCCTATACCTACAAACCGGAACGTTTAAATAGCAAAGACCATAAGGGCGTGACGACAAAAGATTTCGTTTTTAAGAAACATAAAACATATGAATTGACCCTCACAGTTGATTTTGCCAGGACGGATAAACCGGCCCCGTTTGTAATTTATATCCACGGAGGCGGATGGGCACGAGGAAATAACAGTTCATCCAAATCCTTGTCGCACTATCTTGCTAAACAAAAAGGGATTACCGGGGTTCGTGTTTCTTATTCATTAGCGCCACAGGCCGGTGTAACGGTAAAGGTTTCCCTCCAGGATATCCGGGATGCGGTGAAATATATCCAAGCGCATGCAACAGAACTGCATATCAACCCCGACTGTTTCGGCTTTCTGGGTACTTCGGCCGGGGCGCACCTGGCGGCTGTAGCGGCTATGACTACTACTGGAACGAAAGCCTTTGTCGGTTATTCCGGCATTTACGATTTGGAAAAAGCGTCCCTTATCCGAAATACCAAAGACGCTCAACGCATCGCCTATTTCTGTAACCGGGACGCGAATGTGTTGCGTGAAGCCTCCCCTGTTCATTTAGTTCCGAAAAAGCAGGTTCCGGCCTGCATGTTAGTATGTGGAACCTGCGACGTAACAGTGGAGTGCGAGCAAAGTGAACTGTTTGCAACGGCATTAACGGAAAAGGGGGGAGTTTGCTACTTGTTAAAGTATGAATATTATGACCATAACGTAAGTTCAAAAACCTCCGATAAGATGGAAGAAATTTTCTTCAAATCGGTAGATTTCCTAATAAACTATATCAAATAACCCCATGAAAATAAAAGCTGTATTTTTAACGCTACTGGCTTTCGCAGCGCTTTTGGCTTGTTCCGAAATCTCTTCGGAAAATATGGACAAAATCCCTCCGCTCAAACAACAAACCGTAGACGGAACTTTGATTGCCGACGGAAATAACGAGAAAACGTACGAGTTGATTAAGCGTGCCGGCTATAATCACGAGGCTCCCGATTCTTCACGGGTGCACCAAACGAAACATTTCCAACATATCCAGCAAGTATATGACAGCCAGTTAAACGAATATGTATTTTCCTTTTTTATCCATGCCGCAATAGACGACGACCGGGGATTGGAGAACATCACAGATCGTCAGCGAAATGAGATAAAGACGGACAATAAATCTCCGGAAAACCTGGTCGGACAGTCGGGGGAAATGATAGTATTCCGTTGGAAATTCCGCTTGCCGGCCGGATTCCAGACCACCACCAAGTTCTCACATTTACACCAGTTGAAAGGCATCGACAATCCGGCGAATACGGCAGATGTCGGTTCACCGCTCCTTACACTAACTGCTTATTCCGGCAATAAAGGAGGACAAGAATTGCGGGTTCGTTATGACAAACGGGGAGAAGGCACTACCACGTTAGCCAGTACCAACCTGGCCGATTTCTTAGGAAATTGGGTAGAAGTAGAAGAAAAAGTCCTTTTTGGAGAAAACGGTTCGTACGAAGTGGTAATTACACGCCTGAAAGACGGAAAAGTTCTTTTAAAACTCAACCCGAAAAAAATGGATATGTGGCGTACCGATTGCATCGGGCTCCGTCCTAAATGGGGTATCTACCGGTATTTGGGTGAAAACCGGAGTTGGCAGAACCAACTGCGTGACGAGGAAATCCGTTTTGCCGATTTTTCTATAAAGAAACAGTAGGAAAAAACTTTTTGCGTTCAGACAGTCTTCGTTGGGAATATGCTTTCAACCCGACCTCCCTTCGAAAAAGTATGTCTTCCGAAGTTGAATAAATTAATTCCGTCCTCCGCATCCCGTATGCATTTTAAACAGTTTCCTTCATTGTTTGGATATAAAACAAGATTTCACCCTACCTATAAAAAAATGAAACATATTGCGCGGCGGCGAGCATTCAACCCGGAATGAAAATAAAAAAAGCCCGTCCGGTATCTCCCGGACGGGCTTTTATATACTGGAACAAATCAACGTTATTCTTTTATCTCGACACCCCACTGCTGCTGCGCCAGCCGCTTGTAGTTGTTGTACCGCCACTTGGCGTTTTCTTCGGCAGCCTGGAACAATTCGCCGGCTTCGGCAGGATATTGTTTCATTACCGAGGCAAAACGCACTTCGCCTTTCAGGAAGTCCTGAAACTTATCCCACTGCGGTTCTTTCGAATCCAGTGTGAACGGGTTCTTGCCTTCGGCTTCGAGCATCGGGTTGTACCGCCACAAATGCCAGTAACCGCAATCTACCGCCGCTTTTTCTTCGGCCTGCGCCTTACCCATACCCTTCTTCAAGCCGTGGTTGATACACGGAGCGTACGCGATGATAATCGACGGGCCGTCGTATGCTTCGGCTTCGCGGATAGCTTTCAAGGTTTGCGCCTGGTCGGCACCCATAGCGATTTGGGCACAATATACGTATCCGTAGGTAGAAGCAATCAGGCCGAGGTCTTTTTTACGTACCCGTTTGCCGGCTGCGGCAAATTTGGCGATAGCGCCTACCGGAGTAGACTTCGACGCCTGTCCGCCCGTGTTGGAGTACACTTCGGTATCCAATACGAGGATATTTACGTTCTTGCCCGAAGCTAGTACATGGTCTAAGCCGCCGAAACCGATATCGTACGAAGCGCCGTCGCCACCGATAATCCACTGCGAACGTTT
The DNA here is from genome assembly GCA_020860905.1 of Parabacteroides sp. Lineage (GTDB taxonomy): Bacteria > Bacteroidota > Bacteroidia > Bacteroidales > Tannerellaceae > Parabacteroides_B. The sequence goes on along the minus strand of JAJBTJ010000053.1, from coordinate 20,075 downwards.
TACCAGGAAGTGCGAAAGCTCATTCAATTGCTTGCAAACTGGGCAACCTCCGGCAACACCCTGTGCAATAACCGCTTCCACCTGGGGAGCCAATTCTTTCGTTTTATCGGCATCGTTGCGGTTCTCGATCCAGGCTTTCAATACCTCTTTCGCTTCGGCCGGAGCATGCTGGCCTTCTTCGACGATTTGCGTCATCAGTTTTACGATACGTTCGCGCATCTTTTCGTTGGCCAGCTCCATACCCATACCGAATTCGCAGAAATCTTCGAACAGCGAGTTAGCCCAGGCAGTACCGTGGCCTTTTTCGTTCTTGGTATAAGGAGTGGAAGGAATGGAACCCGAATAGATAGACGAGCAACCCGTAGCGTTCGAAACCATCTGACGGTCGCCGAACAACTGCGAAATCAGTTTTACATACGGCGTTTCACCGCAACCGGAACAAGCGCCGGAGAATTCGAACAACGGAGTGGCGAACTGCGAGTTCTTCACGTTCGACTTGATGTCGACCAAATCCTGTTTCGATTTCACTTCGTTTACGCAATATTCCCAATTCGCTTCCTGGTTCAATTGCGTTTCGAGCGGCACCATCGTAAGCGCCTTGCCGGCGTTCTTCTTACCCGGACAAACATCCACGCAGTTGCCGCAACCCAGACAGTCGAGTACGCCCACCTGGATACGGAACGTCATACCGGCGAATTGTTTGCCTACGGCTTTCAACGTATCGGTGAAAGGAGCGGCAGCCTGTTCGGCTTCGTCTAATACGAACGGACGGATACAAGCGTGAGGACATACGTACGCACATTGGTTACACTGGATACAGTTTTCGGAATTCCAAACAGGAACGAATGCGGATACGCCCCGTTTTTCCCACTTGGCCGTACCGGCTTCCCAGGTACCGTCTTCGATTCCTACGAACGAAGAAACAGGCAGGTCGTCGCCCATCTGCGCGTTGATAGGACGCACCAGGTTCTTCACGAATTCGGGAGCGTTGTCGCTAACCGTTTCGTCGTCGGGCAGGTTGGCCCAAGCCGGGTCGACCGTTACTTTTACATATTCGTTACCGCGGTCTACAGCGGCGAAGTTTTTGTTTACCACATCCTCGCCCTTCTTGCCGTACGATTTTACAATGAACTTCTTCATCTGTTCGATGGCCAGGTCGACCGGAATCACTTCCGTAATCCGGAAGAAAGCCGACTGGAGAATCGTATTGGTACGGTTACCTAAACCGATTTCCACCGCAATCTTGGTAGCATTGATGGTATAGAGCGTGATATTTTTCTGAGCCAATACCCGTTTTACGTTGTTGGGCAGGTTCTTGGCCACTTCTTCTTCGTTCCAGATGGTATTGAGCAGGAACGTACCGTTTTGCTGGATACCGCGCAAAATATCGTACATACGCAGGTAAGCCTGTACGTGGCAAGCAACGAAATTAGGCGTATTTACCAAATAGGTAGAGCGGATGGGCGAATCGCCGAAACGCAGGTGCGAGCAGGTGAAACCGCCCGACTTCTTGGAGTCGTACGAGAAATAAGCCTGGCAATGCTTATCGGTGTTATCGCCGATAATCTTTACCGAGTTCTTGTTGGCTCCTACCGTACCGTCGGCGCCCAATCCGTAGAATTTGGCTTCGAACATGCCTTCGCCGCCCAAAGCGATTTCTTCTTTCTGGGGCAGGGAAGTAAACGTAACGTCGTCGACGATTCCGATGGTGAACCCGTTCTTCGGCATCGGCAACGCCAGGTTTTCGAATACGGAAAGAATCTGCGCCGGCGTGGTATCTTTCGACGACAAACCGTAACGGCCGCCTACGATAACCGGAGCATCGGCCTGTCCGTAGAAACAATCTTTCACATCGAGATACAACGGTTCGCCGTTGGCACCCGGTTCTTTCGTACGGTCGAGCACAGCGATGCGTTTCGCCGTTTTGGGAACAGCCGCCATAAAATGCTTGGCCGAGAACGGACGATACAAATGAACGGCAACCAACCCTACTTTCTCGCCTTTCGATACCAGGTAGTCGATAGCTTCGCGGGCAGCTTCGGTAACCGAACCCATCGCGATAATCACGCGGTCGGCGTCTTCGGCTCCGTAATAGCTGAACAATTCGTATTTACGTCCGGTGATTTCGGAAATCTCTTTCATATAGCCTTCCACGATTTCGGGAACGGCATCGTAATATTTATTGCAAGCTTCGCGATGCTGGAAGAAGGTTTCCGGGTTTTCGGCCATACCGCGCATCACGGGGTTTTGCGGATTCAGGGCACGGGCGCGGAATTCGGCCAACGCTTCCTGGTCGATAAGGTGAGCCAGGTCGTCGTTTTCCAACATTTCGATTTTCTGGATTTCGTGCGAAGTACGGAATCCGTCGAAGAAGTTGATAAAAGGAACACGCGATTTAATCGTCGACAAGTGGGCAACGGCAGCCAGGTCCATCACTTCCTGTACCGAGCCTTCAGCCAACATAGCGAAACCGGTCTGGCGGCAAGCCATTACGTCCTGATGGTCGCCGAAAATGGAAAGAGCGTGCGAAGCCAATGTACGGGCCGACACATGGAATACCGAAGGCAATAATTCGCCGGCAATCTTGTACATGTTCGGAATCATCAGCAACAATCCCTGCGAAGCCGTGTACGTCGTGGTAAGCGCACCGGCCTGGAGAGAGCCGTGAACGGCGCCGGCCGCACCGGCTTCCGATTGCATTTCCTGTACCAGTACGGTTTCGCCGAAAATGTTTTTACGGCCCGCTGCAGCCCATTCGTCTACATATTCTGCCATGGTAGACGACGGTGTGATGGGATAAATAGCAGCTACTTCGGAGAACATATACGAGATATGTGCAGCCGCCTGGTTACCATCACAAGTGATGAATTTCTTCTGTTTAGTCATGTTTAATCTTATTGTTTAGTAAAAACCATTATTTAATGAACGTAATCGATAAGGGATAGCGCCAGGTAGATCCCTTTATACATTTGAATCCCGCGATAGCCGGAAAGGCAAGGCCGCACAGAATCATGCAGATGAAGATACCCATGCTAACGATTACTCCGACCGCTTTTACAAACGGCTGCGTGGCAATCGAAGCAAAGACGAGCGCCGCTATCAGGACAAATCCCACCAGCGTCCAGGTGATAAACCAGTTTACAAAATATTTTCCCTACGTATCCACCACGTCCGACTTGTTCCGTCCCAGCAACCAAAAAATAAGGCTGCCGATCCAGCCGATATACGGAAAAAACCAGGCGAAATTAATAACCGCCGCATACTCGTAGGGGCTTAATCCCATAATCATTTCTTTCGTGGGACAGCCTGCGCTCTCGCCGATTACTTTTTGTTTTTCGCGTTCAAATTCTGCCTCTGTCAAAGCGCCTTCCTGACGGAGCCGGTTCAATTTTTCCAGTTTTTCCAAATCCATGGTTTAATACGATATTGTTTAGCTGAATCAATACAAAAATCCGAATAACCAAAGCGGAACGATATTCTCGCCTTCGATGCTCATCCTGTCTACCGCGTAAAACCAATCGGGATTGTTTTTCCCCCGCATATTTTCCTCGATACGGAACAGGTATTTCCCATTTACCGAAAATTGCGGCGCGTTTTCCACGGCATTCAGCCGGTTATCTTTCAACACCTGGTTATAAAAGAACGATTCCCGTACCGCCTGCGGATTTACAGCCATCGGACGGATGGGATACATCAAATTGGAATTATACATATATACCCGGCTCGGCTTTTTCGGGAACTCCTCGCCTTCGGGATAGAGCATATTCACCAACCGGGCGTCTTTCAGGTACTTGATATAGTTCATCACCGTAGCCCGCGACGTTTCCACATCTTTACTCAACTGGCTCACATTCAGCGGACACGGGGCATTCACCGCCAACAAATACAACAACTTACGCAACCGGGGTAAATAACTCTGTTCAATTTGCTTGATATACAGCACATCCACTTCGAGTGTCATGTTCATGGTTTTCAGCAAATTTTCCGAGAAATTCCGTTTTTCCAGGAAAAAAGGATAAAAACCGTGATGCAGATAATCCTGGAAATAAGCCATCGGCTTTACAACCGCACAAATATCGCGTACGATAGCCCGGTGGTTCTTAATCACCTCGTCCAGCGTAAAAGCCGGAAAATCCGTTCCGGCCATCAGATTCAGGAACTCGCGGAACGAAAAACCGCGCAGGTTATACGAGGCCGCTTTTCCCGCCAGGTCGGGGTTCGCTTCTTTCAACCGCATGACCGAGGAACCGGAAAACACGATTTTCAAATCGGTAAAGTTATCGTAACAATAACGCAATTCCTTCGACCAGTCGGGATACTTGAATACCTGGTCGATCAACAGCACCTTTCCCCCCTTGGAGCGGAACTCGTCGGCAAAATCGACCAGCGTCCGCTCGGTAAAATAAAAGTGGTTCAAATTAATGTACAGGCACTCTTTATTGTCTTTTCCGAAGAACTCCCGGGCATACTCCAGCAAAAAGGTTGTTTTCCCCACTCCGCGCGACCCCTTGATTCCTATCAAACGGTCGTTCCAATCGATTTCATCCATCAGGCCCCTCCGCACGGGAGAAGTGGTATGTTCTAAGAGATAGTTATGTGTTTTAAAAAATGCTTCCACAATAATTCGATATAGCTACAGCCTCTCTTTGTTTTCCTTGGGGCAAAAATAGGAAGAAAATTCCTATTTTGCAATACCGGGATAGCAATTATATTTAATAATTGGTAATTGCCAGTAGATAATTCCGGAGAAAAGCACATACGAATCGAGCTGCTTTCTCTTTTGTCGATACCATTCTCCGGAAAGTCCGTTCCGCTTGCCGGCTCAATCGAGCACCGTTACCCAGCCGAACGTATCCGGCTCGTCGCCGTACTGGATGGCACGCAACCGGGTATACAGCTTTTCGCATACAGGCCCCGGCTTGCCGTCGGCCGAGAAAACGTACGATTTGTTTTCGTCCAAATCGTCGATACGGCCTATCGGCGCGATTACGGCAGCCGTACCGCATTCGGCTGCTTCGTCGAACGTAGCCAGCTCTTCCACCGGCACCGGACGCCGTTCTACCGTCATCCCCATCGATTCGGCCAGTTGCATCAGGCTCTTGTTGGTGATAGAAGGTAAAATAGAGTTCGACTGCGGCGTTATATAACTGTTCCCTCGGATAGCGAAGAAATTAGCCGGCCCGCATTCGTCTAAGTATTTTTTCTCGCGCGGGTCGAGGTAAAGTACGGCGGCATAGCCTTGCGAATGGGCTCTCTCGCCGGCAACCAGGCTGGCGGCATAGTTCCCTCCCACCTTAATCGTACCGGTTCCGCAGGGAGCGGCCCGGTCGTACTCGCGCATGATGCACACGTCCGACGGCTTGAATCCGCCCTTGAAATAGGGGCCCACCGGCGTAACGAAAATCATAAACAGGTATTCGGTAGCGGGCTTTACCCCTACTTGGGCGCCCAGCCCCAACATCAACGGGCGCACATATAAAGACGCGCCGCTTTCGTAAGGCGGAATAAAACGTTTGTTCAGTTTTACCACCGTACGTACGGCTTCTTCGAACTTTTCGACAGGTAATTCGGGCATCCGGATACCCCGGCTCGACGATTGCATGCGTTTGGCATTCTCGTCCATACGGAAAACACGGGCTTTCCCGTCTTTCCCCTTGAAAACCTTCAGGCCTTCGAACGATTCTTGCCCGTAATGCAAGCAGGTGGCCGCCATGTGGATGTTAACAATATCGGAAGAGCAGATTTCGAGCTCGCCCCACTGCCCGTCGCGGTAATAACAGCGTACGTTATAGTCTGTCTTCATATAACCGAACGAAAGATCAGACCAGTTCATATTTTCCATATCCTATCCTTATATTAGATTGTTGTTGCAAAATTAAACTTTTCAAACTAAATTCATTACATTTGTAGCAAAATAATGAAGAGAGGAAACGAGCACGCGCCTTAACCATCCATTTCCGGTAAACGAACAAGCGTGTTCGCGGCTCTTCCGGCTTAACAACAAACAATGTATATAATATATGAAAGTAATCGACCTGATACGGAACTCCGGAAAAACGACCTTCTCGTTCGAAATACTCCCGCCGCTCAAAGGCAACAGCATCGAAAAGGTATACAACGTTATCGACAAGCTCCGTGAGTTCGACTCCCGATACATCAATATCACTTCCCATCACAGCGAATACGTGTATAAAACGATGCCCGACGGCAACCTCCGGAAATTCAATATCCGCAAGCGTCCCGGTTCGGTAGCGATTGCAGCCGCTATTCAAAACAAATACGGTATCACGGCGGTACCCCACATCATTTGCAAAGGATTTACCAAAGACGAAACGGAGTATGCGCTTATCGACCTCAACTTCCTGGGCGTGTACGACCTGCTGTTGCTGCGGGGCGACGTTAAAACGATAGAGGCTTCCCGGCTTCCGGCCGACGAGTGCCACGAGCATGCCTGCGACCTGCAACGCCAGGTAAACGACTTCAACCGGGGCGTGGCGCTCGACGGCAGCAGTTTCGACAAGCCGGCCGTTCCGTTTTCGTACGGTGTTGCCGGCTATCCCGAAAAACATGAGGAGGCGCCCAATATGGACTCGGATATTTTCTACCTGAAAGAAAAGGTAAACAACGGGGCCGACTACATCGTTACCCAGATGTTTTTCGACAATGCGAAATACTATGCATTCGTAGACCGCTGCCGGAAGGAAGGAATCACGGTTCCGATTATCCCGGGCATCAAGCCGGTGGTATTCAGGAACCAGCTTACCGTGTTGCCCAAGATATTCCGCTCGGAGATTCCGGAAGCGTTCGCACAGGAGTTGCGCAAATGCCGGACTGACGAAGCGGCGAAACAGGTGGGAATCGAATGGTGCATCCGGCAATGCCGCGACCTGATTGCCCACGGCGTGCCGAGCCTTCATTTTTATTCGCTGATGGCTTCCGATAGCATCCGCCAGGTAGCAAAGGAGATTTATTGATATGTATTTCAGAGACGTAATCGGCCAGGAAGAAATCAAGCAGCGCCTTATCCGTTCCGCCCAGAGCGGCGTAGTACCGCATGCGCAACTTTTCTGCGAACCCGAAGGCGCCGGCGCCTTTCCGTTGGCTTTAGCCTACGCCCGTTACCTGAACTGCGCCCGGCCGGGCGAAACGGATGCCTGCGGGAAATGCCCCTCGTGCCTGAAATTCGACGAACTGGTACATCCCGACCTGCATTTCGTTTTCCCGATCGTAGCCAGCAAAGAGAAAAAGAAAGAGGTATGCGACGACTATCTTTCCGAATGGCGCGCCTTTTTGCAGGACCGTCCGTACTTCAACTTGAACACCTGGCTCGGGTACCTGGACGCAGAAAACAAACAGGCTCTTATCTACGCCAAAGAAAGCGACGAAATCATCCGCAAGCTGAGCCTGAAAGCCTACGAGGCGACTTACCGCGTTTTGCTGGTATGGCTCCCCGAGAAGATGAACGAGGCATGCGCCAACAAGCTGCTGAAGATGATAGAGGAGCCGCCTGCCAATACGATTTTCCTGCTCATCTCGAACATGCCCGATTTGATTATCGGCACCATCCAGTCGCGCTCGCAACGCATCAACATACGGGGTATCGCGACGGATGCCGTTTGCAACACCCTGACAAGCCGGTTCGGGCTTTCGAAAGAAGACGCCAAAAACGTAGCCCACATCGCCAACGGGAATTTCATCAAGGCGATGGAAGTAATCAGCCTGAGCGAAGAAAACAAGCTGTTCCTGGAAATGTTCAAGAACATCATGCGCAATTCGTGGGCCCGCAACGTAAAAGGGATGAAGGAAGCGGCCGAGCGGTTCGCCACCCTCGGACGGGAAGCGCAGAAAAACTTCCTGTCGTTCGCACAGCGGATGATACGCGAAAACTTCGTATACCGGTTCCGGGAACCCGACCTGAACTACATGAATTACGACGAAACCACGTTTTCGGTGAAATTCTCGCCTTTCGTAAACGAGCGGAACGTGTTCGATTTGATGAACGAACTGGAAAAAGCCGAGCAACACATCAGCCAGAATGTGAATGCCAAGATGGTATTTTTCGACCTGTCGCTAAAAATTACCGTACTATTAAAACGGTAGGCAGTATTTTTTACGAAAAGAAAGCCGTATTTTTGCCTCGCAAACTAAAATTGCAATCGTTATGACAATTACATACCTTATCATCGGGATTACCGTAGTAGTTTCGTATCTGTGTTTCAATAACCGGGAACTGTTTGTCAAGCTGGCGCTTATCCCGTACCTGGTAATCAAAAAAAAGGAATGGTACCGGGTAATCACGCACGGTTTCGTACATGCCGATTTTACCCATTTACTGGTTAATATGTTCACGTTCTGGTCGTTCGGCATGTATATGGAGCAGGCATTCCGGTATATGGGCTTCGGGAACGGCGCCTTTTTGGGTTTGTATTTCGGCGGCCTTATCGTAGCTTCGGCGCCCGACCTCGTGAAGCATCATAACAACCCCGCCTATATTTCCATCGGAGCCTCGGGAGCGGTTTCGGCCGTGCTTTTCTCGGCTATCTTCCTCGACCCCTGGAGTAAAATACTCTTGTTTGCCGCCCTTCCCATACCGGGCATCGTGTTCGGCGTGCTTTACCTTATTTATTGCCAGTACATGAATAAACGGGGCGGCGACAATATCAACCATAACGCCCATTTCTACGGGGCGGTATACGGGTTCGTTTACCCGGCGTTGCTGGACCCTACTCTTCTCCGGAGCTTCCTTTCACATTTCTGAAAAACCGGGAGAATGAAAAATTCCGTACGTATCCTGCGTTTTGCCTTGATAGGAACCCTGAACGCCCTGATTACGGCCGCCGTTATCTGGCTGATGATGGACAAGCTCGACTGCAATTACCTGTGGTCGAACATCACGGGCTACATCGCCGCGCTGATTAATAACTTTATCTGGAGCAAATACTGGATTTTCGGTTCCCACACCGGCAAGTTCAGGCGCGAAATCCCGTTGTTCCTCGTGGCTTTCGGCTGTGCGTATGCCGCGCAATTCGCTTCGTTGCTGTTGATGGTGGAAATAGCGGGGCTGAACGAGTACCTCGCCCAGTTTTTAGGGTTGTTTATCTACGGGGCTATCAATTTTATCATGAATAAGAGGCTTACGTTTATCGGGAACAAACCCGCCTGACTTATCCGGTACGCTCCGGGAACCGCCCGCAAGGGAAAACACTATTCTTCTTCCCGGCGGCGCCGTTCGATATGCCTGAACATCAAGGGAAGCAACAGCCAATCGGACAGCAGCAGAATCAACCCGCAGCCCATCATCGTTCCGTATACTACTTTTTCAGACTCGGCCTCGCGAATTTCGTCCGGGTTTTCCGGATTATACAGAATCGCCACCGGGTCGCCTACTTCCATAAAAGAAGATTGGATATTCAACGGAGCCTCGTACGATACGTTTCCTACCGGATAGGAAACCGTAACATCGTAATAAACCCGTCTTTTTCCCCGCCGGTATTCCTTGTGTTCGACGATACTTTTTATGCGGCCGGTAACAGGTACATAGTACTGTTCCACCTCATGCAGACGGTAAAATCCGTAACTACCGCCGCCGGCCACTCCCAATCCGATTACGCAAACGAGCGTATACACGATTCGTTTCAGGTAACTTATCTTTTCCATTGTAACTTTATTTTATCCGGCGTAACGAAACGCCGCCTGGTTTTCCGGAATTTAAAAGGGGGATTCGGTAAATAAGAACTCTCGGCTTGCTTGTCCGGATAAGCCGGTTTCAAGCTGTCCTTTTCATCCGTTTATGGTAATGAAAACTGTATCCTTAGCTTGCGGATGTTCGTCCGCAGGCTGCGGACGGACATCCGTAGCTTAAGGACGGACATCCGCAGGACTGCGGATACAGTTTTTATCTGCATAAAGCCGGTTTTTGTCGGGCATAAAAAAAGAGAATCCGGCAAATGAATCGGGCTTTATCGTATTATTTACAGCATCTCCCCAAAACGGGATGCCGCAGGATACGGTTATCCATCCCCCCGTTGTTGTGTTATTTTACTTTTATATGGTCGAACCCCTCCCCGTACACCCCGATAACGGCGCTCTGCGAAACGAACGCATCCGGGTCGATGGCTTTAATCAGACGGAAAATCGTGTTCGACTCCCGTTTCTTGGCCAGGATAAACATCATCCGCACTTCCTGCCCGGTATAAAAGCCGGTCGCATTAATTAACGTAACTCCGCGGTGCGGATTGATATTGATTTGCTCGCCTATCTCTTTATATTTCTTCGAAATAATGAAAAACTGCACCGATTGCCGGACGCTGTTCACCATGTGGTCTACCACGAAACTGCTTACGTACAGCGTTACATAACCGTACAGCACCTTTTCCCAGTCTTTCAGCACGAAGTAACTGGAAGTAATGATAACCAGGTCGCATACCAGCAATACCTTTCCCAGGGAAATATCGCGGTACTTGTTTACGATAGCCGCAATAATATCGGTGCCGCCCGTGCTTCCGTTGGCCGAAAAAGCGATGCCGATACCGCTACCGCAAAACGAAGCGCCCAAGATACATGCCATAAACGGCTGGTTATGAAGCAAAGGAGAGGCCGGCGCCACTTTCTGGATTACCGACAGGAAGAAGGTAAGCACGAACACGGCAAAAATGGTTTTCAGGCAGAACTTCAGCCCCAGCACCTTCAGCGCCAACACCAGCAAAGCCACATTAATCATAAAATACGTGTATTGCACCGGGAAACCGGTGGCGAAATACACGATAGAGGCGATACCCGGCACGGCACCCGTGGTAATATCGTTCGGCAACAGGAACAAGGTCCATCCTATTCCGTACAAAATCATTCCCAAGGCGATGGTAAGGTAATCCTTTACTTCCCCCCTCATCACCTGCCTGTCGGGAACAGAAAAAGCAGCTTTCATTTTCGTGTATGTTTTATCAGGTTCAATGTTATGTATTTATCTCTTTTCCATTTACTTCGCGTCGTTTCCGAACGAAGCCGCAAAATTAGTAAAAGTTCTACACATATATTCACATCCCCCACAATAAAAATCCACACGCGCAACGGAAACTACACATTGCCGGCAGCCCCTCTCCCGAGCGGCTTTTTCTTACAAGAACTGGAACTTCAGCCCCAGCGACAGGCTGAAAATATCGTGCAATTTCAGCGTTTTGTTCTGGATAGCGCAAATCAGATACAAATCGTTCGTACCCACCTCGTAAAATACACTCACCGTATGGGCGAAATGCGGGTGACGTACGGCCAGGTTGATGCGCTGCCCAAAGGCCAGGTTGAACCGCAGGTTGGTAGCCAATACGTAATACTTTTCGGGATACTTCTCGGGTTGCTTCGTCCAGAACTCGCCGTTGCCGAATATTTTGTTCACGTACAGCGAGAGCGACAGCGGCTCGAGTGTCCAGGCTGTGGTGTTCCTAATCGGGCTCAGGGCGATTTCCCACGGGTAGTAATTTTCTTTCACCGTAAACGTGGCATGCCCGTGCTCGCCCGTGAACCGGGGAACGAAGCCGATAAATACATCCGTTTCCCACTGCCTGTTTTTCCCGTAGTCCCAGCCTACCCCGAACGAAAGCATCCCCATGCCGCCTGCATACTGGAGTTTGGAATAATCGGGGATGAGCTTCGACCAGCCCTGTTTGTAACGCAGGATACGTTGCTCGTACGCCGAGAGCGCCTCGTTGTTTTGCTTTTCCTGTGCCTGGCCGGAAAACAGGCACACTCCCAGCAACAACGCCGCTAACCGGCCTCCCCGGCCGCACACGTTAAAACCGCACCACCTCATAGCTGTAGGTATTTTGTTTCACGGTAAAAACCAGGTAGCTGCGTTTCTTGATGGCTTCGCAGCCATAGTACATCACACCGTCGTTAAACATATCCCGTTCCTGGAGGGAATGTTCGTGGGCATGGAGGCAGAACAGCAGGTTCCGCGCCCGTTTGGTGTATTCTTTAAAAGGAATAAGCACGTTGTTGTTAAACTCCACATCGCCGGGAGCCACGTGCATCACGAAAACGGTGTTATCGTACGCAGTAGAGGTACTGTCGGTGGTTTCTTTTACGATAAACTCGAAATCGGGCACCGGCGTGGCGTAATCGAACTCGAGCGCATTGGTATTGATGCAGATGAATTTGGTGCGCCCGAAAATAAAGGCGAAGTTCAGGTCGCCGTACACCACTTGGTAAATTTCCTCGCCCGAGCCCAGAATATCGTGGTTTCCGCACAAGGTTACATAGGGCACTTTCAGGGAGTGCATCCGGTCTTCGAGCCAAAGAAATTCCTTCTTCATGCCGAAATCCGACACATCGCCGCCGTGAATCACGAAGTCGATGTCGTTGCGGGCATTTACTGCCTCTATAAAATCTTCGGTTTCGTCGTAAAAACGCTGGGTATCGCCCATGAAAGCGAAACGGATACTGTCGCGCCCGTCGTTAAGCCGCCCGAGGCGCTCGATATTCCGGGCATTCGTATCGCGGTACTCTTTTCCAATCTGCAAATCGTACGGATGGTAATCGAACACATCGCACGAAACCAGGCTGCAACAAACAGCCAAACCACAAATCAAGGATTTCATAAATTTCTATACGGGTTAGTTATCCTTCCAACGGAAAAGCGGGAAAACTCCTGTTCTTATCCGTTAATCTTAGGAGATACAAATATAAATCAGATGCGGATGCTTTTACCGTATGCAACATTATTTTAGACCAATTAGCCGGTTTTGCGCCCTTTTAATATAAAAAATATTACTACTTTTGTATAGAAAAGAATCGAAAACGGGCGGCGCTACGGCCCTGGGGGTTGTACTATCTTTGAGATAGGAAAGAATCGATAGCAGGGGGCGCCTCGGCATCATCCGGTCATAGGCAAGCAGGCGCCCGCTTTTGTTTCCGGCTCCTATTTTCCCGATTGAAATAAAAAACGTGGCTTTACCTAAGCCCTTACACGATGAAAGAATTATCGCTTTTACTTAAAAAGTTTTTCGGCTACACTTCGTTCCGCCCTCTGCAAGCGGAAATTATCCGCCATATCCTGCTGAAAAAAGACGCCCTGGTGCTGATGCCCACCGGCGGAGGCAAATCCATTTGTTTCCAGTTACCCGCCATTTACCTGCCGGGTACGGCCGTAGTTATCTCGCCTCTTATCGCCCTGATGAAAGACCAGGTGGAAGGACTCGTTTCCAACGGCATTCCGGCCGCCGCCCTCAACAGCTCGCAAAGCGAGGAAGAACGGCAGCAAATCAAGCAATTATGCATCCAGGGGAAAATCAAGCTGCTTTATATCTCGCCCGAGCGGCTGATGGCCGAAACGGACTATTTGTTGTCGCGCCTCGACCTTTCGCTGATTGCCGTCGACGAAGCGCACTGCATCTCGCAATGGGGGCACGACTTCCGTCCGGAGTACACCCAACTGGCCATTTTGAAAGAACGGTTTCCGCAAGTACCGATTATGGCGCTTACTGCTACGGCCGACAAAATTACCCGAACCGATATTATCGAGCAACTCCGCCTGCGCGACCCGAAGGTTTTTATCTCGTCGTTCGACCGCCCCAACCTCAGCCTCACGGTATTGCCGGGGCTCGGCGGCAGGGAAAAAAGCAAAGCCATCATCCAGTTTATCCGGGCGCGGCACGGACAAAGCGGCATCATTTACTGTCTGTCGCGTAAAACAACCGAAAACCTAGCCGAGCGGTTATCGGCCGCCGGTATCGACGCTTCGGCTTACCATGCCGGTATGCCGGCCGAATTGCGCGAAAAAGCGCAAAACGACTTTATCAACGACCGCATCAAGGTGGTATGCGCCACCATCGCTTTCGGCATGGGTATCGATAAAAGCAATGTCCGGTGGGTAATCCACTACAACATGCCGAAATGTATCGAGGGATATTATCAGGAAATCGGACGTGCCGGCCGGGACGGGCTGAAAAGCGAAGCGCTCTTGTTTTACAACTACGCCGACGTAATTACGTTGCGGAAGTTCGCGGAAGAAAGCGGCCAGAGCGAAATCAACCTCGAAAAGCTGCAACGGATGCAGCGTTATTGCGAAAGCGATGTGTGCCGCCGCCGTATCCTGCTGAATTATTTCAACGAAGAAGTGGAGCACGATTGCGGCAATTGCGACGTGTGCTTGCATCCGCCCCGCCGGTTCGACGGTACCGTGTTGGTACAAAAGGCGCTGAGCGCCGTAGTACGCACCGGACAACAGGTCGGCATGCAAACGGTTATCGACATCCTCCGGGGTTCGTACCGCAACGAAATCCTCTCCAAAGGGTATAATTTATTGAAAACCTACGGGGCGGGAAAAGACGTATCGTACCGGGAATGGCACGAATACCTGCACCAGATGCTCCAATTAGGCTACCTGGAAATAGATTACGCGCACGCAAATACCCTGAAAGTTACCCCGTTAGGAAACAAAGTACTCTTCGAAGGGCAAAAAGCCACCCTGGCCGTCGTACGTCCGCAGGAAAAGGAAACGGCTCCAGGAAAAGCATCGAAGGGCGGCAAGATACGTCCGCGCGCTGGCAGTTCCGCCGAAGAAACGCTGGCGGACGCCTTGCGGCAACTCCGTTCGCGTATAGCCCGGAAAGAAGGGGTGCCGCCTTACCTGATTTTCAACGACCAGTCGCTGAGCGAAATGGTAGCACAACGCCCGGTGAGCCTGGACGAGTTCGGCCGGATAAGCGGCGTAGGCGACCGTAAGCGGGAAAGATACGGCCCGGTATTCGTAGAGCTGATTCGTTTCGTATTGCATTTGCCGGAAAAGTAGCGGGGCGGCAACCTGCAAATAAGTTTTCCTGTATGAGAAAACGAAAAAGCGACAGCAGGAAACCGGATTAAACACCGGTAACATCCTTAATGATGCCGCATAAATAAGATGTATAGGGCTACGGGATTGGATACCCCCTACATAACAAAAACGAGGCGGGACCTTGACCTTCGCCCCGCCTCGTTTAGCTGACCTGCTGCGAAAAGCATCCGCCACACCGGATTTCGTTCTTCCCGCAAGTATACTTGATTCCTTATTTCAACTCCTTGATACGGATATTCCGGAACTTTACTTCCGAGCCGTGTCCCAGGAAACCGATATGCCCTTTTTTATTGAATAACCCCGGATGCTCCTGTCCGTCGGGCGTACCGTTCTTTACCGCTTCCCGGATATTTCCGTCGACAACCACTACGCCGTTTACCGTAACCCGTATCCGGTCGCCGCAAGCCATAATCTCTTCGGTATTCCATTCGCCTACCGGATTACAGGCATGCTCCATGGCCGGAAGAATACCGTACACCGAGCCGTGATGCTGCAACGGGGTAATATCTTTGTATACCGGATGCTCGCAATCCAGTATCTGCACTTCCATACCCACATAAGCCGCATCGCCTTCCATCGGCGTACGGATGCCCACTCCGTTGTTGGCCGCCGGGGTAAGACAGAATTCGAACCGGTAAATAAAATCGGCGAACTCGTTTTTCGTATACAAATTACCGCCGAAACTTTGCGTGGGATGCATCACGATACAGCCGTTTTCCAGCACATAATCGCGGGTATTGCCCGTCCATTCGTGCATATTCGTGCCGTCGAACAGGACGCGGAACCCCGCCTTTTCTTCCTCCGCCGGCAACCGGAACGGTTCCGGACGCTCCAGTTCGCGGATATACAAGTTCCGGTAATACACTTTGCTGCCGTGCGCCTGCAATTCGATTTGTTCGACCGGTGGCACCGGCAGGGCGGCATCCCAGTAATTTTCCAGAATCACGTTATCGGTTACCAGTTCGCCGTTGAGGTAAACCGTTACACGGTCGCCCACCATCCGGATAAAGAAGGTATTCCATTCCCCCAAGCGATTATCGGCCACCTTCAACGGTTTGCTCGGGTTGACGCGGTTGTTGTACAAGCCGCCCGAACCTACCTGCGCACCTACTTTTACGCGAGCCGTATCCCATATCTGCACCTGAGGCGTACCCCGCAGGTAAATGCCGGCATCGGCTTCGGGGCCGGCCGGGTCGAGCCGCCAATCCACGTACATCTCGAAATCGCCGTATGGCTTTTCGGTACACAAGTTATCGAATCCGTCGCCTTCGAAAACCAGGCAACCGTTCTCCACTTTCCAGTCGCGCCGGGCCGTTTCGTCGGCCTTGGCTTGTGCTTTCACCAACTGTGCGGCACTCATCCGGGCGCGCGTAAGCGGCGTACCCACCAATCCTTTCCAACCGGTCAGGTCACGTCCGTTGAACATCGAAACGAAGCCGCCGGCCGGCGCTTCTTCCAACCACGCAGCTACCGCCTGGCGTTTCGCAGCCGCATCCGGCCCGGTTACTACTGCGGCAGCCCGTTCGAGCAAACGCTTAATGTCGGGCCCCGCATATTCCGGGTGCGCCAGCGCGATGTCGATAACCGCGTGCGCCGCTACCTGTTGCAAAGCGTTATCCTCCAAAAACGAACCGGCATACAGCAACGCCTGGAACGAGCCGGTTTTTGCAATTTCCTGCAAAACCGGAATCCGCTGCGCATCGTTGCGGGTCACTTCCATCGCTTTACGTAAAAAAATCAACCGGTTCTCGGCTGTCATACCCGAAACGGCTACCTGGTGTACATAGGCATCCAACGCCTGCGCGGAAACGGCTGCATCCGGCGAACCGGCACCGATGGCCAGCAATTCGTCGAGCGCTCCGGTTCCTTCGAAGCGAGTCAACGCGGCAAAAGCTGCTTCTTTCGTTACGCCGGTTCCCGTTCGAAAACCGGACAGGATTATCTCCAACGCCTTTGCTTCGCCCGTACGCGCCAAAAGAGGATAGAATAAGTATTTCTTACTGTCGCCTGCCCGGTACATCTGCTCGATTATCGTATTCAGTTGTTCGCGCGGCGACCGGCCGGCGAGAGCGGCGGCAATCGCCTCCTGTATGGCCGGCACGTCTTCCGTCGGCGCCTGCTGCAACATGCCGAACAACCGGATTAGTTCCTTGCCGGTAACCACCTCTTTCAGTGCGCGCAAAGCGGCTATTTTCACTTCTTTGTCGGACGAAGCAACCAAATTATATACCGTATTCACATTGTCGTTCGCTTTCCGGAGCGCCAGTATTTCGAGGGCAGCTATCTTCCCCCGGTTCGGGAGCGAAGGAACGGCGCGCGCCACCTGGGTGGATACATCGTCGTCGAATGCCTCCAGGGTAGCCTGTCCCAAGGCCGTAAGCCCGGCATCGTCGCTGCCGAGCAACCCGACCAACAACGGAACAGCTCCCCGGTCGCGCACCTTTACCAGCGCCCAGGCGGCCGCTTTTTTCACTTCGAAATCCGTATCTTTCAACTGATTTTGCAACACTAAAAGCGCCGGGAGCTCATATTTGATTTCCAATGTCCGGATGGTCCGGGCTACTTCGGGTTGAGCGCCCTGGGAAGCAATCCAGTTTAATACGTCGGCCTTTACTTCCGGCTTGAATTTCGGCAGGCGTTTGATAATTTCCTTATAGGCTTCCGCTTCCCGGATTCCCGAGGCGCCCTGCAAAGCAGCTTGCCGGAAGGCGCGGTCGGGGTCGTTTAAAGCTGCGAGCAATAAAGCCGCTTCTTCGCCTTTCTTTACCGAAAAAAGGACCTCCAATGCGGCTGCCCGCGTCTGCATCTCGCCAGCCTTGGCGGCATTTTTCAATAACGCAGAGGCATCTTTCGCCACCCGGGCCGCATTTCCCTGCTCTCCGGTTCTTTTCAGCAAAGCCACATACGAAGCGGTAATTCCTCCGGGCTCCCACGCATACCCGGCGTGTTTCGCCTTTCCGGCCAGCCAATCCAGCGAAGCGTCCGACCCGCAACGGCCCAGTGCCCGCGCAAGCGCCTTATCCGTTTCTACGGCGTTCGTTTCCGTTAAAGCCAGCAAAGCTTTTTCCGCACCGGGCACTTCCGTAGCGGCCACAGCATCAAGCAGGGCTTCCCGGCAGGTTCCTTCCGAAGCAGGAAGCGCTTCGAGCAATGCATTGCCGGCCTCCGTACCGCCTATCGCACCCAATGCGGCGGCCGTGTTGGCGCATAAAGCGGGGTCGGAAAGGTATTTCCGGAGCATGGGCACGCTTTCGCTGCTCCCTATTTGTTGCAATCGGGTGATAAAAAACGCCTTCGCTGCGGTACCGGTAACGGTTTGCAACGCTTTTCCGTAAGCAGCCGCTAAATCGGCCATCAATTTGCCGGACTCGCCGCGACGCAGGTTATCCATTTGTGCCAGCACATCGGCAACGGTCGTCTTTACCGTACGTTGCGTCTGGGCGGAAAGCGCCGCGACGGAAAAGAACATCGCAATAAGCGTAGAATAAATAAATTTCATAAGGTAGTTATTTTATGGATTGTTTTTCTTCATCCAACAGGCCACTCCCGCTTCTGGCGGACGAAAGCAAGGAACAAGCCGCAAAGAAACAGCCCGGTTGTTTTTCATGATACGACTTTCTTCTTAATTTACATAGGTCTGTAATGCCGATAATCCCGGCCTGCTACGAAGATAACGCTTATCGAAAGGCACAAACCGGCTTGCTCCGGCTATGCCTGCACGCAACTTATCTTCGCATTTGAAACAAAAATATTCAAAATCCCTCGAAATATACAAACAGGACAGCCGGGTTTGCCAAAAATTAGTTTTAATTAGCACCCTTTCCGAATGTACGATAAAAAATGAAGGGCCGTTCTGGCAACGGGCTGCACCGGCCCGGTAAGGAAGAATGTCACTCTTTGCCGGGAAAGCCGGGTTTTCTTAAAAAACTCTTTTCCAAAAAGAACTGTCTTCTCCTACTTGCTTTATTCCGGAAATGCGTATATTCGCACTGATAATCATACTTTATAGAAACAACACGTTAAACCCTGCGTAACTTATGAAAGAAGAAAATGAAAGCACGTACAATCCTGAAATGTATACCGAGCGGGAAATAGAAGCGGTAGAAAACCACATTGCGCAGCACTTCGGAAAATACGAACAAGTGTTCCATGAAATCGTTTCGCCCGATATTCATGTAGATATCGCCATCATCCCGCCTACTTCCGAACGGAATTACTACACCCTGGTTACGATGGGTATGGGCGCCCACCGGATGAACGTACCCGAAGAATTGGCCGACGAAAAGCTCGACCGGGCCGAAGTAGCGGTTTGCTTGCCTCCCGACTGGCAGATAAACAGCCACGAAGAAAAATGGTACTGGCCGCTGCGGTGGCTTAAAATCCTGGCGCGCCTCCCGCTCGAGGAAGAAAGCTGGTTAGGCTGGGGGCATACGGTTCCGAACGGCGAGCCGTTTGCCGACAATACCCGTTTTACGGGCGTACTGCTGATAAGCCCGGCGCTCTTCGACGAAAAAGCGCATGTCTGCCCCCTACCGGACGGCAGCGAAGTAAACTTTTACCAGGTAATTCCGCTGTACGAAGAAGAAATGAACTACAAGTTGGCTTATACGGCCGAAGCGTTGCTCGACCAGATGGACGACCGGATAGTGATAGTAAACAACGAGCGGGCGAATGCCTGCGAAGGATTCGTGCCGTCGGACAAGGAATTCGTTCTTTCGGCCGGGGAAATAGAAGAATTACTTCCCGACTGGAAAGACGCGCCGGGTTGTATCGCGACCGACCGGATTACTGTAGACGGTTGCCAGGTAGGGTATATGTACCGCGAAGCGCCTGACGGCGACGTACCCGATAGCGGCTGGCGTTTCTTTGCCGGCGACGAAGACGATGCCTATTTAGACGATGCCGCCCACTCGGAAATCTACCACCTGAATACGATTTGTAATTACGACCGCGATATTATCCCCCTGCTGAACGCTCCGTACGGCTCGGCGTTTTACCGCGACGAGAACGGGGTGTTCCGCGAAGAGGAAGAATAACATATTTTATCCGTACCGGTTAAAACTGCCTGTACACGTTTACCTGCACACAGGCACCGGTACGCCCTATACTCCTTTCTATAAAAACTACATACCCGTTTTTGCCGTTAAAAGCAACAATCGTGTATGTAGTTTTTTGTGTGTATAATAATCTCTACTTTTCCCTCTGTTACCTTTCTCCATCTCCTTTATAATCCATATCCACTCTGTCAACA
>JAJBTJ010000256.1 GCA_020860905.1 Parabacteroides sp. | reverse complement strand
CCCGTGTTTCTTTGTGTCGGAAAAAAAATCGAAATAAAATAAACAGACCATGCAAAACAAATTCTTGCCTTTTCTCTTTTTCTTTTTTCTGATGTCGGCTGTTCCGGTGAAGAGCCAGGACGAGGGTTGGACTATCCGGGCTGTTCCGGGCGACGTTTATAACGGCGTAACGCTGGCGAACGGACGAATCGGATTGGTAAGCGGAAGCGAATTGTTCCGGGTATCGGATATCGTGCTGAACGGCGTATTCGACAAACAATCGGAACGCGGAGTGAGCCGTATCGTTCGCGGTCCGGCATTTACCGATATAAATATGTATATCGACGGCCAACCTGTAACCGGCGCTACTACTTCCGGCTGGGAACAGGTATTGGATATGAAGGAAGCTTGTCTTACCACTTCGGTCGATTTCGGCACCAGCGCCCGTATCCGGTATACTTTACTGGCGTTGCGTAATTTGCCTTATGCCGGGATGGCGGTGGTCAAAATTACACCGTATAAAGATATTACCCTGGCGGTTGAGAACGAAACCGGTTTCCCGGCCGAACTGAACGATACGCATACGGCTTTCAAGCGGCTGAAAGACGGTTCGCTGGAATTGCCTGTATTTACGTCCGACGCGCTTACCTGTACCGGGATGCACCGGGTAGCCTCGTGCGCCGCCTTCTTATTCGACGATGCGCGGCCGGCTATACAAGCAGGCTATGCTATCGGTACCAACCGGCAAACGATGGCATTCGAAACCCGGCTGAAAAAGGGACAAAAATACCGGTTTGCACTGGTAGGGGCCGTGTGCTCGTCGACCGATTTCAACGACCCGGCGAACGAAGCCGAACGGATGGCGGTATATGCCATGCAAGGCAGTATCGGTTTTTTATTGGACACGCATCGCAGGGAATGGGCCGATTTATGGACAGGCGATATTATCATAGAGGGAAATCCCGGCGACCAGCGGGATGTGCGGCTGGCACTGTATAATTTGTATTCGTTCGTTCGTGCGGATAGCCGCCTGAGTATTGCGCCGATGGGCTTGTCGACGGTGACGGGTTACAACGGGCATGTTTTCTGGGATGCGGAACTGTGGATGTATCCGCCGTTGTTGTTGCTGAACCGCGACCTGGCGCGTTCGATGACGGATTACCGGTACGACCGGCTGGATAAAGCCGTACAGCGCGCCCGCAATTACGGGTACCGGGGTGCGATGTTTCCGTGGGAATCGGACGATACCGGCGAAGAAGCTACGCCCACTTGGTGCCTTACGGGGCCGTTCGAGCATCATATTACGGCGGATGTGGGAATTGCCTGCTGGAATGATTACCGGGTGTACGGAGATAAGGAATGGCTGGCCGGCACGGGGTATCCGGTGTTGAAAGAAGTGGCCGATTTCTGGGTGTCGCGTGCCGAACGGAACGCCGACGGTTCGTATTCGATTAAAAACGTAGTGGGGGCCGACGAGTTCGCACAGAATATCGACGACAATGCTTTTACCAACGGTTCTGCCAAGACGGTACTGGAATATGCCACGCAGGCGGCTTCGGTACTGGGCGTGTGTCCAGACAATCGCTGGCGGGAAGTGGCCGCCGGCCTGAAATTTCATTATATGCCCGACGGAGTGATGAAAGAGCATGCTACGTACGCCGGCGAAACAATCAAACAAGGCGATGTGAACCTGCTGGCTTATCCGCTGGAAGTGGTAACCGATGCGTCCCGGATGGAAAAGGATTTGCGGTATTACGAGCCGAAGATTTACGAAGACGGGCCGGCGATGGGAAACGCGGTGCTTTCGGTTCTGTATTGCCGGTTGGGCGACGGCGAAAAGGCGTACGAGCTGTTCAAGAAAAGTTACATTCCTAACAAACGGCCGCCTTTCGGCGTATTGTCGGAATCGCCTTATTCGGATAATCCGTATTTCGCTACCGGGGCCGGCGGATTGCTCCAGGCCGTACTGAACGGTTTCGGCGCCCTCGAAATTACGGAAAACGGGGTGGTGCAAGGCACAGGTTTGCTGCCGGCTTCCTGGAAGTCGCTTACTATTACAGGGGTAGGAAAAGACCGGAAAACCTATACGGTAGGGAAGCGATAAGAGGCGGCTGGAAAATAGCCGCTTCGAACGCCGGGATAAATCCGGTAAAACAACCGGTACTTTCCGCACCGGGAAATACCGGGTACGGTTCGGTAAAACCCGGCCGAACCGACGAACTTTTCCGGAACAGAGAAACGGAAAGGCCGCTAAAATAGTGCAATGGATTCGAGCCGGACGCTCCGACTACGGGGTACCCGGCCAACAGGATAAAAAAGATAAAATAACCCTAAACGTTAGTACACATGAAAAGAACAATTTCTACCGGACAATCGTCCGAAAAAGGAAAGGCGCTTCGTAAGCATGCTTTTCCGTACCGGTTTGCCATCTTGCTTATATGCTTGTGTTGTTTTCCGGCTTTAATATTGTATGCGCAAGACACACAGCGCGTTGTTACGGGAACGGTAACCGATAAGGCCGGCATTTCGTTGCCCGGCGCTTCGGTGGTGGTAAAAGGAGTGGCCCAAGGAACGGTAACCGATGCCGACGGGAATTTCTCGTTGCCGGTACCTTCGGGTTCCGTGCTCGAGGTTTCCTTTATCGGATATAAAACGGCGTCGGTACAGGTAACCGGCTCGAAAAATTACCGGATTGCTTTGGAGGAAGATAACCATTTGCTGGAGCAGGTAGTGGTGATTTCGTACGGAACGGCCCGCAAGAAAGAGATTATCGGGTCTGTTTCGTCGGTCGACCTGAAAGACGTGAAAAGTGTGCCGGTGAACCGGATCGAACAGGCGTTGCAAGGTAAAGTGGCCGGGGTGATGGTTACCCAAAGCTACGGGCAGCCGGGCAGCCCGATGAACATCAACATCCGGGGCGTAGGTACTATCGGCGACAGCGACCCGCTGTACGTAATCGACGGGATTCCTACCAAAACGGGAATCAACTCGCTCAACCCGGGCGACATCGAATCGATATCGATTCTGAAGGATGCTTCGGCAGCTGCCATGTACGGTTCGCGGGCAGCCAACGGCGTGGTGTTGGTTAAAACCAAATCGGGGAAAGAAGGCCGGGTAACCATCGATTTCGATGCGTATCTCGGCGTACAGTCGAATGCCAAAACCTTCGATATGCTCGATGCTTCCGAATGGGCCGACGTGCGCAATCGCGCTACCTTGAACGATAATCCTTCCGGCAATGTGCCCTGGCCCGATACCAACCTGGGCAAAGGTACCGATTGGCAGAAAGAAGTGTTCCGCGATGCGCTGATGCAGAATTATAACCTGTCGATTACCGGCGGAAGCGCTAAAACGCAATACGCTATTTCGATGAACCATTTCCAGCAAGACGGGATTATCCGGTACTCCGATTATGCCCGTAATTCCGTGCGCGCCAATGTAGATGCCAATCCGGTTAAGTGGCTGAAGGTGGGAAATAACTTTTCATTCTCCCAAATCAAGCAGAACGGGGTGGATATCGAAGTAAACGGCGTGTTGAAAAATGCGATTCTGGCGGTACCTACGATGAGCGTGTATAATGCCGACGGTTCGTTTGCCGGCCCTAACAGCCTGCTGGAAGGGAACGGCGCCAATCCGCTGGCGATGGCGGCCCGTTCGAATATCCGTAACCTGATGTACCGGGTTACCGACAATGCCTATGCCGAAATTACCTTGTTGAAGGGGCTTACTTTCAAAAGCAGCCTGGGGCTCGACCTGATTGCCGAGAATAACCGCGACTTCGACCCTTCTTTCCAGGAAGGCGACAACGTTAGCAACATCGCTTCGCTTACGCAGGGCACGAATCTGCAATTGGATTGGATATGGGAAAACGTGTTGAACTATAAGTTCAGCGTAGCGCGGAATAATTTCAATCTGCTCGCCGGCGTTTCGATAGAGGAAAACACGCGCGACTGGACGAATATCACCAAAAGTTCGTTCCCCGGCAATTACGATTACCTGCAATACTTGTCGAACGGCTCGGTAGCGGATGCGAACGACATAACGGGGTTGCGCGAAGAGTGGTCGATGGCTTCTTATTTCGGACGGGCGGATTACAATTTTGCCGATAAATACCTCGCTTCAGCAAGTATCCGCGTTGACGGTTCGTCCCGTTTTGCCGCGGGGAACCGCTACGCGGCTTTCCCGTCGTTTGCGGTAGGCTGGCGCGCTTCGGAAGAGGCTTTCCTGAAAAAATACGACTGGCTCGACGATTTGAAGATTAAGGCCAGTTGGGGTCAACTCGGCAACCAGGACATCGGCTTGTATGCATTTACCGGTACGTTGTCGCCTTATTATTACAATTTCAATAATCAGGCGGTGGTGGGATACGCTCCTTCGGCGGCTTACAATCCGCATGTATCGTGGGAAACCACTACGCAAACCGATTTCGGTCTCGATTTCTCGCTGTTCAACGGCGCGTTGGGCTTCGAAGCCGATTACTACATCAAAACTACCGACGATATGTTGGTGCAACTGCCCGTTTCGGCTGTCAGCGGATTTTCGAACGGTGCGTATATCAACTCGGGAAGTGTCCGGAACCAGGGTATCGAACTCTCGTTGACGCATGCCAGGTACACCGGCCCGTTTACGTACAGCATCAATGCCAACTTTACCACGGTAAAGAATAAGGTGCTCAGCCTGGGAGGCAACGAAATGCCCATCGACGATACGCTCTTTTTCGATTATACCGTACGTACCGAGAAGGGGCAGCCTATGCGCCAGATGTACGGATACGTGATGGAAGGAATTTACCAGGATGAACAAGAGATAAAAACACATTTGTATAACACGGAAAATCCGTCGTTCCAACCGGGCGACGTACGGTATAAAGATATCAATAACGACGGCAAAATCGATGCTTCCGACCGGACGGTTATCGGCAACACGATTCCCAAGTTCTTGTACGGGCTGAGTGCCAATGCGGCTTACAAGGGGTTCGACTTGTCGGTGCAGTTCCAGGGTGTAGGCGGTAACGACATTTACAATGCAACCAAATGGTGGTCGGAAAATACCGGCGAAACCCATAACTACGGCCGTTCGGTACTCGACTCGTGGACGGGCCCCGGTACTTCTGATACGATGCCCCGGCTTACATTGGGTTCTACCCAGAATAACGTCACTTCTTCCCGGTATGTGGAAAAAGGGGATTATCTCCGGTTGAAAAACCTGACGATAGGCTATACCCTTCCGGCGCCGGCCTTGAAAAAAATGCACATCCGTTCGCTCCGCTTCTATGCGAGCGCCCAGAACTTGTTTACCATTACCGGGTACTCGGGTTTCGACCCCGAAGTGGGAACATCGCGCACCGACAACCGGAGCAGTTACGGTTTCGACGAAATAACTTATCCGCAGGCGCGTACTTTTACGTTCGGTATCAACCTCGGCATTCTTTGACGGGGCGGGAGATGCCGCAATCGGGCAACAGCCTTGTAGGACAGGTACAGGCTGTTCCGGAAAAACACTTAGTTTCAAAAAATAAATGATATACTTATGAAAACCAATTATTTATATTTAATATTGCTGGCGTTTGCCGTAGGAACGGGTTCGTGTTCCGATTTCCTCGACAGGCAACCCAACGAGTTATCGGCTGCTACGTTTTATAATACCGACGCGGAAGCGGAAGAGGCGGTGAATGCCGTATATGCCGTGTTTTATAATTTCTATGAGAATCATGTGGGGTTCGACGCCGATTGTCTTTCCGACGATATAATCAAAGGGCACGGTACCGATTTTGCCGATTACAATTCGTTCAATACCGGCCAGTTACTGACCAGCAATGCGGCTGTTAAAGGGCTGTGGAGCGATTATTACCAAGGCATCGCGCGGGCTAACCTGGTGTTGGAAAACGTGCCTTCCGGAACGGCCGTTTCCGAAGCGAAGAAAAAACAGGTAACCGGCGAAGCTTATTTCCTCCGGGCTTATTTCTATTTTCAGTTGGTACAACGGTACGGAGGCGTGCCACTGGTGCTTACAACCGAAGAATCCACGCAGGAAATGCCGCGTGCATCGGTCGAATCGGTTTATACGCAGATTGCTTCCGATTTGAAAGAGGCCATCGGATTGTTGCCTTCGAATGCGCAGGCTGCTCCCGGCCGTCCCGGCCAGGGAGCAGCGCAGTGCTTGTACGGATTGACTTTCCTGGCGCAAAATAAGTTCGACGACGCGTATGCCGCGTTGAAACCGGTGGTGGATAACGAAGGCGGACAGTATAATTATGCGTTGGTACAGGATTTTTCGGAGATGTATCAGCCGGAAAACAACAACGGGCCGGAATCGGTATTCGAAATCCAGTCGCGCTCGGAAGCGCCGCTGGGATTGACGCTGGCTTATAATCACTGGGTACGTCCGCGCGGCATGCCCAAACGGGGCGGACTGGGTTTTGCCATGCCTACCCAGTCGTTGTATAACGAATTCGAACCGGGCGATTTGCGCCGCGAAGCCACGATTTTGAAACAGGGCGATTTCATTGCCGACGAATTGGTGAACGACGACGGTACTTCTATTACGTTCGAGGCGGACTGGGCTCCCGAAACCGGGATGAACAACGCCAAGTATGTGAAATGGGTGGATGTAGGCGATTACCAGGAACAGATGGGACAAAATAAAAAGCTGATACGGTATGCCGAAGTGTTGCTGGCTTTTGCCGAGGCAGCTCACGAGGCCGGTCATCCGGCCGAAGCCGAAGCCGCCTTGCTTACGGTACGACAACGGGCATTCGGTACCGATACTCCTCCGGCGCATTCGGCCGATTGGACTGCCGCTATCCGGCACGAACGCCGGGTGGAACTGGCTACCGAGAACCGGAGGTATTTCGATTTGGTACGTTGGGGAATCGCTTCGCAGGTGCTTACGGCCGATTGTAAGAAACATCCGAACTACAATTTGTCGTATGTATGGAACACGAGCGCGAACGGGTTGTACCCGCTTCCGCAAACGGAATTAGATGTAAATAAGAATCCGGAATTCCGGCAGAATCCGGGGTATTGACCGGGCTGTTTATTTTAAATGCATATCAGTATGAACAGGTATTGTTATATAGGGGTGGCGTTGGCTTGCCTGCTGGCGGGTTGCAGCGTCGCTCCCGAAAAAGCGACGGATTATGCGGCGCCTTACTTTGCCGGCGTTTCGAACGGGGGCCGTACGGGCGGAAAGCCTTACCTTACGGCGGGCGACCGGGCGTATATAGTAGGGTTGCAGAACGGTTCGTTCCCGGATATGGGCGGCCATGTACCGGGAGAAATGGGGGGCGTATGGACGCCTCCCGTTAAATTGGCCGACGGATTTTGGCTCAAGCTGGCCGATGTGAAAAACAACCGCGAAGCGTGGTTGCTCGAAGCCGATTCGTTTATCAACTATCCTACGGGTAACCGGTTCGTATATAAACCGGTGCTCGACGGGATAGAAGCGAGCCGTTTCCAGTATGTGCCGGAAGGGAAAAACGGGGTGGTTATCCGGTATATGTTTACCAATACTTCGGATAAACCTCGGCAGGTGAGTGTCGATTTCGTATTGAAAAGCGACATCAGCCCGGTATGGTTTTCGAACGAGAACGGTATTTACGACGGAAACGACAGCGTAGCCTGGAACGAAACGCTTCATGTGTTCGAAGGGAAAGACCTGGCGAATGCCTGGTATGCGGTATGGGGTTCCGACCGCGATGCTACGAGCTATACCGTGAACGGATACTGCCCGGTCGAAACCCGGGGCGCGGGAGTGGCTTCTACCGTAACCAGTTTGTTGCAACTGGAGCCAGGCCGGTCCGAACAGGTGACTTACTTCGTATGCGGTTCTTCGCGAAGCCGCGACGATGCCTTAGCGGCTTTTGCCGGTTTGGCTGCCCACAACGATTCGTTGCTGGCGGCAAAAGAACGGGTATACCGTTCGGTACTCAGCCGGGCGCGTATCGAAATTCCCGACAAGCAACTGGAAGAGGCCTATAATTGGGTAAAAATAAATACGCAATGGTTGGTGATGGAGTTGCCCGGCATCGGCCGGTTCCTTACGGCCGGAGCGGTGGAATATCCCTGGCTGTTCGGCTGTGATAACTCGTATGCCCAGCAAGGGGTGGCGGCTTCGGGCGATTTCGGATTGGCGCAATCTACCTTGCGTACGCTCGGCAAGGTGTCGGAAGAGGTGAATGGAAACGGCCGTATCATCCACGAAATGTCGTCGAACGGATTTGTGGGAAACAAAGGAAACACGCAGGAAACGGCGCATTTTATCGTAGCTGCCTGGAATACGTTCCGGTGGACCGGCAATACGGTGTTTCTGAAAGACGTGTATCCTGCTGTCGTATCCGGCATCCGTTGGCTTACCCGGGAAATGGATGCCAACCGGAATGGTTTTCCCGAAGGCTACGGCATTATGGAGGTACGGGGCCTGAATGCGGAATTGATCGATGTTGCGGTTTATACGCAGCAGGCGCTCGAAGCGGCGGCCGGGATGGCTTCGCTGCTCGGCGATGCATCGGCGTCCGGTTACCGGGAACAGGCCGCCGCACTGAAAGAAAAAATCAATACGGCTTATTGGGACGAAACCGAGTCGAGCTATTGCGACTTTTACGGTACGCGTGAGCAGGCGTTGGCGACAGTCAGGGGAGCCATCGAACAACTCGGGATGGATAAACCATATGCCTCTACCGAAGAAGGACGGGAAAAAATCGCTTTCTATACCGCGTTGCTTGACCGGATAAAAGACTTGCCTGCCGGTATGCAGCGAGGCTGGTTCACTAATAAGAACTGGGTGGTGACTACCCCGATGGAAACCGGAATCGCTCCGGTGGAAAAGGCGTTGCGTAACCTGGATAAGATCCGGACGGAGAATTGCGGTCTGTACGGTCCGTACCTTTCGGCGGTGGAAAAAAAGCACAGGATGACGATTGCCACGGGTGTGCAGGCTATGAGCGAAGCGCGTTACGGGCGCACCGACCGGGCGCTGGAGTATATGAAGATGATTGCTGCTACGTTGCATGCCACCCTTCCCGGTTCTATCAACGAAATGATGCCTGATTACGGTTGTCCGGTGCAGGCGTGGACTGTTTACGGTGTGGTTACACCGTTGATAACGCATATTTTCGGGGTTACTCCGGATGCGTATCGCCGGCAGGCGGTATTTGCGCCGCACTGGCCTTCGGGATGGGAGCGGATGGCGTTGTACGATTTGCCGGTAGGCGACAATTCGTTTTCGTTCGAATTTACTAAAGGCGGCGGGAAAGCGGTATACCGGATTGTTCCGGAGAAGCCGGGTTGGGAGTGTTCGCTTCGGTTGCCGGGCATTGCCGGTAAAACGTACCGGCTGAACGGAAAGGAAATGATAGCCGGCGGGGATACGATTCCGTTGGTTCCGGGTGTGAATACGGTGGTTATTCCCTGTGAATGAAACCGTATCTTCCATTCGATGTGATTGCTTGCCGAGGGCGTTAGCTAACTTGCCGACGCCCTCGTTTATTTAGCCGACGCCGTCGGCAACCGGTTTCGCCGGCAGAAACAAATAGCCGCTATGCCTTGTACCGAACCGGTTTTGCCCGGAAAAAGGAATGCGAATCCGCGTTCCTTTTTCATTTGCTTCTTAATCACCCCGGTGCCGGTCTGTACGGCTTGTACGGTTAATTTATTCGGTCAGCAGCTTTTCTATCACCTTCGGGAAGTGTTCGTACTCCAGGGCATGTACTTTCGCGGCTATTTCGTTTGGCGTTTCGCCCGGCAATACTGGGCATACGGCTTGGAATACCGTGGTGCCCCGGTCGTAATTTTCGTCGATGCGGTGGATGGTGATGCCCGTTTCCTTCTCGCCTGAAGCTATTACCGCTTCGTGTACCCGCATGCCGTACATGCCTTTTCCTCCGAACTTAGGCAGTAAGGCCGGATGGATATTTACGATTTTCGACGGATAGGCTTGCAACAATATGGGGGGGATTTTGGCCAGGAAACCGGCCAGTACGATAAAATCGACCTGATATTCTTTCAATACGGCCAGTACCCCCGAGCCTTCGGAAAATTCGGCGTTGCCGAATGTAAGCGAAGGGATGCCGAGCGCTTTCATCCGGGCATGTACGCCCGCCTCTTTTTTGTTACTCAACACCACCGCTACGGTAACGGTTTCGCTCTGAAAGAAGTAACGGGCTATATTCTCGGCGTTGGTACCCGAACCGGAGGCGAAAATGGCTATATTC
>JAJBTJ010000076.1 GCA_020860905.1 Parabacteroides sp. | reverse complement strand
CCTTTTCCGGCAACATCACAACGGTGTAAATGCTTGAACGCAGCGAACCGTAAAACCGAACGTCCGGTAGAACGCATTAACATCGGTGGCGTCCGAATTACCGAAGTAAAAACGCGGCGAACGCGTATCATCGGTATCACACGACCAGTAATTGCCGTGTACACCACGATTGCCACCGGCACCCGCGCCGTAACTCAGGAACCCGGTGGCGGGCAATAGTAAGCAGCCGTTACACTGAACTACGGAAAAAGAAGCCTTTTATCTTTAAATTAGGTTAGTGCCTGTTTCGTAATGAAACATCTATTTATACCATTTCCGATTAATAACGACATGTAAAAGCTTGAACGCAGCGAACCGGTAAACCGCCCGCACGGTAGTCCGCATTAACATCGGTACCGCCGCTGTGGAAACTCAAACGCGGCGAGTACATATCAGCCATCTCGTACGACCAGTAAAGACCGTACGCACCACGGTTAGTGCCGGCACCCGACTCGCGATGGCGGTACCCGGCGGCGGGCAATAACAAGTAACCATTGAGCTGAATACGGAAAAAGACGCGTATTATTTGTACATTTTTTCAAAGAACGACCGGATTACTTACCAACAACCGCCGCAACGGCACTATAAATACTTGAACGCAGCGAACCGAAAAACCGTTCGCCCGTTTATCGGAATTCATATCGGCGCCCGAACTGTTGAAGTTCAAGCGCGGCGTACGCGTACCATCCACCGTGCACGACCAGTAAAGCCCGTTCGCACCACGGTTGGTGCCGGCACCCGATGCGTTATTCCGGTACCCGGCGGCGGGCAATTGCAAGTAACCGTTGGACTGAATAACCGAAAACAGACACAGAAAAAGCGAATATTTCCGCAGACTAAATTATATTACCGACAGCAACACACTTTATTGCCTAAGCAGGTGCGACCTTTTTACACTGCCGGTAGGCTACTGAATTTACATATCTCTCTACCGGAAGCCTTGACCTCCGGCACTCCGGATAAAATGCCGTTATGCTTTTGTTGCCGATTTTTGCCAGGCCGCCAGTTGTTTCGAGATAGACTCGATATGTTCGGCAGCCGAAGCATACTGTTTGATGCTGATTTGTTTCAGGTCGACCAACAAACGTATCTGAAGCTTGATTTTTACTACATGTTCGCGGGCTGTGGTTAATATCGGAGCTTTCTCGCGCACGGTATTTGCATTATAAATACATACCAGCAAATCGACAAGCTCGTTTTTTATACTTTCGCCCAGCGTATAGCGGTAATCGCGCTGCAAATGCCGGTTGAGTATAAAAAACTGCAATAAAAGATCGTAAGTAGCCTTATAAACAGGCAGATTATCATAAATCATCATTTCAGTAGGGTTTGTAATTCCGACACCAGCATCATACACTGAATAGGCGAAGCCGTTTCCACACTAAACGAAAACAGCCGTTCGATTACCTGGCGAACCGATTCTGAAGAAAAGGTACTAAAACCGGTATCCACATTGGGCGAACGGGATTTAGGCACCACCCCGTCGGTTTGCAGCGGGAGGCTTTTTTTCCATTCGTTAAACTCTTCGCGAGTGAAAACCGTTTGGCTCGACAAGGTAATTTCCTTCTCGTTGATACGAGTATATTCGCGTCCGTTCAACACTTCGTCGAGCTTACCCGAAGGAAACCCCAAGGCGGCCACCTCGCAACCCAATGATTTTACCGGCTTCTTCAAAACCTTATACGCTTTTATCTCCTTGATAAAACGTAAAGCCGACTGTTCGTACGCTTTCCAGAACATCCCCTCCAGATGGAGACGTATCAGCGGTTGCTCAGTCGATTCCGAGTTTAGTTTAAGCCGTAAGTCCATTTTTTTTCAATTTTCGACCGCCTTACGGCGGTAAGTGAAACCCGGGGGCACAAGGCCCCCGGGAAAATAATCAAAGAATCAAATCAAACGAATCCGGTCGGCAATTCGCCTCCCTTATTCTTGAACGCAGCGAACCGTAAAAGCATACGCTCGGGTTTCGGCGTTCATATTGGTACCGCCCGCGTTGAAGTTCAAACGCCATGAGCCTGTACCCTCCGCCTCGCACGACCAGAAATCACCCTCCGTACCACGGCCGTAGGCCACACCCGTAGTGCGATGGCGAGCCCCGGCGGCGGGCAACAACAAGGGGTTACCTGCCTCGTCGGCCTGTACGGTAAGACCCATATCAGCCGCAAACGTAGCCGTTTTCAGTTCTTCCGCATAAGCCTTCCGGATAGCATCCAATTCATTTTTGGTTGGTACACGCCATCCTTCCGGACACGGACTGTCGTAGTTATCCGAACCCGCAACCCACATCGTATTACGAGCCTCGAAATTCGGGTCGTCGGCTATCAACCAATCGTACGGTTCGGCGGCAGCCGTAACGAATTTATTTTCAGCAACCGGCCCGGCAACCAAATCGTTCGGCGTTGTAGTAGGATACGCAAATACTTTATTACGTCCCCACTGGTAATAATTTCCGCAAACCGCATCAGTTTTACCTAAGCCCACAGCCGTAGCGCCCACATTTACAGGAGCCCAGAACTGGCCGTTATACAATACCGGCTTGGCATTGACAATACCTTGATACAACGGGCGGTATTTTACCCGAATCGTTACGCACGAGTCGGTTTTAAACGCATTATGAATCTTTATAAACGCATCGCTCGGCGTAGTAGCCGTAACCGGCATTTCGGGTATCGTAATCGTATACTTGCGGTACTTGATATTCGTAGGAGCATCCGTTGCATACGTACCTTGTATATCGGTACGCGAAATAGCCGCACTCATCCAGCTATCGCCGGTACACCGGGTTGTTCCCAGATACTCTACTTTCGTATTCGTATCCTGGTAACCGGAAGCATAGAACACGATTTTCTTTCCCTTCGTGGCCGCCTGGTCGGAAATATCCACACTGTAAATCTGCTTGTCGGCATCATCGGTAACCAAAGCAATATCCGACTCTTCCGTAATCATCACCACTTCGGGCGTATGGTATACCGGTTTAAACGAGAAAGTATCGGCAGCTACGCTCCAGTCTTCCACCTGAATCGTAAAGTCAACATCATTGGTGTTGGCCGTAGGATACAAACGCACCCGGTACAAATTATTACGCAAAATAGGAACCACCGTATCCACTCCGTCTTCTTTCGGTTTAACGAAATCGATTTTCTTCAGCAAAGCCGTACCTTTATAAGTACCCTTGATTTCGATAGCCGTAGCCGTGTCGCCCACATTCAGGTTTTCGTAAACGTACAACTGCTCGATTTTATCGGGCGCAGCCGCATCGGGTTCTACCGCAGTAGGATAATGAAATACCGGCAACTTGTTGATAGAATCTTCGGCAAGCGACGGCAACAAATAAGCGGTTTTCTTGGCATTCAATACCTTAGCCGAAGTAAGAACCAAATCGGCGCCGGCCTCGTTGATAATATCCACGCGGGCGGCTATACGTTTCAGCTTGAAAGTAGAAGTAATTACCACACCCGGTTTCGCCTTCGTTTGGGCGGTTCCGAGCATCAGCAACGGTGCAGAAGGCATATCGTTCAATTCTTTCGAAAGGAACGCATTCAGTTTTTCCTGCGTATCGATGTCTTTGATTTCGGCCGTTGTATTTTCGTCGTAGTTGGCTACGGCAATCAAGTCGATTTCACGCTCTACATTTTCTTCGCCTGTATTGGTAAGCTTGAACTTGGCTGTATATTCGCCCTCGCCTACAATCTGCAACGCATCGGCCAATCCATGGTCGCTTTCGAGTTCTTCTTTGCTGAAGAACGAAAATACCTGGTCGGCGTCTTTGAATTTGGCGAAAAAGGCGATATTCTTCACTTCCTTTTCTTCGGTGGTAGCTGCCAACTCTCCATAAGCAGCATCAGCAGCGTAACCGGTAGGTTTCTCTACGTTCTTTACGGTTATGCTGAAAAGCGTTTCATTGCCGGCCACGAAGTCGGGATTCTTCTCTACCAGCTTTTCATCGCTGCTACAAGAATACAACCCGCCTACCAACAGGGCCAATGCTATCAATTTCTTTTTCATTGTTTGCAATTTTTTGTATTAATACTTAACTGTTTCAATCAACCGGAAGCTCCGATTAAATACCGGCTCCGTTTCCTTCCTGCGTTACGGTAAACGTTACGGTTTTCGTATCATCCACCGTGCTGGTAATCGTAACGTTGGCAGTACGGTCGGCAGCATCGGCATTCGCTTCGGTAGCCGTTAAGGTAATGGCGCCGGCTGCATCGCCGCTGGCGGCGCTCAGGCTAACCCAGGCAGCATCCGATGTGGCTGTCCAACCGCCGTTGGTAGCTACATACACATCGACGCCGGTTGCGCCGTCTTGCGAAATTTTACCGGTAACAGCGCCGCTTACTTCCGTACCCGTATCGTCGGAACCTTCTTTTACAGCCCAGGTAAGTACAATGCCTTTCTGCGTAACGGCAATCGCTTTCGTAACATCGCCGGCCGTTACCGTAACGGTAGCCGTACGGTTAGCGAAGCCCGTATTTTCGGTCATCGTATATTCGATAGCATCGCCGTCGGCATTTTTAGCCACGGTAAGCCGGTCGGCCGCAGCATCGCCCGTAACCTCCCACGCATCGGCGTTCGTAGTTACGCTGATGGTTTTGGCAGTTTCGATAGCAGCCGCTTCTTCGGTAACCGTTTCAGAGCCTAACGTAAGTGAAACAGGGATACCCTGGGTAACAGTTATTTCCTGCTTGATAGAAGGATCGATTGTATTTTGAACCGACAGAACGGCGGTACGCTCGCTGCCGGTTTCGTTTTTAGCGGCAACGATATAAAAGGCTTTATCTTTCAACGCGCTAACTTTGAAATCCGGAACCGTAATCCAGGTAGCTTCAGCCGGAACCACTACTTCCCAAGCAGTTGCAGCCTTTACACCTACCCGTACGCCTTCGGCGCTGGTTCCGTTGCCTGCCACAGCCAATGTTCCGTTACCGGTAGCCGGGTCGACGTCGATACCGCTCAATATAATATCGCCTAAATTCTGCTTATCCTGCGTTACCACGAACGTACGCTTGTAATCGGCGCTTAACTGGAGGGTTACCATAGCCGAACGTGCCACGAGTTCTTCACTCGGCTGGATAGTAAGTACCAGCAGTTCGCCACTGGCACCATTGTCGACAGCGGCATACGAAACCGGAGCCGCTTCTTTGCTCAGGACAATCCAGGGAGTAGCCAATGCCGTACCGTCGAGGTTGGTTACATCGGCGCTCCAGCTACCCGTAAGGCCGGCAGCCGATGCGGCCGTAGTAACCGTCATCCGTACCGTGCGCACGCCGTCAGGCGCATCCGGTTGGATACCGGCAACGCTCAACACGCCGTTATCGAAGTTGTCGGCTTGCAACTTGATATAGTTATCGGGGTTTACCGATTGTTCAACAACCAGGGTTTGGGTAATAGACGGACGCAGCACGTTTTTCAACACCACGACGGCTTTACGCGGCCCGTCGCCGTTTGTATTGGCAGTGAGGGCTTTTACGGTAAGCGTGCGGGCAACGCCGTCGGCATCGTCGGTAAGGGTAGCCTCCAACCAATCGGGTACCGTGGCGGCATCGAGTTCCCATTCGCTATCGGCCAGTATCGAAATCTTTACAGGGTCGGTATCGCCCGGATTGGCTCCGGCAAACACTTCGGCAGGCAACGTAAGTACGTTTTTAGCCAGGCTCACGCCTGCACGGGCTTCGTTCGCGTCGAGTGCAAGGGCCAGGCTTCCTAAGCCGCCGTCGATATTAATCGTATCGTTATCGCCCCACTTGATAGCCTGCAAGGTACCGCCGATTTCGTTCATACCTACGGCTTCGAGGTTCAATACATAGTAATAGTTGGCCTGGATGTCGACATCGTTGGCCTTGTTCAGGTCTTGTACTTTCTGGAACTTGATAGCATAATCCACCGGGTCGGTACCGTCGGCGTTACGGGCGCCTTCCAATACCAGCGATGCGTTGTCGGCGATGGGGCTGGGATACATGTAGAAAGCCGAGCGGGTCATCCCCAAGTTGGCGTTATCCAATACACGGTAATCGATACCGGCCAGCGTTACCAGCCCTTCGGCAGGCATATAAAGCGTATCCTGCGGGAAGATAAACGACTGGGTACGGGCATTCTGGATTTTAACCGTATGGATATAGAATTTCGAATCTTTCGCTACGTTGTTGATATCGAAGCGGGCAACGATGCGTTTCAGGTCGATGGTATACGGGCCTGTTTTGCTGTTGTCGATGGAGTCTTTCAGGTTGAACTGGCGGTTAGCCGACATGATAAGCGGGCATACGAGCCGGGTATTCAACCGGTCGGTAAGTTTGGAGAAAAACTCGGCCGTATCGGTTTTGTTCAATTCGTACATCGTCATCGAAGCTACGTCGCGCGCGTTGGCAACGAAAAAGAAATACTTCAGGTTGTGTCCGTTAACCGTAATGGAAGCCGTTTTCTTAGAGCCGTCGTCGGTAATGGCGGTACCGCCTTCACCGAACTTAAACACTTCTTCCAAGTGATAGTTTACCTTACCGTCGGCATCGGCCTTCGGAGTTCCGTCGGGCAGCGTATCGCGGTTAAACACGAAAACATCTAAGGTTTTCAATTCGTTTTCGGCCTCTGTTGCAACCGGAGCATAAGGCACCACACCACCCCCTATGCCGCCGAGGGTAAATTTAATTTCGGTGCGGCTATTTACGGCCGGTAGCGAGGAATCACCACCGCCCCTATCAACGACGGTATCTTCCGAGCAGGCTCCCAACATCAGGGTAGCCACTGCCATAAAGTAGTACTTTTTTTTCATACTTTGAAAATTTAAGAAGTTAATTACTGGCGGTACGGCCTGCGCAATACCGCATTTTGTTTTTTGTTATGAACTTTGCGTAATTCGATTTGTAATCCTCCCGGCCGCAGGCGCTTGCCTGCACGGCCCAAAGCATTTTTCACTTTGTTATCCCGTTTTCATATCCCTGTCGATTTTATATGTTACTATTATATCGTGAATTGAAATTTCGTTTTACAAAATGCCGCCGATGTCGCCGCCGTTTTCCCAGTCGCCCAACCGTACCTCGGATACGTTTACCACATCGCCGTCGATTTCGATGTTGAGCGAGAACTCTTGCCTCAGGTTGCTATCCAGGTCGATACCCATCGTACGGAAGAAACGGTACAAATCCACCTCTTTCATCAAAGGCCTATCGCCCGAGTACAGGCAGAATACGGGATGCGTATCGTTGGTAAGCCGGTAGGTTACGAACGTGCCGTTCACCACCCGCGCTATCCCCATATCTACGTCTATACAGTAATTGCACCGTTTGCTTTCGATAACCGGAAGCTGGTATATCAACGGCGACGCTTCGCCGCTATTGCCGTATGCCGCCAAGATGAAAGCCTGTATGCTCAGGCCGGGTGTAAACCGGTAACCCGCCGGCACATCCAGCAACCGCATGTTGTAGTTGGGCAGGTTACTCATAGGCGGCGCTTTTACCCATTTCACGGTTACTTCGAGCACGCAATGGCTATGCGCCATATTTACCCGGCGCCGGGTAATGCCCAGAGGCACCACGGTAAAATCGGCCGTTCCGTAAAACAGCCGCTCGGAGTTACCTTGCAAAACGCCCGTAGCCCGGGTGGATTTATAGGTATTGTCGAGTCGGAGCAACATGTCGTGTTTCCGGGTAACGCTGATTACCGCTGTATCCGGCGCGCTGGCTTTGTCGAGGTTTCCCCACGTAACCAGCGAATATTTTCCGGGAGGCAGGTCGAGTTCGCCGTATCCGATGTTATCGGGGTTTACATCTTGTATGGTATACAGCACCCCCTGCTCGTCGAATACGAATTGCCGCATGGTATGTACATAGTCGGGTAACACGTTGGCGTAGCCCGTACCGGTATACCAGTATTCTATCTGTACGTCGTACTCGCACTCGGGCATATCGCCGTCGATATTGCAACCGCACGGAAGCAACGAGCCGGCAACGAATGCACACAGGCTAATCAGTATCTTTACCCATGTATGTACCCCTGTCAACGCCATTGTTTCAACTTTTCCAGGTTGTACCGCGCCAACCTGGGATTTACGGCAAGCGCTTTACGGAAATAGCTGCCGGCCGCCGCCGGCTTGCCTTCCATCATGCAAAGCACGCCGAGGTTGATATAAGCCCGGGGGTCGTTCTCTACTTTTTCCAGGTAGTAACGGCCGGTCTGGATGTCGCCCATCAACAATACCGCCGCCGCAGCGTTGACATTGGCCACTACGTTGTCGGGATGATAAATGGCGGCTATTTCGTACACTTCACGGTATTGCTCGCTGCCGGGGCGGTAAAAACGCGCTACGGAAAAGATTTCCGACAGGCTCAACGCAGTGGGGTCGGTGTACAACAAATCCACTATTCCGGCTTCGTTGCCTGCGCTTTTCGTGATTTCGTACTCAACCGTCATTTCGATGCGACGCAACCGCGGAAAAATATCGTCGAGCATTTGCCGGTATATTTCGCCGCCCTTCAAATCCATCAATTGCTTTTCGCGGCCTTCGAAAACTCCGTACCGGCGTATCACCGCCAAGGCATCGTGCGTATAGGGCTTTGCAGATGCTTCGAGGGCGGCAACGGTGCCGTCCCAATCTTCGGCTACCCACATGGTATACAGGTCGATTGCGGGTGGCAAGCGGTAATTTTCCTGCAAGTAGTCGCGGAAACGGAGCGTGCGTTTTTTGGCCAGCTCTTCGTTATCTGCATATTTGCCGTCGGGCGAGGCGTATCCGGTAATGTACAGGGCGCGCACCGTAACCTGGTTCCTGTCGAGCAACGGACGGAGCAGGCTGTCGGCTTTTTGCAGTTCACGGCGGTTGTGGCCGTAGCCGGGGTCGACTTTCGAAATTCCTACTTCGTAGTCGATATATAACGTAGCGCTCCGCTGGGGCAACCGGGTTTCGGTTACCTCGGGCGGCAGGAAACAGAGCATGCTGCGGTACGCTTCGTATCCGCTACACGCGAAAGGATGGTGTATGTCGCTACTGAATCCGTTGGCATTGAGGTTGATATCTTCGTTCAGGGCATCCAACGCCAGTTGGGTTTCGGTACAGCAATCTTTGGCAAGCTGCTTAAGCGCCAGCTCGGCGTGCATCATCCACGAGGCGTAGGGGATGCTCACCCGGTAACGCACGCTGTCGGGCCGCTCTTTCGGGTTACGCGTGTACCGGATATAAGCGTATACGGAGCGTTTTTCGCCTTGGGGCGTAAGGTAATCTTCGCGCATATCGAAAACGCTCCGGTTGTGCCCGGCCACAATCACGGCCGGCAAATCGAGGGTTTTCTTATGGGTACGGAGTACCGGAACCAGGATAAAAGCACTCGATGTGGTTACTTTTACCTGGCTGATATCGAATGTTATATCGAAACGTACGCTGTCGGATTCTACACGGATAGCGTGTTCGCGTATCCGTATTTCTTCGCCTCCGTGCGAAACGGTAAATGCACTTATCCCGGCTGAGAAACCGAAAAGACATCCCACCGCAAACAAGCTCATCAGCATTCTTTTATACGTTTCTTTTTTCATGGCTCCCGGAATTTAGAATAGATAAATAATCGAAAACCCTGCTTTCGTAGGGCCGAAATAGTTCCGCTTGTAACGTCCTACCAGCTCGGCGCAGCATTCTCCGTAGACATATTTCTTGTAATCGAGATAAATATATCCTACCCCTATGTTCGCTTCCATTCCCCACCGGCGCCCTAACGCCCAATGGTATCCGTACGAAATACCTCCCCCCGACATATAGCCGCGGAAAGTATAGGTATCGAAGTTATGCAGGAACGGAATGTTCCCTATATTATATCGCCCGTACAAGGCATGCAACCCGAAGAAGTGCCCTTCGAACGCTTTACAGGGCCAAAAACGGTACTCCGGTTGAAACAGGTAATGGCGTAAAGTCATATCGTTTTTAAATGACCATGCATTGTAATGAACGGCCAAATCGAAGGTATATTTACGTGCCGTTTTTACCTCGA
The DNA here is from genome assembly GCA_020860905.1 of Parabacteroides sp. Taxonomy (GTDB): domain Bacteria; phylum Bacteroidota; class Bacteroidia; order Bacteroidales; family Tannerellaceae; genus Parabacteroides_B. The sequence continues at coordinate 215 of JAJBTJ010000076.1, read as the reverse complement.
CGCTTAAGTTCGGTGTGGTAGTGGCCCAGTAAATAAAGTTCGTTTTTATAGCGACGTTCTGCCCTTGAAAATCGGTGGCTAACAAAAAAAACGCCGTTAGCAGCATTAACACTTTTTTCATCTTCTGCTTACCCTGATTTTTTACCGTTTTACGCTCTTTTTGCCGCAATTGCCTTAAATAGGGGGTAAATAAGGCTTTTTACCGTTTTGCAACT
>JAJBTJ010000163.1 GCA_020860905.1 Parabacteroides sp. | reverse complement strand
CTCGGTTTGCACTACTTTTCTTCGAAAAGAGAAGATAGGCGGCACCTCGGCATAAACAAGCAAGCTTGTTTCTGCACTCGGTTTGCACTATTTTTGCCGCAAAGAATTAAAACGGAGATAAGCTGCCGCGATAACGACAGCACTACCGGATACGCTATGGAAAACGAATCGACACATATCGCCCGGCTCAGGCAGGGAAACCACGCATCCTTCGAATACCTGTATAACCGCTGGAGCGGCAAGTTATACAATTTCGTTATGCATATTTCCCAGCAGGAAAGCACCCTGGCGGAAGAGTTGGTGCAGGAAGTATTTACCAAGGTATGGGAAAACCGCACGGCGTTAGACCCCGGGCGGTCGTTCGGCGCCTACCTCTGCACCATCGCCAAAAACCGGCTCACCAATATCTACCGGCGCCGGATGCTCGAATACCTGTACCGGGAAAAGTCGAAAAACGCCGTTACCACCGAAAACGTCACCGAAAAAGAAACGGATTACCATTTCCTCGAAGAATACATCGACGCGCTTATCGGGCAGCTACCGCCGGCACGCAGGGAAATATTTCTGTTAAGCCGCCGTACCCTGTTAACCAACAAAGAAATAGCCGACCGCCTGCACCTTTCCGAAAATACGGTAGAATCGCAACTTACCAAAGCCCTCTCCTTCCTGCGCAGCAAAATAGACAACCGGTACGGCCTATCCGTCGCCCTCGTCCTTTACCTGTTATCAAACTAATAAAAGTTAAAAACCACTCCTTCGATAACGGAACCTTTCCCTCTGTCTGTATACATAAATAGAAACGACCAGATGGAAACAACCGATTATATCCGTTTATTCAGGAAATTCCTGCAAAAACAGGCTACCCCCGGAGAAGTGGAAGCACTCGTAACGTGGCTGAAAAGCGAAAACGCCTTTCACAGTTGGATGCACGACGAATGGGAAGCAGCCCCGACCGCCATGAATACCGCCCTGCAAAAAAGGATATGGAAACAAATCCGAGTAAAAACGGAACGGGCAACCGGGCAACCGGCCTCCCCGAAAGCCGCCGGGCAAACGCCCTGGCCTGTCCGGCTCCTGCGCGTGGCAGCCGTACTCGTACTGATGGCATTAACCGGCGCAGGCGTTTATTTCCATACCGTACAGCGGGGAAGAACAGCCGACACGGTGGTTTCGGTAGAGAAAGGACAAAAAGCCAACATCTTGCTACCCGACGGCTCGAAAGTATGGGTTAATTCCGGTTCGCGCCTTATCTACGGCAAACGGTTCCATGCCGGCGAAAGGATACTGAAACTGGAAGGCGAAGGATATTTCGAAGTGAACCCCGACCCGGCACATCCGTTTATCGTAGAAACGGACGACCTCTCGGTAAAAGCCTTAGGTACGAGTTTCGACATCAAATCGTATCCGAACGGCCCTGTGGTTTCGACCGTGCTGATGAGCGGGAAAGTAGAAGTACGGTCGGCAAGCGAAACGGCGCTGCTGGAGCCGAACCAGAAAATCGTATTCGACCGGGCGGCCGGAGCAATGAAAAAGTACACTGTAGCCGATGCGACGGATTATTCGGATTGGCGGTACAATATCCTCGCCTTCGAGGCCGAAACATTCGAAAATATCGTTCGCACACTGGAACGCTTATACAACGTAAGGATTATTTTCGAATCGGAAACGCTGAAAAAATACCGGTTTACCGGCTCGCCGGGAAATGCCAGCCTGGAAAGCATCCTCGAACTGCTTTCACTTACCTCCCCCCTGCAATACGAAATACAAGACAGCATAATCGTATTACGTGAAAACCAGCGCGACAAGCCTTTGTACGAAAAGGCACTGAAATAAACCGTGTAACCCCAAAAACGACATGCCGATGAAAAACAGAGAATGAAAAAAAGAAACCGGGACAGTGCAAGGCACCGGCCCGGAAATGAAAAGTTAACCGCGCCCCGGTATCTCGCAAATAACGGACGCAATTACTAATACATTATTACATACAAAATTATGAAATTAATACTTGTCAGAATACGACAACACGTTAAAAAACGGCAAATACGGGCCGCTGCGCTCTTCCTGCTCGGAAGTTTCATACTGGCGCCCGCCCTGTATGCCCAACTTTCCCTTACCGTACACAACCAATCGATTCGCCAGGCGCTGAAACAAATCGGGCAAACCAGCGAATACAAATTCTTTTACAACAACGACCTCAGCGAATTAGACCGCCGCACCTCGGTATCCGTCGAGAACCGGAGCATCGACGAAGTGATGGCCTTATTGCTGGCCGGCACGGAGCTGACCTACAAGAAAGAAGAAAACAACCTGATCGTTCTCACCCTTAAAACCGGTAAAAGCGCCACGCAACAAAACAAAAAAGTAACCGGAACGGTAACAGACTCTGCCGGCGAACCGGTAATCGGCGCCAACGTGATAGAAAAAGGCACCGCCAACGGAACAGTTACCGACTTAGACGGACAGTTCGTACTGGAAGTAGCGGCCGGCGCCACGCTGAGCATTTCGTACCTCGGGTACGAAGAGCAACAAATTGCGGTAGGCAAACAAACCTCGCTCCGCGTAAAACTAACGGAAACGGCCCAAAAGCTCGACGAAGTAGTGGTAGTAGGCTACGGCTCGCAAAAGAAAGTGAACCTCACCGGCTCGGTTGCTTCCGTATCCGATAAGGAACTGACGCAGCGCCCCATTACCTCAGTGGCCGCGGGTATCCAGGGAATCGTACCGGGACTCACCGTTACCGCCAGCCAGGGCCGACCCGGTTCGAAAGACAATACCAGCATCCGGATACGCGGAACAGGCACCCTGAACAATTCGGACCCGTATATCCTGATCGACGGGATAGAATCAGGCTCGATGAACCAACTCGACCCGAACGACATCGAATCGATTTCCGTATTGAAAGATGCCGCCTCGGCAGCCATCTACGGTTCGAAAGCCGCCAACGGCGTAATCCTGATTACGACCAAACGGGGTGCTACGGGACGGCCGGTGCTGTCGTACAACGCTACCTTCGGCTGGCAAACGGCCACCGGATTTATCAACCGGATGAACTCGGCCGATGCAGCCGCCTATTATAACAAAGCGCTCGAGGCCAGCGGAAAAGCGCCCCGTTTTACCGAAGAAGATATCCGGCTGTTCCGCGACGGCAGCGACCCGTACGGACATCCCGATACGGATTGGAACGAGCTGGGATTTTCAGGAAACGGGTTTATGCACCAACACAACGCCAACCTGTCGGGCGGCTCCGAGCACGTAAAGTACATGATCTCGCTCGGCTACCTGTCGCAAAACGGCATTATGGAACACAGCGACCGGCGCCAGTTCAACATGCGTACCAACCTCGACACCCGGCTGTCGGAACAGGTAAGCGTACGGGCGAACATGGCCTATATCCATAACAACTACTCCGACCCCACCAACTCGTATGTAGGAGGCGGCTCCGACCAGATTATCCGCCAGCTCAACCGCATCGCACCCTGGATTCCGTACAAAAACGAAGACGGCACGTACGGAACCATCGGCGACGGAAACCCGGTAGCTTGGATAGACCTCGACCAGCAGTTAACCCGCAAAAACCAGAATTTCTCAGGTATCCTGGCGGTAGACTGGCAAGCGCTGAAAGAGCTCAAATTCACCGCCCAGGGCGCCTATGTAAGCGACATTCAGGATTACAAGGAATTCGTAAAAGATATTCAGTACAATTCCATCAAGTACCACGGCCCCAACTCGCTCGACGAACGTACGTATCTATGGAACCGCACCTCGCTCGACCTGCTCGCCAATTACTCCGGCACGTTCGGCAGGCACAACCTGAGAGGAATGGCCGGCTTAAAATCGAGAAATACAACTACAAGTATACCAAGGCATACCGCCAGGGTTTCCCCAACAACAACATGACCGACCTCGATGCCGGTACGAAATCCACCCAGACGAACGAAGGCTACTCGAGGGAACTGGCCATGATGTCGTACTTCGGACGTATCAATTACGACTATGCCGGCAAATACTTGTTCGAAGCCAATTTCCGGGCCGACGCCTCTTCCCGTTTCAGCCCCGACAACCGGTGGGGCTACTTCCCTTCCGTTTCGGCCGGCTGGCGCCTTTCGGAAGAGCGGTTTATGGAAAACTCGCGCACCTGGCTGCAATCGCTCAAGCTCCGGGGCTCGTGGGGGCAATTGGGTAACCAGGATGCGCTCGACGACTATTATCCGTGGCTGGTAACCTACGCCGTCGGCACGAACTATCCTTTCGACGGAAACGTAAACACCGGGATTACGCAGAAGGCGCAAAAACTCTCGAGCATCTCGTGGGAAAAATCGACCAACTGGGGCATCGGGCTTGACATAAGCCTACTTTCGTGCCTCGACCTGACGCTGGATTACTACAACCGGAAAACAACGGGAATCATCATGGACGTGCCGGTACCGGGGAGCTTCGGGTTAGACCCCTATAAAGACAACGTGGGAGCCATGCGCAACACGGGATTCGAAGCTACCGCCACTTTCCATAAGCAATGGAACGACTGGAAATTCTCGGCTACCGGCAACGTGGCCGTGAACAAGAACGAAATACTGAATCTCGGAGGCGTAAACGAAATGGCGGATAAAGACTACGGTTACCTTATCAACCGCGTAGGCAGCCCTTTCAAATCGTTTTACGGCTACGTAGCCGACGGGCTGTTCCGGAGCCAGGAAGAAGCCGACGCCTATACCGCCCGGTACGGCAACCCCTTCGGCAACAAATTCAAGGCGGGTGACATCCGGTACAAAGACGTGAACAACGACGGCAAGCTCACCTCGGCCGATCGCGACGTGGCCGGTTCCGAGCAACCCGACGTTACGTTCGGGCTGAACCTGTCGGCTTCGTGGAAAAACTTCGACTTGTCGGTATTCATGCAGGGAGCCTGCGGCGTTTCGCGCTACTTCAACAACGAGGTATTCGGCGAATTCACAGGCGACAGCTCGCACCCTTCCACCGTTTGGTTCGATGCCTGGTCGGACGAAAACCCGGACGGCTCTTTCCCTCGCATCGCCGAAACCGACCAAACGAACAGCTCGCCTTATACCTATTCGACTTTCTGGGTATTCAAAACCAACTATTTGCGTATCAAAAACATCCGGTTCGGCTACAACCTGCCGGCCAAGTGGCTCAAAGGATGCGGCATCTCCCGCCTCCGGGTGTACTATTCCGGCGAAAACCTGTTCAAGTTCGACAACCTTCCCGTGAATATCGACCCCGAAGCGCCTTCCGGACGCGGCTCCCATTATCCGCAAGTATGTACCAATTCGATAGGAATCAACGTAACCTTTTAACAATCCGAACATAATGAAACCAGTTAAATTTACTACTCTTTCGTTGATTGCATGCGGATTTATCTTTTCCTCGTGCGACGACTTTTTTGATACCGCCCCCTACGACCAGCTTTCGCCTTCCACTTTCTGGAAAACGGAAGAAGACGCCCGGAGCGCCGTAACCGCGTGCTACGACAAATGGTCGAACCCGGCAACCGGCTCCACCGATATTCTTTTCGCCGACTGCATGTCGGATATCGGTTTCAACTACAGCAATGCGAGCAACTACAAAGTAGTGGGGAACGGCTCGATGACGCAGGCGGCAACCGTAAAATATTACGACTACAGCACGATTCGCCGGTGTAACACGTTTTTAACGAACGCGGAACCAATCGAGTTTGCCGACGATGCCGAGAAAAAAGACCTGTTCGCCCAGGTTCGCACCATCCGGGCATGGCGTTATTTCCAGATGGGTTTCTGGTACGGAGGCGTTCCGCTCATTACCGGCGAGCCCGAACTCTCGGACGACGCGAAGCTGCCCCGCGATACGGAAGAAAAAATAAAGCAATTCGTTTACAGCGAGCTCGACGCCGCTATACCCGACCTGAATAAAAAGCCTGCCGAACGCGGACGCATCGCCCGGGGTACCGCTTTAGCCGTAAAAATGCGGGCGGCGTTGTATTGGGGCGACCTCGACCTGGCCCTGCAAGCGGCCCGCGCCATCCAGGAACTGGGCTTATACGAGTTAGAGAAAACGATGGATTACCAGGCGCTGTTCAGCATCAAGGGACAAAACTCGAAAGAGATTATTTACGCCATGCAGCATGTAAGCAATACCTATGCTTTCGAAAATATGATACGGATGTATAACAACCAGGACGGCGGATGGGCTTCGATGGTTCCCACCCAGAACTTGGTGGATATGTACGAAATGAGCTCGGGCTTGCTGCCCGGCGACGACGGCTCGGGATACGATGCGGCGCACCCATTCGCCAACCGTGACCCGCGCCTGGCGCAAACCATCCTTTATCCGGGCATGGAGTGGGTAGGTTCCGACGGCAAGAAACGGATTATCAACACCCTGGATAAAACCATCGACGGCAATTCGAATGCCGACTACATGGATGCAGCCGACAATTCGTCGCGCACAGGTATGATTTGGGCCAAATATACGGTTCCGTTGTCGCAGTACTCCGCGTCGCTGGGGAACGAGAATACCTGCCCGATTTTATTCAGGTACGCAGAAGTTTTGTTAACCATAGCAGAAATTAATGTGGAAAAAAATGAGAACTTTGCAGAAGTATACGAAATTTTAGACGACCTTCGCACACGGGGCGGCCATATCGCCGTAAACCGGGCGAAGTACGACACGCAAGAGAAGCTCCGCGAATTGGTGCGGCGCGAGCGTTGCCTCGAACTGGCCGGCGAAGGACTGCGGCGCGCCGATTTGCTGCGATGGAAAGATACGAACGGCAAAATGTTGGCGGAAACGCTCCTGAACGGTACCTTATACCGGATGACCGGTACGGTGCAGGCCGGCGAACCCGACCGGGATTTAAGGGCAGTTATCAACGCTCCTTCGGACGGCAATGCCACGTTACGGAAAATAGAAGACCGCGTATTCAGGCCGTACAACCGGTACCTGCCCTTTCCGCAGGCGGAACTCGACAAGAACCCGAACCTGAAACAAAACGAGGGATACGAAAAATAACGATAGAACGCATGAAAACACTTTTTTTAAGTTTACTCTGCCTGTGCTTTACGCTTACAGGCGCGGCCCAGGAACGAATCGCCATCCAGCACGGGCCTTATCTGCAGAATCTGAAAGAAACGGAAGTTACCATCGTATGGAAAGCCAATAAGCCTTCGGTGGGCTGGGTGGAACTGGCGCCCGACGACGGGAGCGACTATTACGCCCGGGAACGAACCCGGTACTTCGACGCCACCAACGGGGTGAAGAACACCTCGCTGGTACATGTGGCGAAAATCACCGGCCTCACTCCCGGAACGAGCTACCGTTACCGGGTATACGCCCAGGAAGTGCTCGACCACGAATGGGTGGAAGTAACGTACGGCAAGACGGCCGCCACGGACGTATACGGCGCCGAGCCGCTTACGTTTACCACAAACGACCGGAACAAGCCGGAAACGTCGTTCCTGATGATTAACGACATCCACGGCCGTACCGCCGACATTCCGCGCCTGCTCGACGCCGGCGGCTACAAAAATACCGACCTGGTTATTTTCAACGGCGATATGTTGAGCCAGCTAAAAGACGAGGAGAGTTTGTTTACCGGCTTCATGGATGTGTCGGTCGAACTGTTCGCCAAAGAAAAACCGATGTATTACGCACGGGGCAACCACGAAACCCGCGGGTTGTTCGCCACCTCTTTCCAGCATTATTTTTCACCCAAGGAGCCGCACTTGTACTTTTTACTGCGCCAGGGCCCGGTTTGCTTTGTCTTCCTCGACACGGGCGAAGACAAGCCCGACTCGGACATCGAGTACAGCGGTATCACCGACTACGACCGGTACCGTACCGAACAGGCGCAATGGCTGGCAGAGGCCGTCAAATCGAAAGAGTTCACCGAAGCCCGGTTCAAAGTGGTAATCGCCCACATGCCGCCGTTGCCCGACAAAAGGTTGTGGCACGGCCAGCTGGAAGTGCTCGAAAAATTCGTTCCGGTACTGAACCGGGCTGCGGCCGACGTGATGTTGTGCGGCCACCTGCACCGTTATTTCAATAACAAACCCACCGGCGCCGTGAAATTCCCCGTTATCGACAATTCGTACAACACCGTACTTACCGGCGTTACGAAAGGGAACGAGCTGACGCTGGAGGTAAAAGACCTGGAAGGCAAAACCCTCGACCGGATTAACATAACAGCCCGGTAACGACAAATTACCCGCATAGGATACAGGAAAGGCTGCCTCGACACAGAAAGACGGGGCAGCCTTGTTTATAAACGGTAGCTTCATAGATAAATATTCCCTTATCCGAGCTTATCCGATTACGGAACAGGCCGGGGCGAGGGGATTGTATGAAAACAGATACAAAACGCTATCCCCGGCTGGCAGCTTCGGGTTCTACCGGGTAGCGAAAACATTGCCACCTCCGTTTTTCGATTTATTCCAAAGAAATACATACATTTGTAACATCAGAAATCTATCTTTGGGCCGGAAATTAAAAAAAATGTACGCAACAGAAACCCTTATAGACGAACACGAACTGGTCAACCGCCTTATCCGTGGAGACGAAGACGCCTTTTGCGAACTCTATGCCGCCTATAAGAACCGGTTGTTGTATTTTGCGATGAAGTTCGTAAAATCACGCGATTTTGCAGAAGACATTTTCCAGGATGCCTTTACCGTAATCTGGCAAAGCCGGCGCTTCATCCATCCGGACGCCTCTTTTTCATCTTACCTGTATACCATCGTACACAACCGCATTTTAAACCAGATATGCGACCTGGACAAAGAAACTGCGCTAAAAGAACAAATCCTGGCGCAAGCTATCGACTATATGGACGATACCCAAGAAAAAATCCTGGCCGACGACCTGCGCGAAATTATCGCCAAAGCGTTAGAAAAGCTCACTCCCCGTCAACGAAAAATATTCGAAATGAGCCGCGAAGCCCAAATGAGCCATCAGGAAATAGCCGACACACTGGGAATTTCGGTCAATACCGTTCACGAACATATCTCCGTATCGCTGCGTACGTTGCGCGCTTTCCTGGCCAAATATTCAAACACGTATGCAGATGCGTTGCTCATCTTAATCTGCCTGAATTTATAATAAACGTTAAAGACACCCTTATTCATCCTCACTTCCGGGTATTACTTATACGAAGGTGAAAATCCCGCCTCGCATATATAGTAGGAAACGTGAAAAATACACCAGAAGAAAAACAAAAGCTACGCCGTTACCTGGATGATATATACATCCGGGAAGAAGCGCCGGAATTGCTCGATACCCTTCGCGATGCAGCCAATAAAGATTTGCTCGATGAAATAGCGGCAGAAGTATGGGAGGCTTCTTCTACCCACCGGCAAACTACCCGCGCGGAACACGAAAAATATAAGAAGGAAGCGCACCGGCTACTCAAAAAGATAGCACATGGCAAACGCCTCTGGTTACGCCGTACCGTGTATGCCGCAGCCGGCATCGCAGCCATATTCTGCCTGACCTTCGGCGGCATGCATTATTTCCGTCGTATGGATGAGCAAAACCTGACCTATACGACAGCCGCCACTTCGTATGGCGAAAAGAAGCAAGTAACCTTGCCCGACGGTAGCCGGGTCGTATTGAACTCTTGCACGTCGTTACGTTATCCCATCCTTTTTTCCGGAAAAGAACGGAAAGTGGAATTAAACGGAGAAGCTTACTTTCGCGTAGCCCGCAACGAAGCCAAGCCTTTTATGGTTACCACACGCAACTTCGATGTGCGGGTACTGGGTACCCATTTCGATGTGAAATCCTATCCGCAAGACGAAATCGTATCGGTAAATGTAGAAAGCGGGAAAGTACAGGTAGACTTGCCGGAAGCAATGATGCGCCTCACGGCACAAGAACAGGTACTGATCAATACCTTGTCGGGCGAATACGCCAAGAAGAAAGAAGAACGCGAAGTAGCCGTGTGGATAAAGGGGGGATTGAGATTCAGCAGCACCCCTATACGGGACGTGGCTCGCGAACTGGAGCGGGTATACAACTGCCGCATTTTTTTTGCGCCGGGGCATGAATTTACCAACTTGATTTCAGGCGAGCACGACAATAAAGACCTCGAATCGGTACTGCAATCCATCGAATATGTGAGCGGGGTGAAATACAAGAAAAAATGAATTAATAATGACTATTAATAACACCAGCTTAAGCAATTCATTTGATGATTGAGTGGTGATTAAAGCCTTAGGGGCTGCCAACCATTTTGCAGAATCTAAGAACTGGAAAAACCTTCAAGGGTCATTT
>JAJBTJ010000130.1:35695-38859 GCA_020860905.1 Parabacteroides sp. | reverse complement strand
ATACTCGGGCTTACTGTTATATAACCGTTTGTTTTTTTATTTTTGCAAATCATTCCGGCGCATCCGCAGGCAACGGGAAGCCCGGATGGTAAATATAAAGGTAACTAACAGATAACAAGCAGAATGGAAATCAGGAAAGCTATTTTAGGAGATTGGAGCGAACTGGAACGGATTTTCGGTTGCGCCCGCGCTTTTATGCGGCAAAACGGAAACGGTACGCAATGGGTCGACGGATACCCGTCGGAAGAGCTCGTGGCTCGCGACATAGCGAACGGCGATTGCTATTGCCTGGTCGGCGGGCATGGGCGGATGGTGGGTATGTTTACCTTTATTATAGGAGAAGACCCGAACTATAAAACGATTTATAACGGTTCCTGGCCGAACGATAAACCGTACGGTACCATTCACCGGCTGGCTTCCGACGGAAGCGAAAAAGGAGCGGCCGATGCTTGCTTCCGCTGGTGTTGCAGCCGGTTCGACACTGTCCGGGCGGATACGCACCGGGATAATACGGTGCTACGGCATTTGCTGGAGAAGTATGGCTTTCGGCCGTGCGGTACGGTGCTGGTGGCTAACGGTACGGAGAGGTTGGCGTTTCAGTGGGAGAGGAGAGGCGGTTCTTTTTAAAAAAGCTCGCCAGGAAGCGGTTACCCCGGCTCTGGTGAACCACCTGCCTTTGCTTGCCGGAACCGCTCTTCTTATTTGACCTCGAATGCTGTTTTCCGTTGGTTTCCCTCGTCGTCTATTAACGTGAGCACATGTTGTCCGGCCGCGACCCGACAAGCCATAACGTGGCTGTCGTCGGTTTTCCCGATGTATTCCCGGTCGATATGCCAGTACAGAACGGCGTCGCGCCGGGCATGCGCCGCCTTGAAAATGAATTTTTCCTTCTCCCCGCTAAATCCTTTCGGCAGGTACAATAGGGCGCCCTGCGCAGGATAGATGATTTCGATTTGCCGGTTCTGCGGCGGGTCGCAACCCGGCCTCAGGGGAGGTAACGGCTTATAATCGAGGTGGTAGTTCCGGTAATAATATTCCTGCGAAGGAGGCAGTACGAACCACGCGCACGCCACCATCCGGCCGGGCGACTCGCAAGAGCTGTTTACCCGGAAACGGCCGTCGGACGAAAGATGAATCAACTGATGGTAGGGGCATAAAGCGGTGCCTTTCCCGGTGCGGGGCATATAAAGCGTATCCGTTTCCGTGCATAACGGCGAAGCCTTGTGCCCGCTTGCGCGGCAAATCGCCATCGGCTCCAGTTCATCGTAAGGAGCGTCGAACCAGCCGGAGCCCGGCAAAAACGAGAAAATGTCGAATAAAACCGGCGCTGCATTTTCCACACCCGTTAGCCCCGGCCTTCCCTCGCCCGAGGCGTTCCCGGCCCATACGCCTACTACAAACCGGGGAGTAACCCCGATAGCCCAGGCGTCTCTGCCGCCATAACTGGTGCCGGTTTTCCAGGCTATCTTTTTCATCGACTCGAATTGCTGCCAATCGGCTTCCTCTTCCGGCCGGTTCAATTCGGCCATGGCTTCGAAAGCGAACCAGATAGAAGCGGCCGACAGTACGGGGCGCTCGGTAAGCCTTTTATCGGTAAGCGAAACGACAGGCTCTTTCTTTTGAACCGGATAAGGCGTAAGGGGATGAATCGCTTCGCGGTAGTATCTTCCGTTATAAGCGCGGTAGCCGAGCAGCGTGCGCGCCAGCGACGCATACATGCCGGTCATATCCCACAGCGTGCCTTCGGCTCCCCCTAAAATCAGGGACGCACCGTAATGGTCTTCGGGAAAAACCAACGTCGTCATACCCCATTTTTTCAGTAGCGATAAAAAGCGGCTGGTATTGTATTGCGAGAGCATCCGTACCAGCGGAACGTTCAGCGAGCGGGTGATGGCTTCGTGCGCCGGCACGGCTCCGTAAAACGTTTTGTTGAAGTTCTGGGGCGAAAAGCCGTTGATATTCAGCGGAACATCCGATACCAGCGTCGAAGGCAACAAGTCGCCGTTGTGCAGCATGGCCGCATACAGTAACGGTTTGAGTACGCTGCCCGTACTCCGGGGCGCGGTAATTACATCTACCTGGCAGCCCTGGCGCTCGTCGTGCAAAGCCGTGCTGTTGCCGGCGTACGCCCATACTTCGCCTGTTTCCACGTCGGCTACCAAAGCGGCTACATTATAAACATGGTTGGAGGCATACTGTGCGGCATACCGGTTTACGATTTGCTGTACCTGGGTTTGCAAGATGAACAGATCGAAGCGCTGCAGGAAACGGACGAGGATTACGATTTGCTGTACCTGGGTTTGCAAGCCGTGCCGGAGCGAGGTTCGGATGCGCTCGCCCGGCTGCCGTGCAGCCAGCCGGACTAATAAATGCGGAGCCGAGTCGGGCAGCGGAACCGGCGCTTCGGGTAACGGTTCCAGGCAAGCCAATTCGTAGGTGGTACGGTCGATTAGGCCGTTTTGCTCCAGTTTTTGCAACAAAGCGTCGCGCTTGTTTTTCAGTTGTGCGCGGTTCCGCCCCGGATGGATAAGCGCCGGGGCGTTCGGCAATACGGCCAACGTGGCGCATTCGGCCCATGAAAGTTCCGTGATGCTGCGCCCGAAATAGCGCCAGGCCGCTGTTTCCGCGCCGATTACGTTTCCCCCGAACGGGGCGTGCGAAGCGTACAGGTCGAGTATCTCTTTTTTACTGTAAACCGTTTCGATGAAAAACGCCCAGGCGGTTTCTATCCCTTTTTCGTAAAACGTACGGTTACGGTTGCCGCGGGCTATCCGGGCCAACTGCATCGTTAGCGTGCTGCCTCCGCTTACTACCCGTTTCCGGCCCAGGTTCGAGCGCACGGCCCGGAGTACGGCAAGCGGGTCTACTCCCCAATGCGAAAAGAACCGTTTATCTTCGTACGTAACCAGGCAACGTACGAATTTATCGGGCAGCGAGTCGGAAGCAGGAAAACGCCACTGCCCGTCGGTAGCGATGCGGGCTCCCAGCAAGTCGCCTTCCGACGAATAGAGTACGGTAGAGTACGGGTCGGAAAAAAGCGGCGACGGGATAGCCAGGTACAATCCGCTCCAAAGCACCGCAACGGTGAATACGGGTGCGCCCCACCGGAAATACCGGGGATGTTTGTTCAACAAAAAGGCGCCCTGCTTTTTTATTTTTGTAAG
>JAJBTJ010000130.1:0-35685 GCA_020860905.1 Parabacteroides sp. | reverse complement strand
TATAGAAGCGATTTTCATCAATTCTTTCTGCTTTTGATGCTAAAATAAGGAATTTAAATTTTACTTTTGTTTCTAATCACCGCTTAATTGGAATAATTATGAAAAAATGGTCTTGGCTGCTATGCCTGTACTTGGTTGCCCTGCTCGCCACGGGGTGCAAGGATAAAACGCGCGATGCCTCTCCCGAATTGCCTTACAGCTCGTATGTAAGTGCTTTTACCTCGGGTAAAATCTCCCGTTTTTCACCGGTTTACCTTATTTTTACGCACGACATTCCTGCCGGTAAACAGGATGCCGCCAAGCTGAGTAAACAAATCAGAATCAAGCCGGCGGTAAAAGGCGCGTTTTCTTTCGAAGGCAACCGCACCGTGGTATTCAAGCCGGCCGACGGATTCGACCGGAATACCACGTACGAGGTAACGGCCGATTTGTCGTCGTGGTTCGATACCCGGGATGCCGAAAAAGAGTTTACATTTACTTTTTCTACCTATCCGGCTGCTATCCGGGGATACCTCGAAACGTTCGACGTCAATGAAAAGAATGAAAACGGGTACGATGTTACCTATATGATTTATACGGCCGACCGGGAAAAACCGGAAGCCGTTGAAAGCCTTATCGCCTCGTCGGAAAAAGCGGAAGCCGCCTGGCAGCACAGTGCCGACGGAAAGAAACACGAGGTAACTTACCGCAACGTATCGCCCGGTGCCGGGAAGGAACGCAGTATGTGGCTCTCGGTGCTCTCCAATAAGTTGGGGTATGCAACCGACGAAACGCTTTGTTCGGCGGCTATCCCGCAGCAGAACGACTTTTCCGTTTACCGGGTGGAGTACCAGCGTGTCCCCGAGCGCTTCATCGAAGTGACCTTTACCCGCTTGCTCGACGAAACGCAGGCGATGGAAGGGCTGGCTTACCTGTCGGATAACAAAAACAAGGCGGTGAATGTAACCGGTAACAAGCTCCGGCTGTATCCCGATAACGACCGTACCGGAACGTTGAACGTGCACCTGAATAAAGGAATCCGGAGCAAAGACGGAACAACTTTGAAGAAAAGCGTGGTAGAGCAGGTGGATGCCGATACCCGCTTGCCGGCCGTGGAATTTGTCGGGAAAGGGGTGATTGTCCCGCAGTCGTCCGAAATGATTATTCCTTTCCGGGCTATTTATTTGCGGGGCGTCGTGGTACGCGTGATTAAGATATTCGAACAGAATATCGGGCAGTTCTTACAGAATAACGACCTCGACGGCTCGTCGAACCTGATGCAGGTGGGCCGGCTGGTGGCTCGTAAAACCATCCTGCTCGACGAAAGTGGCATGGCCGACCTGAGCCGCTGGGATACATACGCGCTCGATTTGCATAAACTGATGGAGCCCGAGCCGGGCGCCATTTACCGCATCGAGTTGTCGTTCGATAAACGGCTCTCCGGTTATCCCTGCGGCGACCGGTTGCCCGAGCTTTCACCCTCGCAAATCGAGGCGGATGATAAAATTAAGTTCCGGGAAGAAAGCAGCCGCTTCGATAACGGCGGTTACTATTATTATAACGGCGACCTCGACTGGTCGGACTACAATTACGAAGAACGGAACGACCCGTGCTCCGACAGTTACTATTTCAACAAGACGGAAGAGCGGAACGTACTGGCCACTAACTTAGGCTTGATGGCTATGGCGGGCGAAAACAACACGATGACGGTGCTGGTTCACAACATCGTTTCCACTGCGCCGGAACAAGGCGTGAAGGTAACATTGTATAATTACCAGCGCCTACCTGTCGGTGCAGGCATAACCGATAACAAGGGGTTGACTCGAATCCAGCTTACCGAAGGCAAACCGTATTACCTGGAAGCATCGCTGGGCGCCCAACGTTCTTACCTTCGGGTGGACGACGGAAGCGCTTTGTCGCTCAGTTCTTTCGATGTGTCCGGCGAAGTGGTGCAAAAAGGAATCAAGGGCTTTATCTACGGCGAGCGGGGCGTGTGGCGCCCGGGCGATACGCTTCACCTGGGGTTTATGCTGAACGACCGCGATGCCCTGCTTCCGGCCGAGCATCCGGTCGTGATGGAGTTGTATAATCCGCTGGGGCGCCTGTACGCGCGCAAGGTACAAACCAAAGGCGTAATGGGCGTGTATGTATTCGACGTACCTACCGAGCCCGATGTCCCCACGGGTGCGTGGAACGTAACCATGTCGGTGGGCGGCGTTTCCTTTTCGAAGCGGGTGCGCATCGAAGCTATCAAGCCGAACCGGCTCAAGATAAACCTTTCCATCCCCGAAACGGTGTTGATTCCCGGAGAGCCGCTGGATGCCCGGTTGCATGTGGAATGGTTGCAGGGGGCTACGGCTCGGAACCTGAAATACGAGATGCAGGGCATGTTCATTTCTACTCCTACCCGGTTCGAAAAATTCAAGAACTATTATTTCGACGACCCTGCAAAACAGTTCCAGAGCGAGGAAAGCCGGCTGATTTCCGGAAAAACCGATGCCGACGGAAATGCGGTGATTAATGCCCACATTACGGTAGGTAACTCGGCTCCCGGCATGCTGTTGGGTAACCTGGTTACCCGGGTGTACGAAGAGTCGGGCGATTTCAGTGTCGACGGAACGCGTATTCTGTACTCGCCTTACGAGCGGTATGCCGGGATATGGAGCCCGCAGCAGGATAAAGACCAACTGAATACGGGTCGCACCTATACGTATAAAGTGGCTTCGGTCGATTATAAAGGAGAGCCACAGCCGAATGTGCCGCTTACCGTCGAGATTTATAAGGTATCCTGGTATTGGTGGTGGGATGCCGACAGCGAAAGCCGGCTGGCGAATTATATTTCCGACTCGTACAACCGGAAATTCAAAACACTCGAAGTGGTAACCGATTCGAAGGGAATAGGCACTTTCGATTTGAATCTTCCCGACGACGACTGGGGTACTTACTTTATCCGCGTGAAAGATGCGGGTAGCCGCCACTCTACGGGCATACTCAGTTATTTCGACTGGCCGTATATGGAGGGGCGCCGTAACCGCGAGGGAGGCGAGGGGGCTACTCAACTGGTTTTCAAAACCGACAAGGATACTTACCGGCCGGGCGACGAAATGGTGGTGACATTCCCTTCTACCCAGGGGAGCCGGGCCGTTGTGAGCATAGAAACCGGAACGAAGGTGTTGTCGGTATCTTCTTATACCTGTACCGACAAGGAAACGCAGGTGAAGCTGAAAGTTACTCCCGATATGCAGCCGAATGCTTATATATATGTAACCTTGTTGCAGCCGCATGCCGTTACCCGGAACGATTTGCCTATCCGTATGTACGGGGTGGTGCCGGTTACCGTTACATCGCCCGAGAGCCATTTACAGCCGGTGATTCAGACGGCTAAGGAAATCAAGCCCGAAACTTCGTACGAAATCGTGGTTTCCGAACAAAACGGCAAGGCGATGGCGTATACGCTGGCGGTGGTCGACGAAGGGTTGCTCGACCTCACCCGTTTCTCTACGCCCGACCCGTGGAAGGCTTTCAACGCTCACGAGGCGTTGGGTGTGCGCACCTGGGACTTGTATAATTTTATTGTGGGGGCTTACGGAGGCCGTATCGAGCAGATGTTCAGCATCGGTGGCGACGATGCCTTGAACAAAGGGCCGAAAGCCACGGTAAACCGTTTCCGTCCGGTCGTGGTATTCGACGGGCCGTTCGCACTGAAAAAGGGTGAGAAGCAGAAGCACCGGTATACTATGCCTAACTATAACGGGCGCGTGCGTATCATGGTGGTTGCCGGTAACGGCGAGGCGTACGGCGATGCGGAGAAAAGCGTATTGGTGCGCAAGCCGCTTATGTTGCTGGGTACGTTGCCCCGTGTAATCGGCGTGGGAGAGGAAATGGTGGTGCCGGCTACGGTGTTCGCTACCGAATCGGGTATCGGGAAGGTTGCGGTTACCATCGCTTGCTCGGATAATATGGAGATAGTAGGCGATTCGGAAAAAGAGCTCGATTTTACGAAAAAAACCGATAAGATGGCGTCGTTCCGCATCCGCGTGAAAGACCGGACGGGTTACGCTTACCGCTACGTCGCGTAACGACAAAGCCGTGTACGATACCGACATCGAAATCCGCTCGGTACGGCAACCTCAAACCAAGGTGATTCCTATTTTGTTGAAGGAAGGCGAAACCTGGAAAGAAGAGGTTCCGCTGCCGGGCGCCGACGGAACGAACAACCTTTCGCTCGAAGTGGCTTCCGTGCCGCCGTTAAACCTCGACAGCCGGCTGAAGTACCTTATCGGGTATCCGCACGGGTGTGTGGAGCAAATCGTTTCGAAAGCCTTTCCGCAGCTCTATATTCCGGCGCTGGCCGATTTGTCGGATTCGCAGAAACAAACGGCCGAGGCGGCGGTGAAAGAAACCATCAGCCGCCTGCGTTCGTACCAGGTGGCGGGAGGTGCGTTTGCTTACTGGCCGGGCCAGACCAGCACCACCGGCTGGGGAACGGCGTATGCCACTCATTTCCTGGTAGAGGCCGAAAAGCACGGGTATCTGGTACCCGGCGATATGAAAAAAGGAGCATTGGCTAATATCCGGCAGGTCGCCCGGAGCTGGAATACGAAAGCGACGACACCGGATGTCGACTCGGAAAAGGCGATACAGGCTTACCGGCTGTTCGTTTTGTCGCTGGCTTCGGAGCCGGAAGTAGGAGCCATGAACCGGTTGAAAGAGTTTCCCGGTACTTACTCCGCTACCCGCTGGATGCTTGCCGCCGCTTATGCCAATATCGGGCGGAAAGACGTAGGGCTGGAGTTAACCCGGAAAACCGAACCGTTGAAGAATGCTTCGTACTACGCCGACACGTACGGTAGTCCCGACCGGGATAAAGCGATTCAGCTCCTTGCCTTGTGCCTGCTCGACCAGGCGAAGGAGGCGGCCGTGCTGGCGCGCGAATTGTCCGAAGCGTTCGGCTCCGATGAGTGGATGAGTACGCAAACCACCTCGTTCGGATTAATCGCCTTGTCGGATTATTTGCAAAAATACCCGACCTCCGGTTCAATGGATTTTACGTATATTTGCAACCGCAAAAAAGAGAGTGTGGCTACGAAAAAGGATTTCTGGACGGCTTCGCTGTTGAAAAACACCGGTAGAACCGTGCCGATGGAAATCCGGAATAACGGGAAGTCTGTGCTTTTTGCCCGGATAGTTACCGAAGGGGTGCCCGAGCAAGGCGACGAAGAGGCCTATGCCAACGGCGTTTCGATTGCCGTGAGCTATGTGGGCGCCGGAGGCGGCCCGTTAAATGTAAAGAGCTTGCAGCAGGGCGATAATTTTACCGCTGTGGTAACGGTAAAGAATCCCACCCCGGAAAAGCTGGATTACCTGGTGCTTACGCAGGTGTTCCCGGCCGGATGGGAGATACTCAATACGCGTTATATGAGCGATAACGGCGATACGGGCCCGTCTGCTACCGGCAGCGCTTCTGCATCGGATGCCGGAGCCGGACGAACCCGGGCGGCTACCGGTAACTATATCAGTTACCAGGATATTCGCGACGACCGCGTGTATACGTATATCGATGCCTTGCCTTCGGGCAGGCAGGTAACGGTAAAAATCAACCTGGCGGCTGTTTATCCGGGCATTTTCTATTTGCCGCCCGTTCGTTGCGAAGCGATGTATAATCATTTGGTACAGGCTAATACGCAGGGCGAAACTACGGAAGTAAAGTAGCGGGGCGGAAAAGCGCCGGTGTATAAATCCGGTTTCCGGTTGGTACGTTGCGCGTTTTGTGCGACAACGTACCAACCGGAAATTTTTGTCCGGAGTTATCCGCAAGGGTAGCGGCCGGAGCGGAGTGGCTCGTAAGCCGTATAGTCCGGCTCGGGGCTCCCGGGAGTATAAATAAAGAAATACCCTTAATCCAGTGAGTATGCAACGTGTATTTGTTTGGTTGATTTTTTTGTCGGGCTTGCTTACGGTACAGGCTGCCGAAGAAGCGGATACGCTGGCTGTCCGCAAAAAGAAGCCGCAGTTCGTTACGTTGAACGGAGCGGTGGGAATGGTTTTTGCCACGAACGATTTTGTAAGCGGGGAAAATAAAATTCCGTATTACACTTCCTGCGCTTTTAAATACGGTGTTAGCGCCGAGGGTGATACCTGGCAGGATATTGTGTACGGGATGCCGTACTACGGGGTAGGTATGTATTCGGCGAATGTTCTCCGGAAAAAAGACCTGGGTTTGCCCTTTTCGGTTTATCTTTTCCAAGGCACTACGTTCAAGCGTTTCAGTCCGCACCTGGCGTTAAACTACGAGTGGAATTTAGGGATGTCGTTCAACTGGAAGCCGTACGACCCGTTCGACAATCCCGAGAATATCGCCCTGGGAAGTTCCACGAACGTACATGTCGCGTTGAACGCTTACCTTAACTGGACGCTTTCGCGCTATGTGGATGTACACCTGGGAGCGGGCTTTACCCATTTTTCAAACGGCGCGTCGAAGCTGCCCAATAAGGGGTTGAACATGGTAGCTCCTTTTGTGGAAGTAAGTTACAATTTTAACCGGGAGCCACTTAATCCGGCGATGCAGTCGAAAATCAGGATTCCCCGGGTAGAGCCGCATATCGACTACGATATTCTGTTTATCGCCACTTCGCGCCAGAAAAAATTCAACGAGGAGGGTACCAACTTGGCTTCGCCGTATGTGGATAAGAATTTCAAGGTATTTTCATTAAGCTACGCTACGCTTTTCGTGCGGAGCTACAAATACAAATGGGGCCCGAGCCTCGAGCTGGTGTACGACGAAAGCTCGGGCGCCAAAGCCTGGCGCGAGCAAAACCCGGCCGACGGACAGATGTACGAGCGGATTAAGCTGGGCCATGCCGGCAGGCGTTTTTCGGCCGGTTTGTCGGCGAAAGGGGAAATGGTGCTCCCGCGTTTATCGTTATTTGCCCAAATCGGATATAACTTGCTGCACGGTAACAAAGACGATTACCGGCTGTACCAAATCGTAGGGGCGAAGGTATATGTAACGGATAATATTTTCGGTGCATTCGGCATCCGGGCGGCCCGTTTCGGGAAAGCGCAGTATTTGTACTGGAGTATCGGCTATACCCTTAACGGGCGGCCGTTCCATAAAAAAGAAAAATACATCCGCCGGCTGCTTCCTGATTAAGCCGGATACGTTCCTGCCTAACCTTACGAAGCGGCGAGCAGGCGGCAGATTCGTTGCAGGTAGAAAGCGTCTGTGGCATCGAAGTTGTTTACATGCTCGCTGTCGATGTCGAGTACGCCGATAATCGATTCCTTACGGAATACGGGAACCACGATTTCCGAACGCGAGCGGCTGTTACAGGCGATGTGTCCGGGAAACTCGTTTACATCGGGCACGATGAGGGTTTCGGCTCGCTGCCAGGCTGTGCCGCATACGCCTTTGCCGTACCGGATACGGGTACAGGCAACCGGACCCTGGAAAGGGCCTAACACCAGCATTTCTTCTTTCAGCCGGTAAAAGCCTACCCAGAAAAAACCGAATGTTTGTTTCAATGCAGCCGCTATATTGGCCATATTGGCGGTTAAATCCGTTTCGCCGCTCGTTAACGATTCCAGGCACGGGAGCAATTCCCGGTATTTCTCTTCTTTGGTGGTGCCTGCGATAAGTAGGTCTTCTGCCATAAAAAATGATTTTTCGTGTTCAAATATAAGTTTTATTTGCAAAGATAACTCTGCTTTATAACATAAAAACAGTACTTTTGCGCTATTAACGAAACAAATACGGGCTGCCCCTTCGTATAACCGGGCACAGCCTGTTTCCGCAGTTGGTTCGCACTATCTTGATACTTATTAAAGACCTGCCTGGGAAGCATTGTAACTTATTTATGGCAAAACAAAATTCACCCTTGGTACTCGGTACGGAAGATATCCGGAAATTACTTTTTCAATATGCTCTTCCTGCTATCGTGGCGATGACGGCTTCTTCTCTTTACAACATGATCGACAGTATTTTTATCGGAAACGGGGTGGGGCCCCTGGCTATTTCGGGCCTGGCGCTTACATTCCCGTTGATGAACCTGGCGGCGGCTTTCGGTTCGCTGGTGGGGGTGGGAGCAGCTACATTGGTTTCCGTGAAGTTAGGGCAAAAAGATTACGCCGGCGCCAACGACGTGTTGGGGAATGTTATTTTGCTCAACTTGATAATGGGAATCGGCTTTTCCATCCTCGGTTTGGTTTACCTCGACGATTTGCTTTATTTCTTCGGTGCGAGCGACCTTACGCTTCCGTATGCGTACGATTATATGAAGGTAATTTTGTACGGTAACGTCATTACTCACTTGTATTTCGGGCTGAATGCGGTACTGCGTTCGTCGGGCGCCCCTAACATGGCGATGTATACTACCATTGCTTCGGTAATAATCAATTGCGCGTTGAACGCCGTTTTTATTTTCTGGTGGGGATGGGGCATTGCCGGAGCGGCCTGGGCAACCATTTGCGCACAGGTAATCGCCCTGGGATGGCAAACGTGGTACTTTTCGCATTCGAAAGGGTTCGTTCGTTTTAAGCGGGGCGTTTTCAAGTTAAAGCGCGAAATCGTGGGCGGCATTATTTCCATCGGCCTTTCGCCTTTCTTTATGAACGTATGCTCGTGCCTGATTATTATTTTGATAAACTGGGCGTTGAGCGAGCATGGGGGCGACCTGGCAATCGGCGCTTACGGAATCGTAAACCGGATTGTTTTCCTTTTCGTTATGATTATTATGGGGCTCAACCAGGGAATGCAGCCGATTGCAGGGTATAATTACGGGGCGCAGCAATATAACCGGGTTAACTCGGTACTGAAGTATACGATAGGCTATGCCACGCTGATTGCCGTTTCGGGCTCGTTGATTTGCGAGATTTTCGCGCCGTATGTGTGTGCTTTGTTTGTAAACGATGTGGAGTTGATAGCGATTGCCGCGAAGGGGCTGCGTATCGTAATGATGTTTTTTTCGATTATCGGGTTCCAGATGGTGGCTACCAACTTTTTCCAGTCGATCGGGATGGCGAAAAAAGCGATATTCCTTTCCCTTACGCGCCAGATGTTGTTTTTGGTACCGGCGCTTTTGGTTTTACCCGGCCTGTTCGGAACCGTGGGAGTATGGGCCAGTATTCCGGTTGCCGACTGTACCTCGACGGTAGTTACGGCACTGGTGTTGTATAACCAGTTTTCAAAATTTAAGCGGATGCATGCCGCTGAAGTAAAAGAAATTCGTTAACTTGCTTCGCTCTAACTATAAAAAATGACTAAGCGCGTTATGGAGAATAACAGGAGGGTGATTACCATTGGCCGTCAGTTCGGAAGCGGCGGAAGAGAAATAGGTAAAAAGCTGGCCGAGAGCCTGGATATCCCGTTTTACGACCGGGAGCTTATTACGCTTGCGTCGAAAGAAAGCGGATTGTGCCCGGAATTTTTCGAGAAAGCCGACGAGCGGGCATCGCATAGTTTGTCGTATGCCTTTACGCTGGGCTTCCCTTTTTTCGGCAATGTGTCGCCGTATAACGATTACTTGTCGAACGATACGCTGTTCAAAATCCAGTCGGATACGATTCGGAAGATTGCTTCCGAAGGTTCGTGCGTGATAGTGGGCCGTTGCGCGGATTATATCTTGCGGGAAGACAAACGCTGTGTAAACGTGTTTATCCATAGCTCGCTCGAGAAACGGATGGAGCGTGTGGTGCAGCGCAACGGGGTTACGGTGGAGGAAGCGAAGGTGCTGATAGAGAAAACGGATAAGTCGCGCGCCGGTTTTTACAATTATTATTCCAATAAAACGTGGGGTGTGGCGGCTACTTACCATTTGTCGGTAGATTCCTGCTCGTTAGGGATAGAAGGCACGGTAGAATTTATCCGTTCGTTCGTAGAGCAGAAATTAGGGTAAGTGTTTCCGTTTCCCTGTGTTTATTACTTCGACGCAACTTCTTTTTTCTCGCCTTTGGCCGATATTTTTTCGATAAGGTAAACCAGTACGAAGCCGGTGAGCATCAGTAAAAGGCTTTGCCAAATCAGGTGGTCGGGCGCGATGTTGCGCTCTATCAGCGGACGGGTTACTCCGTGGCTGTCTATGTAGGTTTCTACCGTTTCTTTCCAGGGCCATACTTTGTTTAGCGAACCCAGCATAAAACCGGCCAGCGTCGCAATCGTCAGGTCGTGGAATTTCCGTAATAAAAACGACAGGAAGTTCGAGAAACTAACGATACCTATGGCCGCGCCGCATGCAAAAGTCAGCAAAACGGTTATGTTCAGTGTTTTTACCGCTTCCATGATATAAAAATATTTACCGAGCAATACTAAAATAAAGCTGCCCGATATGCCGGGAAGAATCATGGCGCAAATGGCGATGGCTCCGCAAAGGAAAATAAAGAAAAGGTTATCGGGCGTTTGTGCCGGCGTGGCTACCGTAATATAGTAGGCCAGGGCGGTACCGATGGCAAAAGCGATAATCCGGCCGATGTTCCATTTCTTTATCCGCAAGGATACAAAATAAGTAGACGACAATACCAACCCGAAAAAGAATGCCCATATCAGTACCGGGTGGGTGGTGAGCAGATAAGTAATGAGCCTGGCCAGCGAGAAAATACTGATTCCGATGCCTGCTACGATAGATAACAGGAAGTTACCGTTAATCGCTTTCCAGAAAGTTTTCAGTTTCAGTGTAAACAAGTATTTCAACGAACGGGCGTTAACGCTTTTAATCGAATCGATCAGCTCTTCGTAGATTCCTACGATAAAGGCAATCGTTCCGCCGGATACGCCGGGCACTACATCTGCTGCCCCCATGCCCATACCGTTTAAAATCAAGAGTCCGTAATCTTTAAGTCTTCTTTCCATCATTCGTTTGTTTTTACTTGGCTTAACCCGGTTACTTTTCTTTTTTCTTGTTCACATATTCTTTTATCAGGTCGATTAGGGGCGACTTGTTCTGCTCCGGGTCACTCGGTATATAATCGCCTTCGAATTCGATGATTTCCTCGTCCGTACATTGTGTAATATGGTCCATGAACTTTTGCGTATCGCCTAATTTCAGGTAACAGATGGCTGTTTTCAAATGAACCATCGGGAAGGTAGGGATAAGGTCGATTACCTGTAAATAATGCTTTAGCGCGTTTTCGATGTCGCCTTTTTTCAGGAAAAGGTTCGCCAGTTGGAAATGGGTATCGGTAAAGTTGTTGATGTAGGTATCTTCGGGCTTTACATGCTCGAGGATATAGGCGAGCGTACGGATAGCCTCGTCTTCGCGTCCTTTTTCCGTGTAATACAACGCTTTGAGATAAAGCAGGTTGATGTGGTCGGGAAATAACTTCAACGCTTTTTCCAGGATTTTTTCTTCTTCTTCGAGCCGGCCGGTCTTGGCGCAGCAAAGCAGGTAATTGATGTACGAAGCCGGTTCTTCGTACTGTTTGTTGTTTTCCAGCGCCTCGTGTAACAAACCATATGCTGTTTCGTATTCGTCGAGCCGGAGGTAACACTCGGCCATAAGAGGCATTACCCGGTATTTATATTGTTCGTTGTTCGTAAGTTCGCTGTACACCTCGATTGCCTTGTGGTAATTTTCGTTCATAAACAGGCAATAGGCTTTTAAAATTTTGGTTTCGCAATCGGTTTCGTCACAGGTAAGGGCAAAATCGAACGCTTCGATAGCTTTGTCATATTCTTCCTGGATGGAGTAAAGCCGGCCCAACGTGGTCCAGTCTTCGAAAGAGTAGGGGTTATTGTCTATCAATTCGTTGCAAACTTCTATCGCTTCTTTTATCTGTCCTGCCGATTCCAGGTTGAAGCACAATTCTTCTTTCAGTACGATGTTGTCCGGAAAATACTGTTGACCTGTCCGAATAAAATCCAAGGCTGTTTCGTGCATCCCCAATTCTCCTAATACCGGGGCGATGTATTCGAAAACATCTTCCAGATAGTCGCAGTCCGACCGGATTAATTTTTCCACAAAGGCTTTGGCTTCGGCACATTTGTTCAGCGAGTAATAGCACTCGAGGCGCAGTAAATCCAACTCCGGCTCGTCGATGTCGGTAATGGAGTCGATGAGTTTAAGCGCCTTTTTATATTCTTCGTTGTAAACCAGTAATTTGCATCGTTTGATTTGTAAACCCGGATGATTGGGGTGCTGTTTCATCCCCAATTGAAGGATTTCCTCGTATAAAGTAAAATCGTCCGATTCCTCGAAACTGTCCAGCAGGTCTTCAATCTCGTCAGCATCGAAATAGGGGTCTTTTCCCTCTTTCTGCATAGACAAATACCGCTCTAACAGGCGGGAAATATCGTCTTTCCTCATAGATTACGGAATATGTGATAGAGAACCGGAAACGGAAAACGACTTTCCGTTTCCGGTTCTGATTAAGCTTTATTTTTCACTTTGCTCCAAGTGTCTTTTAATGGAACAGTGCGATTGAAAATAAGTTTACCGCCGGTAGAATCCGGGTCGAGATTAAAATATCCTAACCGCTGGAATTGGAAATGGTCGTAAGGTTCGGCTTTTTGCAGTTCGGCTTCCACCCGGCATCCGGTCAACACTTTCAACGAGTCGGGGTTGAGCAGTTCCTGCAATTCTTTGTCTTTTTCTTCTCCCGGGTTTTCCGACAGGAACAGGCGGTCGTACAACCGCACCTCGGCCGGTAAACTGTGAGCCGCCGATACCCAGTGGAGCGTACCTTTCACTTTCCGGTTGCTGGCGGGCATGCCGCTTTTCGTTTCCGGGTCGTATTCGGCATATACCTCGGTTAGTTCGCCGTTTTCATCTTTTTTGAATCCGGTGCATTTTACGAGGTACGCATATTCAGGCGCACGTCATGCCCGGGAGTCATCCGGAAATATTTCTTGGGTGCGTCTTCCATAAAATCTTCCCGCTCGATATACAGTTCGCGGCTGAAGGCGATTTCATGGCTTCCCATGCTTTCGTCTTCCGGATTGTTGATGGCTTCCAGCATTTCCACTTTGTCTTCCGGATAATTGGTAATAACCAGTTTTACCGGGTCGAGTACGGCCGAAACGCGGGGAGCACGTACGTTCAGGTCTTCCCGTACGGCATGTTCCAATAACGCTACGTCGATGATGCCGTCGTATTTGGTATAACCTATTTTGTCGATGAAACTCTTAATCGCTTCCGGCGTATATCCCCGGCGCCGGTAACCGCAAATAGTAGGCATACGCGGGTCGTCCCAGCCGTTTACCAGGTTTTCTTTTACCAATTGGAGCAGCTTTCGCTTGCTCATAACCGTGTAGGTGAGGTTAAGCCGGTTGAACTCGATTTGCCGGGGGCGGTAATTGTCGTCTTCTTTTAATAATTCGATAAAATGGTCGTATAAAGGACGATGTACTTCGAACTCGAGCGTGCACAACGAATGCGTCACCCCTTCGAAGTAATCGCTTTGCCCGTGAGCGAAATCGTACATGGGGTATACTTTCCAGTCGGTTCCCGTGCGGTGGTGGGGATACTTGATAATCCGGTACATAATCGGGTCGCGGAAGTGCATATTCGGGGATGCCATATCTATCTTGGCCCGCAGCGTCATGCTTCCTTCTTCGAATTCGCCTTCGTTCATCCGTCTGAACAGGTCGAGGTTTTCTTCCACCGGGCGGTTCCGGTACGGACTTTCCGTACCCGGCTGCATAGGCGTTCCTTTCTGCCGGGCTATTTCTTCGGCGGGTTGCTCGTCTACATACGCTTTCCCTTCACGAATCAATTGAACGGCAAAATCATATAACTGTTGGAAATAATCCGATGCGTAGTAAATGTTTTTCCATTGGAAGCCGAGCCAACGGATATCGTCCTGGATTGCATCCACGTACTCCACGTCTTCCCGGGCCGGGTTCGTATCGTCGAAACGCAGGTTGCAGATTCCGTTATACCGATCGGCAATGCCGAAATCGAGGCAAATCGCCTTGGCATGTCCGATGTGGAGGTATCCGTTCGGTTCCGGCGGAAAACGGGTTTGTATCCGTCCGCTGTTTTTCCCTTCCGCCAAATCGTTTTCTACAAAAGCCTCGATGAAGTTCAGGCTTTTTTTGCCTTCTTCTTCATTTGTGTTCATATCGGTCATAGTCGTTACGCTTATATGTCTGTTTTATTGGAAGGGCAAAGTTAACGATTTCTTTGGAATGCGTTCTTACTGCACCCGTTTTTTTCTTACCACTCCACGCCGGGACAATATTTCAGCACTGTTTCCTTCAGTAATTTTACGTTGATCGGCTTGGTAAGGAAACCGTTGGCGCCGGCAGCTTCGGCCTTATCCATATCCGAGTCGAATACGTAAGCCGATTGCATCACGATAGGTACCTCAGCCGATAACTTACGGATTTCTTTTACCGTATCGATTCCGTTCATTTCCGGCATCTTGATGTCCATCAAAATCATGTCGACCGGCTGTTCTTTGAAAATCCGGATGGCTTCTACTCCGGTACGGGCACGGAACAGGTTGCAGCGTTTTTGTAAAATTGTTTTCAGCAGCAAGTAGTTGCTTTCTTCGTCTTCTGCAATCAACAAGTTGATTTTGTTGTTCTGAGTTCCATTCGTTTCCATGTTGTTATGTATAATTGTTGGTAATTCGTTTGTTGTTCTTTTATCTTTCTTAAACCGGCTCTCCGGACCAAGCCGTTACGTACTGGCGTTCTGTAATTCTATCGGAACCGTTAATCCGGTTTTCAGTAACCGAACCCTCCGCGGGCGGCCGGTTTTCAGGAAAACAACTTCCGCCTGCATTTCCCTGATTGGCTGTAAACGCTCCGGTGCGGTTGTTTTCCGGGTGTTAAAGATAGGATTAATTCGTTTACATCACAAACCTCGTCTTTAAATAACATACTTTCACTTTCTATCCTCGCTGGGCGGAGAATGTCCGAAAGCAAAGCTAACGACGGATTGTGATGGTTTTGTATCGTTTTGATAAAAAGAACTTTTTCCTGAGGTCGTTTGGTATAAGGAGAATCCATGATTTATACCGGTAACAAGTGTGTTTTTCGTCGTTATTTCCGTCTGAGCTTTTGTTTTTTTACCGGAACCGATAAAATAAGATATTTGCTTACCGCTCCGGAAAAAGAGCGATTTATTTTTCCCCGTCCGGTTGGAGAAAGAATTTGCACCAGGCTTTGATACCGCATTCTTCACATTTGGGTTTACGGGCTATGCAAACGTAACGTCCGTGCAGGATAAGCCAGTGGTGCGCTTTAGGAATGAGGGCTTCCGGAATATACTTCGTCAGTTCTTTTTCCGTTTCGAGCGGTGTTTTGGAATTATCGGTCAACCCGATGCGGTTCGACACACGGAATACATGCGTATCGACAGCCATCGCCGGTTTGTCGAATACCACCGAGGCGATTACGTTGGCGGTTTTGCGGCCTACCCCCGGCATTTTAATCAAATCTTTTACCTCGGAAGGCATTTCGCCGTGGAACTCTTCCAGTAAAACTTTCGCCATCCCTACCAAATGCTTGGCCTTGTTGTTGGGGTACGAAACGCTTTTGATATATTCGTATACCGCCTCCGGAGTAGCGGCAGCCAGTACTTCCGGGGTAGGAAACGCTTCGAACAAGGCGGGCGTAACCATGTTTACCCTTTTATCGGTACATTGCGCGGATAAAATAACGGCAATAAGCAACTGGAACGGGTCTTTATAATGCAGTTCCGTTTCGGCTATCGGTTTATTTTTGCCGAACCATTCGATAATCCCTTTATAGCGCTCTTCTTTGGTCATCCTTTTATTAAATTAGAAGTGTTTCTTCCCAGCATAAGCCCCAGGAAAACAGCAATAATACCTATTAAGTTATTGGCCAGTATATTGATAAAAGCCAATTTATATTCACCCGTACGAAACAGGGCGGCCGTATCGAGTGCGAACGACGAAAAGGTAGTGAATCCGCCATATATGCCTACGAACAAGAATGCCCGCATGTTTACCGAAAGATTAAATGTTTCGGCAATCGCCCAGCAAAAACCGATCAGAAAGGAGCCTAATACGTTTACGCTTAGAATGCCTAACGGAAAAGAGTGGAACGTATAGCGCTGAACCCACGTGGAAACCAGATACCGCATGCATGTGCCCAACGCACCTCCTGTAACCAGGCAAATAACCTTTATCATTTTTATCTCGTTTGCTTTCTTCCGGAAAAGCAACTGCGACGGGGGTATCCCCGTCAGTTGGCCGATTCGAATTCTTTGAGGAAGCGGATATCGTTTTCGGAAAACATACGCAAATCTTTTACCTGGAACTTCAGGTTCGTAATGCGCTCGATACCCATCCCCAACGCATAGCCGGAGTATATTTTGCTGTCGATTCCGCAATTATCGAGCACGTTCGGGTCTACCATCCCGCATCCCAGTATTTCCACCCAGCCGGTGTGTTTGCAGAACGCGCATCCTTTTCCGCCGCACAGGTTACACGAAATATCCATTTCGGCGGAAGGCTCGGTAAACGGGAAATACGACGGACGCAACCGGATTTTGGTGTCGGCGCCGAACATTTCTTTGGCAAAGAACAACAAAGCCTGTTTCAAGTCGGCGAACGATACGTTTTTATCTATATACAATCCTTCTACCTGATGGAAGAAGCAATGCGCACGGTACGAAATGGCTTCGTTCCGGTAAACGCGTCCCGGACAGATAATCCGGATAGGGGGCTGATTTTTTTCCATTACCCGCGTTTGTACCGACGAGGTATGGGTACGCAGCAGTACGTCCGGGTTGTGCTGGATAAAAAAGGTGTCCTGCATATCGCGTGCCGGATGGTCTTCGGCGAAGTTAAGCGCAGTAAACACATGCCAGTCGTCTTCTATTTCCGGTCCTTCGGCGATGCTGAATCCGAGGCGGTTGAAAATATCGCAGATTTCTTTTTTTACGATAGACAACGGGTGGCGGGTACCGAGCCCGATAGGATAGGCCGTACGGGTCAGGTCGATACCGGCGTCAGCCGTTTGTACGTTATCGAAGCTTTCCCGGAGTTCGTTAATTTTGTTCTGGGCTTTTTCCTTTAACTCGTTCAGGTATTTGCCCACTTCCCGTTTCTGTTCGGCAGCCACATTCCGGAAGTCGTTGAAAAGAGCGGAGATTTCGCCTTTTTTACTGAGGTACTTGATTCGCAACGATTCCAATTCTTCGGCATCGGCCGCCTTCATGTTTTCTACTTCCCGGAGCAGTGCGTTTATCTTATCGATCATGGCTAATCATCATTATATTTCGGCAGGCAAAGGTAAACGTTTCTTTTGAGAAAGGCAATCAATCGTTTTAAAAAGATAAATAAGATGCAAAGTTCGTGATGCCGATTGTTATACATGAACAAGGATTTACTCAATGCGCCTTACTTTCAGAACCGTACCTGTAACCGGGCCTGTAACATCCCGTACCGGCATTTCCCTGCCGTCGGGTACCGGTCGAGCCATACATGCGAATAGTTCAGTTTCGCGCAAATATACTTGTTGAAATAATAGTTGAGCCCTATCGAAACATCCTGTTGCTTGCCTCCGTACAGACCGGCCGTTCCGTCGTTCAAGTCGGTTATGTTGTAACGGCACATCAGCATAACGGCGTTCGAGCCCGACGGCATTACGGGTAACGCATCCGTTTCGTCGTAATTGAGTTGCGAACCTTTCAGCAACACGCCGCCTTGCAGGTAACCGCCCCGTGCATTGTACGACGGCCGGGTTCCTTCCTGCCGGATTCCTGTCCACAAATATTCGCCTTGCAGTAGCCACTTGTTAAGAAATGCCAGGCATTCGATGTTGGCTTGTACCTGGTGTGAAACCTGCTCGAGCGTAATAAACGCGGTGCGGGGCGAGCTGAGGTACGTAACTCCTGTCGCTCCTAACGAAACCTGGCGGTCGCCCGTATCGGTATTTTTGTCAGGCACTTTATACAAGGCGCCTCCGCCGATATGGAGTAACCGGCCGGACTCGTAGAACGGACGCCATACGGCGCGTCCCGTGAAATTATATCCTTGTTGTATATTCTCCTGGAAATTCAATCCGTCACCGCAAAAGGCGCCTGCGGAAAAGTAATAAGAGGCGGCGCTCCGGGTATAGGAAAACCCGATGCGACGTCCGGGATAAAAGGCTTCGGCCACCGGAGCCGCCGTATGGAAAAAGTAATCGTTCGTGCTGTTCGATTCGTCTATACTGAAATAACCGATCATGTATCCCAACCGGAAATAATTCTCGTTCCGGCGGTACTGTACGAAAGCGTCTTTTAAGGCCACCTTGTTTTTAGCGAAACCGATGTCGATTTTCGTATACCAATGGGAAAAGATATTCACTTTCGCCCCCAGCCGGATGTCGGGGATACCCACCCCGTTGTGGAACCCTTCCGGGGGCGCCGGTGTAAACGCCGCCGTCCAGGAATAAACGTCCGGATAACTGGCAATCGAACGGCACGGAACTATTGCTGGCGTAAAGCGAAACAGAGATAAAAAGAATAGTCAGGATGTAAACTAAACGGTTCTTCATACGAAATAGCTGTGTTTTTCTTAGGTCGGTGCAAAGATAAATAAAAGCCGCGAGTATCGGAAGCCCGAAAAGAATGGGCGGTATTGATTTACTCTGTCTATCAGCCGATAGATACCGTATATTTAATTCGTGCTCCAAATAATTGGGAATTAATGAAACAATTCGGATATTGCGAAAGTTATAGGTACAGAAAAGAAATTTGCTTGATAACAGATTCATTTGTAGTTGGTTGTATAAAAGCCTTTTCCCGCTTTGGCCTGACATGCAAAACGAATAACCGCTTAAAATAGAATAGCCATGTTGTACGACAGTGAAATGCTGAAACAGTTTTATGAAGCTTTTCCCGGAAGAGTAAACCGGGCGAAGGAACGACTCGGACGTCCGATGACGCTTGCCGAAAAGATTTTGTACGCCCATTTGTACCATCCCGACCGTTTGAAAACCTATCGGCGCGGAGAAGATTACGTTACTTTCCGTCCCGACCGTGTGGCCATGCAGGATGCTACCGCCCAGATGGCCCTGCTTCAGTTTATGAATGCCGGGAAAGACCAGTCGGCCGTACCCGCTACCGTACATTGCGACCATCTGATTCAAGCTTTTGCGGGTGCCGGCGCCGATATAAAAATGGCTAACGAAACCAACCGCGAAGTGTACGACTTCCTGAGTAGTGTAACCGACAAATACGGTATCGGTTTCTGGAAACCGGGAGCGGGAATTATCCACCAGGTAGTGTTGGAAAACTATGCTTTCCCCGGCGGCATGATGATAGGCACCGACTCGCACACGCCGAATGCCGGCGGCCTGGGCATGATTGCCATCGGAGTGGGAGGGGCTGACGCCGTGGATGTGATGACCGGAATGGAATGGGAGTTGAAAATGCCGAAACTTATCGGCGTACACCTGAAAGGCCGCTTGAGTGGTTGGACCGCTCCTAAAGACGTGATTCTGAAGCTGGCCGGCATCCTTACCGTAAAAGGCGGTACGAATGCCGTTATCGAGTACTTCGGCGAGGGTGCTTCTTCTTTATCGGCCACCGGGAAAGCCACGATTTGCAATATGGGGGCCGAAGTGGGAGCCACCACATCGCTTTTCCCTTTCGACGGACATACGGCGGACTACCTCCGGATTACCGGGCGTGAAACGCTTGCGGAGCTGGCCGGTGGAATTGCTCCGTACCTGCGTGCAGACGAGGAAACGGAAATGAATCCGGAGGCTTATTTCGACCGGGTAATCGAAATAGATTTGTCTACCCTGGAACCTTATATCAACGGGCCTTTTACCCCCGACGCTGCTTGCCCGATTTCCGAGTTTGCCGCAAAAGTAAGAGCCAACGGCTATCCGCAGCGAATGGAAGTGGGGCTTATCGGCTCGTGTACCAATTCGTCGTACCAGGATTTGAGCCGGGCGGCCTCCGTGGCGCGCCAGGCCGTACGCGACAAGCTCGAGGTAAAAGCGCCGCTGATTGTAAATCCCGGCTCCGAGCAAATACGCTATACAGCCGAGCGCGACGGGCTTATACACGATTTCAAAGCTATCGGCGGCACGGTGATGGCGAATGCCTGCGGTCCGTGCATCGGGCAATGGAAAAGGCAAACCGACGACAATACACGCAAAAACTCCATCGTTACCTCGTTTAACCGGAACTTTGCCAAGCGGGCCGACGGCAATCCGAATACCTACGCTTTCGTAGCGTCGCCCGAGTTAACGTTGGCTTTGACCATTGCCGGCGACCTCTGCTTCAACCCCCTTACCGATACGCTGACGAACACCGAAGGAAAACCGGTAAAGCTGGAAGAACCCCGGGGCGCTGTTTTCCCCGAGAAAGGGTTCGATGTAAAAGATAATGGTTACCAGGCCCCTACGGGAAGCACCGGCGAAATCCGTATCGACGCGGCTTCCGAGCGGTTGCAGAAACTCGAGCCTTTCGCTCCGTGGAACGGAACCGACTTGACCGGTATGCCCTTGTTAATAAAGGTCGAAGGAAAATGCACCACCGACCACATCTCGATGGCGGGCCCCTGGCTCCGTTTCCGCGGACATCTCGAAAATATCTCCGACAACATGCTGATGGGAGCCGTAAACAGTTTCAACAAGCAAACCAATTGCGTGCTCAACCAGCTTACCGGCGGTTACGAAGGCGTATCGGCCGTAGCGAAACACTACAAGGCGGCCGGTATCTCTTGCGTCGTGGTGGCCGAGGAAAATTACGGCGAAGGCTCTTCACGCGAGCATGCCGCCATGGAGCCCCGTTTCCTGAATGTAAAGGTAATCCTGGCCAAGTCGTTCGCCCGCATTCACGAAACCAACCTGAAGAAACAGGGCATGTTAGCGCTTACATTCGCCGATAAAGCCGATTACGATAAAATTCGGGAAACCGATCGCTTGTCGGTCGTGGGGCTGGAGCGCTTTGCCCCGGGGAAAAGGCTTACCGTTATAGCAGAACATGCCGACGGCACCTGCGATTCCTTCGAAGCGGAGCATACCTACAACGACATGCAAATCGGCTGGTTCAAAGCCGGTGCTGCCTTGAATATCAAACAGCCTTGTAAATAAAAAGCGATATGAGTAAGATTACGAAAGAAAACGGAAAGTTGGTAGTGCCTGCCCGGGTAACGATTCCGTTTATCGAAGGAGATGGAGTAGGAGCCGAAATCACGCCTGTGTGTCAATTGGTAGTGAACGCTGCGGTGGAGAAGGCGTATAACGGTTCCCGCAAAATCGAGTGGCTCGAAGTACTGGCAGGGGGCAAAGCGTTCGAGCGTACCGGGTGCTGGCTGCCCGAAGAAACGATGCAGGCGTTTCGTGAATACCGGGTGGGAATCAAAGGCCCGCTCACTACCCCCATCGGCGGCGGCATCCGTTCGCTGAATGTGGCGTTGCGGCAGGAGCTCGATTTATATGTCTGCCTGCGCCCGGTGCGCTGGTTCAGCGGAGTGGTTTCGCCCGTCAGGGAGCCGCAAAAGGTAGATATGTACATCTTCCGGGAAAATACGGAAGACATCTACGCCGGAATCGAGTGGAAGGCCGGAACGCCCGAGGCGCGGAAATTCCTGCAATTCCTCACAAACGAGATGGGCGTAAAGAAAATCCGTTTCCCCGAAACTTCCTCATTCGGTGTAAAGCCGGTTTCGGAAGAAGGTTCGCAACGGCTGGTACGGGCCGCCATCGAGTTTGCCCTGACGAACCGCTTACCCAGCGTTACGCTGGTGCATAAAGGCAATATCATGAAGTTTACCGAAGGCGGTTTCAAGCAGTGGGGATACGAAACGGCGGAAAAGGAGTTTCCGGCTCAAACCTTTACCATGCCGCAATTCGAGCAGATTAAAAAAGAAGCGGGTGAAGAAGCGGCCAATCAAGCGATGGCTGCGGCCATAAGCGCCGGCAAAATTATCATCAAGGATGTGATTGCTGATGCATTTTTGCAAAATACCTTGCTGATGCCCGATGAATATTCGGTAATCGCTACGCTTAACCTGAACGGCGATTATATCTCTGACCAGTTGGCAGCGATGGTGGGAGGCATCGGAATCGCTCCCGGCGCCAATATCAACTACGATACCGGACACGCTATTTTCGAGGCTACCCACGGCACGGCTCCGAATATCGCCGGAAAGAATCAGGTAAACCCGTCTTCTCTTTTGTTATCGTCGGTGATGATGCTCGAGTATATAGGCTGGACGGAGGCGGCGCGGGCCATCGTACGGGCGATGGAAGATACGTTCGAGGCCGGGATAGCTACGCCCGACCTGGCCCGGCTGATGCCCGGCGGACAGTGCCTGCCTACTACCGGATTCGCACAAGCGCTTATCGACCGGCTGGTAAAATGCCGGTGATACAGGAGTATAAAACAATAAATCAGATACGTATGAAAAAGGAATATATCATTTACAAATTATCGGAGTTTGCCAAAGGTGCGTGTAAAATAGACAACGAGCTTTTCACGAAGTTCAACGTAAAACGGGGCCTGCGTAATGAAGACGGCTCGGGCGTATTGGTAGGATTAACGAAAATCGGTAACGTAGTGGGTTACGAACGATTGCCCGAAGGCGGACTGAAGGCTATCCCGGGAAAATTGTTTTACCGGGGGTACGACCTCGAGGAACTGGTGCATCCGTTGCTCGAGGAAAAACGGTTCGGATTCGAAGAGATTGCCTACCTGCTCCTTTCGGGTCATCTGCCCGATAAAGAAGAGTTGGCTACTTTCCGTGGAATTATCTCGGACAACATGCCTCTCAGCCAGAAAACCAAGATGAATATCATCGACCTCGAAGGTCAAAATATTATGAATATTCTCGCCCGATGCGTGCTCGAGATGTATACGTTCGACGAGAATCCCGACGATACCTCGCGCGACAACTTGATGCGTCAGTCCATCGAGCTGATTTCGCGTTTCCCTACTATCATTGCGTATGCCTATAACATCCTGCGCCACAGTACGCAAGGGCGTTCGTTGCATATCTGGCACCCGCAGGATAAGCTATCGGTTGCCGAAAATTTCCTGTATATGCTGAAACGGGAATACACCGGGTTGGATGCCCGGACGCTCGATTTGCTGCTGGTATTGCAGGCCGAGCACGGCGGAGGTAACAACTCTACTTTTACGGTGCGCGTAACCAGCTCTACCGGTACGGATACGTATTCGTCGATTGCCGCGGGCATCGGCTCGTTGAAAGGGCCGTTACACGGGGGCGCGAATATTGCGGTGGCGAATATGTTCAAGCACCTGAAAGAGGCTATCAACAATTGGAAGGATACGAAGGAAATCGATGCGTACTTTACCCGGATGCTGAAAAAGGAAGTATACGACAAGAAAGGGCTTATTTACGGTATCGGCCACGCCGTATATACGATTTCCGACCCGCGTGCGGTGTTGTTGAAAGACCTGGCGCGCGACCTGGCGAAAGAGAAGGGGCGCGAAGACGAGTTCAATTTTCTCGAGCTGCTGGAAGAGCGAGCCATAGAAACGTTTTCGGCTTTCAAGGGAAAAGGCGGAAAACGGGTATCGTCGAACGTGGATTTCTATTCGGGTTTCGTGTACGAGATGATCGGGTTGCCGCAAGAAATTTATACCCCTTTGTTCGCGATGGCGCGTATCGTGGGTTGGTGTGCCCACCGCATCGAAGAGCTGAACTTCGAAGGAAAACCGATTATCCGCCCGGCTTATAAGAATATTATGGAAGAACAGCCGTATGTGGCGCTCGCGAAAAGGTAACTTTATAAGAAACTGGTACTTTATTTATAAAGGGATATTCAGTAAATAAACATACAAAAGCAACCGGTTCACGACGAGCCGGTTGTTTTTTGTATAACTTATCCTGTTCCCTGAAGGTGCAGGTTAAGCTGGTAAACCGAAAGGAATTTTTGTGTTACATGCTGCTGTTTTCGTTTGCCGACGCCCCCGGCTAATCTGCCGGCGCCCTCGGCAAACAAATCTTAAACCAACGTATTGTTGTATCTTCATTATTCGTTTTTGGTTAGGATTACTTCCGTTTGGGCCGTCGAATCGTATTTTAAGGGGAAAGTTTAAAAATACAAAAAATGCAACAGCGTATTTATTAATTAGTTGTCTTGTGCTTTTTGATTTAAAGAATATCCCTATAAAGTAAGAGCCAACTGTTTTACGGCCGCCCGGTTGATTTTTCCGCTGGCGGTAAGGGGAAGCTTGTTTACACGTCCGGTTTTTTTCGGCACTTGGTAAGGCATGAGGCATGCTTCCATCCGTTCTTTCAGCCCCGGCAATTCCGCATTCCCTTCTATCAGCAACACCACGATTTCGCCGAACTTCGGATGTGGTTGCGAGGCCACGGCAAACGGCACGTCGATAAAAGCCCTCAGCCGGCTCTCTACTTCCTCGGCCTGTACTTTGACGCCGCCGGTATTGATGATGTTGTCTTTCCGGCCGAGTATTTCGAAACTGCCGTCCGGATAAATACGCGCTACATCGTTGGTTACGAGCTTACAGTCGTTTACCAACGGCGCCTCTACCGTCAGGGTACCTTCGTCCGACAGCGAAACGGTTACCTTCGGCAAGGGACGATACCGGTTATCCCCATCCGCGCCGTTAAGCTGTTGCAATGCGATATGCGAAAGGGTCTCCGTCATCCCGTACGTGCTGTATACGGGATTCGGAAAATCCTTCAATTCGTTTTGCAACGAGGCGTCTACCGCGCCGCCGCCGATAATAAGCCGTTCGATTCGTTTCAGCTTTTCCTTTTCATCCGCCGCTTGCAGGGAATTGTATACCTGCAACGGAATCATCGCTGCGAACCTGAACGGCACGTCGCAACCGGCCAGCGGATGCCCCGAGGGCGTTACCGGATATAGGTCGAGGCCGGCAATCAAAGCCCTGACCACTACCATCTTTCCCGCAATATAGCTGAGGGGGAGACAAAGCAGCGCGGTGTCATTTTCGCGGAGTTGCAATACGGAACAGGTCATTTCCGCGCTTCGCATCATTTGCTCTTTCCGTACTACAATCGGTTTGGGCTCGCCCGTAGAGCCCGACGTGTGTACCGTTATCTCGGGCGACGGCGAAAACCATTCCGCCAGGAACCCGAACAAATCCTGTTCGAACGGTGACTGGGGGGCAGCGCGGTGGCATCCTATCTTCCGCAATTCGCTGTACGAGTACGTAACTCCTTTCAGCGTAAGCGTTTGTTTTTGTATATCGAAGCGAAACATGCGAGTAGGCCGGGATGTTATAACGTGATTTTACTTTGGGCCGACACACGTGAAAAGTCCGTTTCACCCGCCGGGTCGAACCAGAGCTTGTCGCCTTTTACCGAAAGCGGGAACGGTATATTATCGGTATAAAGCATGCCGGTTCCCAATCCTTGCGGAAGCGGATTCTCCAGCGTGGCGCACCACTGGGCGATAGCGTTCAGCCCGACATTCGATTCGAGCGCCGATGTAACCCACCAGCCTGCATTTACCTTACCGGCCGCTTCTACCCATTCGGTGCATCCGGCGATACCTCCGTGCAGCGACGGTTTCAGGATGATGTATTGCGGCCTGATAGTTTCGAGCAAGCGTATCTTCCTTTCAGGCGTATTACATCCGATTAGTTCTTCGTCCAGCGCAATCGGCAACGGGGTGGAGGCGGTGAGCCGCGCCATTTTTTTCCATTGTCCGGCTCGGATAGGCTGTTCGATAGAATGAAGCCCGAGTTCCGCCAGCCGGCATAACTTCTCCATGGCATCGGCAGGCGAGAATGCACCGTTCGCATCTACACGCAGTTCGATGTCGGCCGGGGTGAACCGGGTGCGGATACGCTTTAATAAATCCAGTTCCTCGTCGAACCGGATGGAGCCGATTTTCAGCTTGATACACCGGAAACCGGCCTCTATTTTCTCTTCGATGCGGACGAACATCTCCCGGTAATTCCCCATCCAAATCAACCCGTTAATCGGAATGCCTGCTTCTCCGCGCGAGAAAGGCGTGTTCCATAATGCCGGCTTTCCCGCCCGCAAATACAGGAGCGCGCTTTCGAGCCCGAATAGAATAGACGGGTAGGGGCGCAACTTTTCCGTATCGAGTTGCCCGGTCGACTCCAATTCACGGCAAGCGTTTTGCAATATCGCTTCGTATTCGGGTAAGTCGTCGCAACTGAGTGCCGGTAGCGGGGCGCATTCGCCGATACCGT
Source organism: Parabacteroides sp. (assembly GCA_020860905.1). GTDB lineage: Bacteria > Bacteroidota > Bacteroidia > Bacteroidales > Tannerellaceae > Parabacteroides_B. Next base: position 9,616 of record JAJBTJ010000130.1, on the reverse strand, counting down.
ACCGGCCGTTTTCGTTACCGGAAGGTGCTACTGTCACGTACCAAACGTTATGCGTAAGGTAAGTGCCCCGTGAAGTTCCTGCCGGGTTTTTAAAATGCAGGGTATGTGGAATAACCGTTGTCGTATAATACATAAGGCATGTATTTTTTGCTGTCAGTGATAAGATACGCGATAAAACCGTTTGTGCCGCTACAAGCAGTTACCTGGCCGGTCCGGGGACAGTCCCGACCGTAGTAACGGCTCATACAGCCCTGTCAGGGAAAAAGCGAATCCGGTTTTTGCCTTCGTTCCTTGTTGAAAAGAAATCGGTCTGTTAGTAGCGGCCGAAGAAAACTTCCGCTCACGGAAACTTCGGATACTTGCTGAAATCCGGTTTCCGTTTCTCCAGGAACGCATTCTTTCCTTCTTGCGCCTCCTCGGTAAGATAATACAACAACGTGGCGTCGCCGGCCAACTCCTGTATACCGGCTTGCCCGTCTAATTCCGCATTCAGCCCCGCTTTAATCATCCGGAGCGCCAGCGGGCTGTGCAGCATCATGGTTTTGGCCCAGTCTACCACCTCGTCTTCCAGCTGCTCAAGTGGCACTACCTTGTTAACCAGCCCCATATCCAACGCTTCCCGAGCCGAATACTGGCGGCAGAGGAACCAGATTTCGCGCGCTTTTTTTTGTCCTACGCAACGCGCTAAGTACGAGGAACCGAAACCCGCATCGAAACTACCTACACGCGGACCGGTTTGTCCGAAAACGGCGTTTTCGGAAGCGATAGATAAATCGCACACTACTTGCAACACGTGGCCGCCCCCGATAGCATACCCGTTTACCATCGCGATAACCGGTTTGGGAATCGAGCGGATTTGTTTCTGCACGTCGAGCACGCTCAGGCGCGGCACCCCGTCTTTCCCGATGTAGCCCCCTTTCCCTTTCACGTTCTGGTCGCCGCCCGAGCAAAAAGCCTTGTCGCCGGCGCCGGTCAACACCACCACGTTAATATCCGCGCATTCGCGGCAGATAGCCAGCGCGTCGCTCATCTCGCCCGTGGTAGTAGGCGTAAAAGCGTTGCGGTAATGCGGCCGGTTGATAGTAATCCGCGCAATTCCTTCGAAGAAGTCGAAAAGAATATCCTCGTACTCCTTAATCGTTTTCCATTCTCTTTTCATATAGTCGAGTCTTTTAGTTGATGATAAAAATTCCGCAGCACGTCGCTGTTATCTGCTCCGGCGGTAATTACGGCCACGTATTTGCAGGGAGCGTCGGGCGCTTCCATCTCCCGGATAGTCTGCCGGATACGTTCGGCGCCGTCGTCCGGAAACAACCGTTTCCCGGGAAAAGGCAACCGGCTTTCCCTCACGTCCGCAGCCTGGCAAACATACCGTTCCAGCTTGTCCGAGCGGTTTAATCCGGGTAGCGCCCGGAAAATTTCCCCTCCGTTATTATACAACAGTACGATGCGCAAGTTGTCGGGAATCGTTCCGTTATACAGGATATTCAGGTCGTACAAGTAGCTCAGGTCGCCGATAAGCAGGTATACCGGCCCATTGTGTATGCTGGCGTATCCTGCGGCCGTAGACATGCTGCCGTCGATGCCGCTGGCGCCCCGGTTACAATATACTTCGACGCCCGGCTTGAGCGGGAAGAGTTGCGCATTCCGTACCGGCGAGCTGTTAGCCAGTTGCAACACCGCCCCTTCGGGCAACGCCTCCATGAAATACGAGGTAACCGACAAGTCCGAAAACGGGAAGCCTCGTTCCCGTATCTGGGCGGCTTTTGCGGCGAGCGCGTCCGAATGTTCTCGCCATAACCGGTAAAAAGCACTGCTTCCCGGCTGTGGCTCCGGCCGGCATATCGCCTGGAGCAACGGCGCCGGGTCGCCTTCCGCTATGCAGGTAAGCGCCCGGAACAAATCGGGAATGTCTCCCTTTTCCCCGATGTGCCAGTGGGCTTGCGGGAGATTGCCGCGCAAAAGCTGTTTGATGCGTTTGGATACGATATGGCCGCCGAGGGTGATGACCAGCTCGGGAGCGAATCGTTTTTTCTCTTCTGCCGGAAGCGTATAAAGCAAGGCGTCGAAGTTACCGATAACTTCCGGGTACGGCAGGTTGCCGGTATGCTCGGCCAGCACCACACAATCCGCCTGCTGCGCTATCCGGCGTAACAGTTCCCGGGTAGCAGCGGGGAAAGAGGCTTGCCCCACGATGACTATCTTTTTGGCATAGCGCTGCCAGTCGGTTTTGAATTGTTCGGTGCAGGCCGGCGCCGGGGTTTGCGACGGATAATAGTGTATTCTGCGTATTTCCGGTATCGTTTCGGCCGTAAATTCGAATAACGGTTCGTCCAGCGGAATATTGATATGTACCGGCCCGTTGCCATGGCGCGTGAGTTCGATAAGTGCTTCGTTAATCAGGCGGTTGCAAAGCCATTCTTCTTCCTCCGTATGAATTTCCGGCAGTTGCACCAATTTTTTAACCAGCGTACGGAAGATGCCCGGCTGGGGCAGCGTTTGCCCGTCCATCTGGCCGATCCAGGCTTGCGGACGGTCGGCCGAAATAACCAATAAAGGGAGTTGCTGGTAAAACGCTTCGGCTACTCCCGAGCCGTAATTCAGCAAGGCGGTACCCGAAGTGCAGCAGATAGCCACAGGCCGTTGTAGCTTTTGTATCATTCCCAGAGCGAAAAAAGCGGCGCTTCGCTCGTCTACCACCGTAAAACAAGTAAAGTACGGATGCCCGGCGAAGGTATGGATAAGCGGGGCGTTACGCGACCCCGGCGACAACACGATATGGTCGATGCCGGCTTGTTGCAGCAAGGCAACGAGTTGAAGTATGTTTTTTTTATTCGAGTACATAAGTTGTTCGGTAAATGAAAAACGGTTTATTCCAGTAGCGTAAGCATCGTTTGTAGCTTGTTTTCGGTTTCGTACCATTCCGTCCTGACGTCCGAGTCGGGCATAATGCCCCCGCCCGCATATAAAGTAAGCCGTTTGCGCCCGATTTGCATGCAGCGCAGGTTTACGAACAGGTCGCTTTTGCCGCCGGGAACCAACCAGCCGGTAAAGCCGCTGTAATACCCCCGGTCGTATCCTTCGTTTTCGAGGATATGCCGGATAGCCGCTTCCTTCGGTACGCCGCAAACGGCCGGCGTGGGGTGGAGCAACGCCAGCAAGTCGCCGAGCCGGCCGGTATCTGCCAGGTCGAAGTAAAAGTCGGTGAGCAAATGGCATATCTTGCCGGCCTGTGTGGTACGGGGGCCTTCTTCGCGCCAGGTAAGCCCGTACGAAAGCAACCGGGTACGGATGTACTCGCTTACTACCTGTTGTTCGTACCGGTTCTTTTTGTCCCATCGCACAACCTCGCCGGGAGCGGAGGGCATTTTCTTCGTTCCGGCCAATGCAACGGTGTGCCCTTGCCGGTTATCGACCGATAACAAGGGCTCGGGCGAGCTGCCTAACCAAGTGCCGGTATGCGGCGAGTGGAACAGGTAAACGAAAGCGGACGGGTACTGCCTGCATGCCTTGAAGAAAGCGGACGAAGCCGAGAAGCCGCTTCCTTTTTCACAAGTCTGGGTGCGCGAAAGCACTAACTTGCCGAACGTGTGTTGTCGTAACGGACGCAGGAAGGATGGAAAAACAGCGGCATACCGCTCGAATGGGTAGGCTGCTCCGGAGGCCTCTTCTTCTTCCCGGGCCGTGTCCGACGGGAGTTGTAACCGCTTAAGTTGCGGCAATTCTCCGAGGCGCCCGATAACCGCCTGTCCCGAGAGCCGTATATCGGGCTGCATCAGGATAAGCGGATAATTCTGCGACAGGGCGAACGGAGCGAAAACAAATCCGGTTTGTCCGTTCAGGCGGCTTATGTCGCTTAAAAATGCCGGCGACCCCGTGCTTTGTATCATACACACGGGGTCACTGGTAAAAGGTAAACGGAAGAGCGCCAGGCAACAATCTTTTTCCGTAAGCGTATCGATGCCTGTGCGCGCTTCTGTGCAAAATTCTGTCATCTCTTCTTTAAAATACTGTTTATTACGCGGATGGAAGAGACTAATTTCCCGGTAGAGGTAAATACGTCGACATTCCAAACGTGCGAAGTATGTCCTTTATGGATAATGGTTCCCACTGCTCTGACCGTGTCGCCTTCGTGAGCCGACGACACGTGGTTGCCGCTAACCTGCATTCCTACTACGATTTCGTCGGCCGCACACAACACCATCGAGCCCAGTCCGGCTACCGTTTCGCCCAGAGCCAGCGTAGCACCCCCGTGCAAAATACCGAACGGTTGCCGGGTACGCTCGTCTACGGGCATCGTGGCCTCTACCCGGTCTTCCGAAACGTATGTATACTGGATTCCCAGGTTACCCATCAAAGCGTGGCGGGTACGGGCGTTGAGTTGTTCGAGCGGAATTTTGGAGGTGCGGATAGGCGAGAGGATGTATTTTTCAACCGCCAGCGCTATCCCGTCTTCGTTGTTCGAAGCCGTAACGTCGTCGGCGCACAGTTTAACCGATTCCTGTGCATTGGCCATCGCAATGCCTTTGCCCGCCACTTCCATCATGGTAAGGTCGGCGAATCCGTCGCCGATTACAATGATTTCGTCGGCCTTAATCCCGATTTTGTCGAGCAGGATGTTCAGCGAATCGCCTTTGTTTACGTGCGAAGGCACCAATTCGAGGTAGAACGGTTCCGAACGGTATACGTCCATTACGCCGGCCAGGTGTTTCTGGAAACGCTGTTCCGTTTCGGCAATCGCTTCCGGGTCGCCACCGTACATAAATTTATACGGCTCGAAATCCACCGCCTCGATGAGGTTGTCTACTTTCCGGATGGGCATTTTATTGATAGCGGCCTCCATCACGGCGTATTCGTCGTCTTCTTTTTCGCACAGGATGGAATCTTTGTCATACGAAAGGATGGAGAAATTATTCCGTTTACCTTCGCGGTAAAGGTAGGGAAGTAGCTGCAAATCGAGCTTTTTGCGGAAAATGAGCTCGCCGGTTTTACAGTTTTCGATGCGTCCTCCGTTAAACGCCATGATATAACCGCCGAAGTGGTTCAGTTCCAGTGCTTCGACCAACGGGACGATTCCTTGGGTAGGGCGTCCGGAAGCCAGTACGATTTGAACACCCATGTGTTGCACTTGCAGCAACGCGTTCCGGGTACGCGGGGTGATTTCCTTTTGGTCGTTTGTTAGTGTACCATCAATGTCGAGTACCAATAGTTTATACTTCATCTTCGGTGCGTTTTGATTTATCTACAAAAGTAAAATTTTTTTCGGATAAATAAGGAGGCGGAGGTATAACAATTGTTATCCGGGGCGGCAAAACGGCAGTTCCCGGAGTGTATGCCGCCACCGGTAGCAAAAGAAATAAACACGAAAACAGGCGGAATGCGTCGTTTTTCTATCGTACTTCCGGCTGTTTCCGCCTGAGTGTCTTCGTGTCCGGTTTTCTTCGTTTCTTTTCGTCAAAAGGTATGGTTACCGCCCGTAACTCCGTATACCTCGGCCGTTACGTAGCTCGACTCGGGCGAAGCCAAAAATACGTATACGCCGGCTAACTCGGCCGGTTGTCCGGCCCGTTGGAGCGGGGTGGTGCTGCCGAATTCTTTCAGTTTTTCGGGCGGCTGGCCGCCGCTTACCTGCAACGCAGTCCAGATGGGGCCCGGAGCTACCGCATTTACGCGGATACCTTTCTTGGCCAACTGCTTGGCCAATGCCCGGCTAAAGGCCATGATGGCGCCCTTGGTGGCCGCATAATCCAACAGCGTTTCGCTGGGACGGTACGCCTGGATGGAAGTGGTGGTAATAATAGAGGCACCGGCCGGCAGGTACTTGAGCGCCGGTTGCAGAATCCAGAACAGGGAGAAAACGTTTACTTCGAACGTTTTGAGTAACTGTTCCGTCGGAATGTCTTCGAAATTCTTTACCGCTACCTGTTTCCCGGCAACTAAGGCGATAATATCGAGGCCGCCCAGTTGCTCGTGAGCTTCTTCCACCAACTGCTTGCAAAAGTTCTCGTCGCTGATGTCGCCCGGAATCAGTACGGCTTTCCGGCCGGCTTCTTCGATGTATTTCTTTACTTCCTCGGCATCCCGTTGCTCTGCCGGGAGGTAATTGATGGCTACGTCGGCGCCTTCGCGGGCATAAGCAATAGCGGCGGCGCGGCCTATCCCCGAGTCGCCTCCCGTAACTAAAGCTTTCCGGCCTGTCAGCTTGCAGCATCCCCGGTAACTTTCTTCTCCGCAATCGGGCTTCGGATGCATATCGGCTTGTATGCCCGGAGCCGGTTGTTGCTGTACTTCGTATCCCCCGCTATAATATTGGGTGAGGGGATTCGGTATCTGGGTATTTGTTTTATTTTCCATATCTTGCTTGTTTTATATGTCGTTACAGGATAAAAACAAGCCATGATTTCTGTTTGTTTTTTATTTAACTGATAATTAATGTTTTAAACAAGAATACCGGAATGCCGGCGGTCCACGCCCTTCGTGGCGGGCGGAAAAGAAAGCTACGTCGAGCCAACGGTCGAACCCAGCCTGCTGTTTTTCGATAAAGAGAAATTTTGTCTCGTATCAGGATGTATAATTGAAAATAATGCAGTACTTTTGTGCTGTAAAACATGTTTTAAACGAAAAGAAAAATGAAAAAGTTCGTGATGCGCTGTTTGGAAACAGTAGGAAAACATCTATTAATCGAATGGGGTTATTTTAAATAATAACTCCTTTTTTATGTCCCCCCTGTCCGGGTTATACACAGGCAATCTGTTTTTACCTATAAATAACGGAAGTACCGGCCTGCTATTAACGGAATATCCATACATTTGCCGGATGAAAGAAACAAAAATACCACATACGCATGGAAATTAAACAGAATTATTCGCTGGAAGAACATAATACGTTTCATTTGCCTGTAAAAACACGTTGGTTTCTCGAGTACGATACGGAAGAAGAGCTACAAACCGCATTGCGCGACGAATATTTTATGGAATGCAATAAAATCCATATCGGAAGCGGTAGCAATCTTCTGTTTCTGAATGATTTCGACGGCATTATCCTGCATTCGCGCATAGGGGATATTACGGTTGTGAAAGAAGCCAACGAGCACGTTTATCTTCGTGTCGGCTCGGGGGTAGTGTGGGACGACCTGGTGAAACATGCCGTTGCGAACGGATGGGGCGGCATAGAAAATCTTTCGGGTATTCCGGGTGAAACCGGGGCGGCCGCTATCCAGAATATCGGAGCTTACGGGGTGGAATTCAAGGATGTGCTCGAAACGGTAGAGGCTTACCATATCCCTACGCTCGAAAAACACGTGTTTACGAATGCGGAATGCGCATACGGATACCGCTCCAGTATATTCAAGCGGGAGTACGACAATCAATATATCGTGGCGTACGTTACCGTCCGGTTGGATAAGCAGCCCCGTTTTTCCCTTTCGTACGGAAATCTCGGCCGGGAACTTTCCCGGTATCCCGAAATCTCGTTGCCGAATATCCGCGAAGCGGTGCTAGCTGTGCGGCAGGCTAAATTGCCCCACCCGGAACAATTGGGCAATGCCGGTAGTTTCTTTATGAACCCGGTAGTATCCGTCGAGCAGTTCGACCGGCTGAAAAGCGAATTCCCGGAAATCCCCTCTTATCCGGCTCCGGAAAATAAAGTCAAGATTCCGGCAGGCTGGCTAATCGAGCAATGCGGGTTCAAAGGAAAGAGCTACGGCAATGCAGCCGTATATCACAAACAAGCGTTGGTGTTAGTCAACTTAGGCAATGCCAGCGGTTCGGAAATCGCTTTGCTGGCAGACGTGATTATGGAAACGGTCGCTTCGCGGTTCGGGATAACGCTTACGCCGGAGGTGAAATATATTTGTTAAGAGGATGAAAATTACGTTTTTAGGAACAGGTACTTCTACGGGTAATCCCGAGATAGGATGCCGGTGTGAAGTGTGTACCAGCCGTGACGAGCGCGACTGGCGGTTGAGGTCGTCGGTATGGGTGCGTACGCAAGGAAAAAGCATCCTTATCGATTGCGGACCCGATTTTCGCTGGCAAGCTATCCGTGCCGGTATCGACCGTTTAGACGGCGTGCTGGTTACGCACGAGCATTACGACCATGTGGGCGGCCTCGACGATTTGCGCCCGTTTTGCCGCCACCACCACGAAATTCCCGTTTACCTGGAACCGGAAGTAGCCCGGGCGGTGCGCAACCGTATTCCTTACGTGTTTAAAGAAAATCCTTATCCGGGAGTACCGAAGATAACGTTGAACGAAATAGAAGCCGGCAAACCTTTCACGGTTGCGGGAATCGAAATCATTCCTGTCCGGGTGATGCACGGCTCGCTGCCGATTGTGGGGTTCCGCATCGGATGCTTTGCTTACCTTACCGATTTGAAAACGCTTCCGGAATCCGAATTTTCCAGATTACAGCATTTAGACGTGTTGGTAATCGACGCGTTAAGGCATACACCTCATCCTTCGCATGCTTCTGTGAACGAGGCGCTCGAAATCGTAAACCGCCTGCATCCGAAGCGAACCTATTTTATCCACATGAGCCACAAAATCGGATTACATGCCGTAGTAGAAAAAGAGCTTCCGCCGGGCGTTTATTATTCGTACGACGGATTGACGGTGGAAACGGAGTGCCCCGAAACGGCATAATAGAGTTGATTGCCTTCCTTACTAAACTGGGTATGGAAGCTCAAATCCGGAATCAGCCCGTGTAACCGGCGTTCGAGCGTATCAGCGAACAGGCGCGTAACCGAGTCGTTAATCGCTTTCGCATCCGGGGCGTCCAGCGGAACGGAGCCGAAAGCGCATAAGGTATCGTGTTGCAGGGTGCAATCGGCGCTTACCCATCCGTTCCGTCCGGTAAACAAGCGTAGGGAGTCGAGCGAGAGGTCGAGGTCGAATTGCTGCGCCCGGAAAAGAAAGTTAACCGGCACGTTCCTGTTCGTTTCCTTTCGCAGCAACTCCAGTACTGCATCCGGCGCGTGGACTATCTTATGCTGTAATACCGATTTTTCCAGTAACTTTTTATTGTACCCGGTCATCAGGATTCCGTCTTGATAAAAGTAGCCTAAAAAATCTTTTCCTCCGGTGGGATAATATACCAATTCGCTCCCGGCGTACTTTTGCCTGAGCGGAGAATAACGTGCGGCCGGCTCTTCGTACACCTTTTTCTTTATTACGGAAAAATGGTGGTTGTCCGGATTGCCGTATAACAGGCAGCCTTCCGGGCTGAAAGCCACCAGGAACGCGGTATGCGTCCCTGCATTCCGGATGATGGATAAATAGGAGGCAGGCAGATGCCGTTCGAAAAGCCGGGAAACGGCCGGTTGCTGTAAAAACTGCCGGAACGAAACGGCATTGCCGATATAAAGCACGGCATAACTTTCGGGCGGAATCAAGGTGAATAAGTCCGTACGGGTATTCGTTTTTTTGTTTTGGATTTCGTTCAGAAAGTATCCGATAGCTCCTATGCAAAGCAGAAGAACCGCTAAAGAAAACGTAAGTTCTTTATTTACCCGTTTCATTTCCTTTCTTTTAGATTCCCGATCGTTCTTTCGAAGAAAAATAGTGCAAGCCGCGCGCATAAAGCAAAACCCTGCTTTGATTATGCCGAGGTGCCGCCT
>JAJBTJ010000239.1 GCA_020860905.1 Parabacteroides sp. | reverse complement strand
AAATAAATCGATTAACGTGATGATGACTCCTACCGCAATCCAGGATTACAAAGAATGGAAAGCCACCCGCAACCGCCGTCTTATCGCTACGATCAACAAACTGATCAGCGAAATCGTGCGCACGCCGTTTTCCGGCAAGGAAAAGCCTACCAAACTGCGTGACGAACTGGCCGGATGTTTTGCCCGGAACATCAACACGGAACACCGGATTATTTATAAAATAATCAACAATCAACTGGTATTGATTTACATGTGTTATCAATACGAGGAAGATTAAAAAACAGAAATATATTTTTTATTGATACTCGTGCCACGTAGAATAAACCGGTTTGTCCGCGTTTATTCTACGTGGTTCGTTTATACCCCTTCGTAAACATACCGGTTTCCGCGCCGGAAGCAGACAGGCCTCCCTGCCAGTGTCGACTTGCCCGCTTTGACGGGAGCTTACTCTCTGCAACGTTGATTTTCTCTCCTTCCCGCTTCCTTTTCGCTTTTTTTTGCTATCTTCGCTACCGGAATACGCCGGAAAATAAGCCGGCGCTTACATCCGGATTACCATGAATATAGAAACATTCGATATTTTTCTGGCCGGGATGGCGGTATCCGCCCTGGTAATTTTTATCGCCCTTTACTTTGTCGACGCCGGCTACGGGATACTGTTCGACCGGAAGTGGGGGCCTTCCGTCCCGAACAAGGCGGGATGGTGCCTGATGGAAGCAGTAGTATTCGTGGTGATGCTGCTTCTGTGGCTCGGTTCGCCCCGCAAGCGGGAACTCGTTCCGCTGGTATTTTTCCTTTTCTTCCAACTGCACTATTTCCAACGGGCGTTTATTTATCCTTTCCTGATAAAAGGGAAAAGCCGAATGCCACTGGGCATCCTGTTAATGGCCGTTGTATTCAACGTATTGAACGGTTACATGCAGGGCGAATGGATTTTCTATTTAGCGCCGGCCGGTTTGTATACGCCGGCCTGGCTCGGCACACCGCAATTTATATGCGGTACCATTTTATTTTTTACCGGCATGTTTATCAATATCCGGTCCGACCAGGTAATCCGTAACCTGCGTAAACCGGGCGACACGAACCATTACTTACCCCGAAAAGGGCTGTACAAATATGTTACGTCGGCCAACTATTTCGGCGAAATAGTAGAGTGGTGCGGATTCGCCGTACTTACCTGGTCGTGGAGCGGCGCCGTATTCGCCTGGTGGACTTTCGCCAACCTGATGCCGCGTGCCAACGCTATATACCGGAAATACCGGGAAACGTTCGGCGCGGAGCAGGTAGGCAACCGAAAACGCATATTTCCATTTATTTACTGATGATACGCACAGGGTTAGCAATCGTTACCGGGGCCGACGGAGGAATGGGCCAAGTAATTACCGCCGCACTGGCCACAGCCAGGTACCGCGTGGTGATGGCGTGCCTTTCGCCCGGGAAAGCCGTGCCGGTATGCGAAAGAATAAAGCGGGAAAGCGGCAACCCGGCCGTGGAAGTGTACCCGCTCGACCTGCGTTCGCTTGCTTCCGTTGCCCGGTTTGCAGAAGCTATCCGCCAACTGGCGGTTCCCGTTACGCTGCTGATGAATAACGCAGGGACAATGGGTACCGGCTTCAGCCGGACGGAAGACGGGCTTGAAAATACGGTAAGCGTAAACTATGTGGGCCCGTACCTGCTTACCCGTTTGTTATTGCCGTCGATGCCGGAAGGGAGCCGCATCGTGAATACGGTATCGTGTACCTACGCCATCGGAAAAATCGAAAGCCGCTTTTTCGAAGAAGGACGTAACGGCGCTTTTTTCCGCATCCCGGTATATAGCAACACGAAGTTAGCGTTGCTTTGGTTTACGATGGAGCTGGCCGAGCGGGTACATGCACGAAAAATCAGCGTCAACGCTGCCGATCCGGGAATCGTAAACACCGATATCATCACCATGCACCAATGGTTCGACCCGCTCACGGATGTATTTTTCCGTCCGTTTATCCGCACGCCGCAACAAGGGGCGGCCACCGCCATTTATTTAGCCTTGGAAAAAGAGGGCGGCGTAGTTTCGGGAGGGTGCTTTGCCAGTTGCCGGCAGAAAAAAATACCGCGCCGCCTGTTGGATAATCCGCAGCAAAAAGCATTGTGGATGGCAACGGAAGCCAGGGTAAAGCAGTTCTTTCCGTAAAGAAAACAAGCTATCTGTTGGCAGATTCATAAAAAAGAAATATCTTTGCACCGCTTTTTACACCTCCTCTCGTGTGATGGGAAATTAGAAAGCAAAAGGTCTAATTTTGAGTAACACAAAAAATTAAAAACAATGAAGACATTCCAGTTATCAGGAACCCCGAGAACCGAACTCGGTAAAAAAGCAGCAAAAGCCGCTCGTAAAGAAAACATGATTCCGGCTGTTTTGTACGGCGGAGAAAAAGAAATTACGTTCCAGGTTGCCAACGACGCGGTTCGTACACTGATTTACACGCCGGAAATTTACATCGTAGAATTAACGATAGACGGCAAAACGACGCATGCTATCCTGAAAGACCTCCAGTTCCACCCGGTAAGCGATGCTATTTTACACATCGACTTCTTGGAAGTATCCGAAACCAAGCCCATCGTAATGGAAGTTCCGGTAGTATTGGAAGGCCACGCGGAAGGTGTAAAAGCCGGTGGTAAGCTGAGCCAGGAAATGAGAAAGCTGAAAGTAAAAGCGCTTTACAAGCAAATTCCCGAAAAATTAGTGGTAAATATCGATCACCTGGGCTTAGGCAAAACGTTGCAGGTAGGTTCGCTGTCGTTCGACAACCTTGAACTGCTGAACGCCAAGAACGCCGTGGTTTGCGCCGTGAAGTTGACGCGTGCCGCCAGAGGTGCCGCTGCCAAGGCCAATTAATTCGAGATAAATCGAACTTTATATAAAGAGGAGTATTATTTTTCATCGGGAAAATAGGCTCCTCTTTTTTCTATAAAAAAGAGAAAAACAGGCTGCACCCCGGCATCAGTAAAACAAGTTTTGCTTCTGCGCCCGGTTCGCCCTATTTTTCAGTAACAAAACAAGGGAGGTATGCCGACATGCGAATAGATAAATGGTTGGCGGGCATGGTAAGAACCGCCGGAAAGAAAGCAACGACTCCCCCAATACCAAGCGAGATGAAATATTTAATTGCCGGGTTAGGAAACATAGGCCCCGAATACCACGAAACCCGGCACAACATCGGGTTTATGATGGCGGATGCCCTGGCTTCCGAAGCCGGCGTTTTCTTTTCGGGCAACCGCTACGGGGCCACCGCCGAAATGAAGTTGAAAGGACGCTCGTTGCTCTTGCTCAAGCCGTCTACGTTTATGAACCTGAGCGGAAATGCAGTTCGCTATTGGTTGCAAAAAGAAAACATTCCGGGTGAAAACCTGTTGGTTCTGGTAGACGACCTGGCGCTGCCCTTCGGTACGCTCCGGTTGAAACCCAAAGGAAGCGATGCAGGGCATAACGGATTGAAAAACATCCAGGAGGTATTAGGCACGGCAAATTACGCCCGGCTGCGCTTCGGAATCGGGAACGACTTTCCGAAAGGGGGGCAAATCGACTACGTGTTGAGCCGTTTTACCGCTGAGCAACAAAAAGAAATGCCGCTCCGGCTGGAACGGGCTATCGAGATAATCAAGAGTTTCTGCCTGGCGGGCGTGCAAAACACGATGAACCAATTCAATAACAAATAAGGATGGAAGAAGTACGGATAGATAAATGGATGTGGGCCACGCGGATATTTAAAACGCGAACCATCGCCTCGGAGGCATGCAAAAAGGGACGTATCATGATAGGAGGCGTACCGGTAAAGTCGTCGCGCATGATTAAAGCAGGCGACGTAATCCAGGTACGCAAGCCGCCGGTTACATATTCGTTCAAGGTGCTTGCCCTTACCGACAAACGGATGGGTGCTAAACTTGTTCCGCAGTTCCTCGAAAACGTTACCACGCCCGACCAATACGAGATTCTGGAACTGAACCGGATTTCGGGATTCGTAAACCGCGCCAAAGGTACCGGACGCCCCACCAAAAAAGACCGCCGCGAGCTGGAACAGTTCGCTTCGCCCGACAGCTTACCCGATGGAATAGCTGATGACGGCTTCGATTTCGACTTCGATTTCGATACGGAAGATTGAACCGGACGATTCTTCCTTCCTCCGATTTAGGGAGATTCCGGAAATCATGCGATATAGGCAATTGATTTATTGATAATCAATTGCCTATATCGCATTTTTAAACATACCCCCGAAAACGAGATTTAACGGCCCGAACGGGGGTAATACAAACGAGAAACAGTATTTTTTTTAAAAGCGATTCGTTCACCGGGTTTATTCTTTTTTATGCTGAACGAAAACCGGTTTTATGTGGATAAAAACTGTATCCGCAGTACTGCGGATGTTCGTCCGCAGCCTGCGGACGGACATCCGTAACTTAAGGACGGACATCCGCAAGCTAAGGATACAGTTTTCATTACGATGAACGGATAAAAAGGACAGCCTGAAACCGGGTTTATCCGGGTAAGCTGGGAAAAGCTCCTATTCACTGAAAATCCGTATTTAAACCGGAAGAAACAAAAAAGGGGCTTTCAGCCCCTTTTTTATCCTTACACCCGGAATTACAACGCATATTTCAACTCCAGCGGTTTATCCGTCGATACCGGCGCCACTTTCACCGTTAAACGGCCGCCACGGTCGTCGGGATTAAAATAATACCCTTCGCCTGCCTCGTCCAATTCGAGCGCCGTATAATAAAGCGGCAACGCCTTTCCGTTCAGGGTGAGCTTTTCCGGACAACCCGAAGCCTGCACGTCGAACACATACGTACGCTCCTTGAGCCGGCCGGCGAAATCGCCTTTAGCGGCATCTACCCGGATTACGGTTTCGCCCGCACCTGCTTCCGGCGCACTTACCCGAATCCAGGTTTCGGCAAATTTACCGTCGCGGTAGTCGCGGGTAATCTGGTCGTCTTCGTATAAACAGAACTGCGACTTGCCCGAAGGCCACAACTGTAACGTCAGCGTATCGGCTGGCCGCTCCCATACATAATTCATTTGCGGATACAACGGGATGATAGCTCCGCCTCTTACGAACACAGGCAGCTTATCCAACGCACATTTGTATGTATCGAGCCACGTACCCCCCTCGTATTCCTTGCCGCTCCAGTAATCGAACCACTTCGCTCCCTTGGCAAAATAAATGCTGTCGCGCACCGTACCCCAGGCTTTCTTGGTATACACAGGGGCCACCATCAGCCATTCGCCGCTCATAAACTGGTACTGCGTTTCCGTTCCCCAGGTAACGGTGTCTTCCGGAAACTCCAGTACCATCCCCCGTACCGTGGGCACGCCGGTGGTGTGAGCTTCGCGGCAATAACTGTAAAAATACGGATTCATCCGCATCTTCAGGCGCAGGAAATCGCGGTTGATGGTAGTATACGGCTCGCCGTAATTCCAGGGTTGCTTATTTACTTCGGCCCAACCGCTCATCCCCATCAGGATAGGCGTAAAACATTTCCACTGCAAGTCGCGCGTGTAGGTACGGGCGCTTCCGCCGAAAATGCCGTCGACATCGCCGGTGGCCGCATTCTGCGCCGACAATCCCGACCCGATTAAAGTGGGGATATGGAAACGGATATACTCCCAGTTGCCGCTCTGGTCGCCGCTCCATACGGTAGCATACCGCTGGGTGCCCGCCCAGCCGCAAACCGTCCACACGAATCCCCGCTCGTTGCTGTTCTTTTCTATTCCCTCGAATGCGGCGCGGGCACCGTTCAGGGCGAACTCGTAGCCGTCGCCTACCCAAGCCACATCGAGCTTACATAATCGCGAGCCGTATTTACCTACCTCCGTGGCGATTTTATCCACCCCGTTCTCGGTCCATAACCCGGTTTTGATTCCCCGTTTTTGCAATTCCTGCACTACGCTGTCTAACCGGACATAGCCGCAACCGTAGCCGTCGTTCGGTAAAATCCAGCCGCGCGGCATATCGTATTCGATGTATTTGTCGGCCACCAGCTTGATTACGTCCGGCGTAGTTTGCGGCCAGCCCGTACGTTGCTCCGGCTTGTTGTAACAGTTGGCATCGCCCATCGTGAGCATCCACATGGCAGGCATAAACGGCTTGCCGGTAATATCGGTATACCGGTTCAACACGTCTTTCATGGAAGAGCCGGTAAAGAAGAAACAATCGAAGCGGTTTTCATCGTGCGACAGGTTCAGCGTATCGCGGAAGGAATATTTGCCCGGCGTAAACGTATTCCGGAAAGCGCCCCACCCTTTCGAGCTCATAAAGAAAGGTGCCGGATTGGAGCGGGCGCCGTCGTCCCAGCCGCCTCCCACTTCGATTAAGATGTCTTTATCGCGGTGCGAGAAATAACCGTTCTGCATGCCGCAACCGTAAAAATATTCGTCAGGCTGCCGCTTGATTTGCTGGTATGTTTTCGTACCGAAGGTGAGCGGGCCCACTTCTTCCCATACGCACGTTTTATCATTTCTGTCGTACAAGGCGAACCGGAGCGGCTTTTTATACACGCGCAACACATTCGTACGGGTTTGCAATTTATAATACTCCCGGGTTTCAGACTGTTTCACTCCCGGCTGACGGAGCTCGTAATCTATTACGATTTCGTCTGCCGCCGGGTTGGTATACTCGCCGTCGGGAGCCAGCCAGATACGAAAAATATCGTCGCGATGAAAAGCCACCTTGAGTTTGGAATAATTGCTCTCGAACTCGAACTCCCGGGGAGAGATTTTCCGGAAAGCCGTTACATCGCCCAACGTCATTTCGGATGCATACAGTTTGGTTTCGAGCGTATCGTTCGACGAGCGCCTGTCGCCCGGCAACTCTGCCGCTATCCGGATAGTATGCGAGCCTGACCCTTCTCCAGGGAAACGGGTGGAAACGCCACTTCGGTTTCGGCGTTAAAAGGCACCGGATGTGTAACGGCCGGCACGGTAACCGTTAACTCGTCTTTTCCGTCGATTACCGCTTTCAGACAGAAATCGGCATCCAACGTACACGAGCCTACGTTTTTGATTTTTACCCGCAACGTATCCGATTGCGTAAATGTATTGCCTTCCGGACGGTGCGAGGTAAGTTCTACCAGCGCCACATCTTTATCCAGCGGCTCGGTGAGGGCGATATCGTCGATCATCCAATACCACGAAAAAATGCCTTTCCAGAAGAAACGGATGGATACCGCCGGCTGATTGGCGGCCACGTCCGTGATATTCAGTTCTTCCGTTACGGGAGTATGCACGCTGGTTACGGCCGGGATGGAGGCGGTTACCTCGTAGCTCGTCCAATGCATGTTGTCGTTGCTCACTTCCACGAACAGGCCGGCGTTTTTCTCGCGGGTAAACCAGTTGTTCCAACGAAACGCATGCTGGAAGGTAAGTAAAACCTTATCTTTGCCGCGGCAATCGATAGGAGCGGTTTGCACGTAAGCATCCGGATATTCGCGCCGTTGGTTCCACTTGGTTACCTCTTCGCCCGTAACTACGCCGGGACGGTACTGCAAATGGTAACCCCGGCTGGCCGAAGCGATGGGAGGCGCCTGCTGGTTAAACTGGAACGAACCGGGATAAGGCTGGTCGGTTACCATCCATTCGCACTTTCCCGTACCGCTCGAATCGGCTACGGCCCACCCGTCGGGTAAGCGTCCGGAAGAAAAATCTTCACTCCAAAAGGCTTTTTGCTGCGTTTGTTGCGCCTGCATGCCTGTGGCTGCACAAAGCGCCAGAATAAAAATCCAATGTGTTCGCATGATGCTATTTGTATTTTTCAGATAGATTTATTAATAAAAAAGGCGCGGAATTACAGTCGATTCGCATCATCGCCTGTAGTTCCGCGCGTATATTCGCTCCATTCCGGACAGGATTAAATGCCCGGAATTATCAACACATCTTATGAATAATCGAAATCAGTTCGGCACCCAGCGCTTCGGCTTCCTCCATCGTGTGGGCTTCCGAATAAATCCGGATGATGGGTTCGGTGTTCGATTTACGCAGGTGCACCCACTTATCGGGAAAGTCTATTTTCACACCGTCGATGTCGGTAATGTCGTACTGTGAAAAATGCTCTTTCACTTTTGCCAGGATGGCATCTACATCGATTTCGGGAGTAAGCTGCACTTTCTGCTTGGAAATGAAATAAGGCGGATACGTTGCCCGCAACTCGCTTACTTTCATCTTTTTCTTCGCCAGGTGCGACAGGAACAAGGCAATGCCTACCAACGCATCGCGTCCATAATGGCTGGCGGGATAAATCACCCCTCCGTTGCCCTCGCCCCCGATAACGGCCCGGGTATCTTTCATCTTCGCTACCACATTCACTTCGCCTACGGCGGCGGCATTATATTCGCAACCGTGTTGCCGGGTAACATCGCGCAAAGCGCGGCTCGAACTGAGGTTCGAAACCGTATTGCCCGGCGTATGCGACAGCACATAATCGCTCACGGCCACTAACGTATATTCTTCGCCGAACATTTCGCCGTTCTCGCAGATAATAGCCAACCGGTCTACATCCGGGTCAACAACAAAGCCCACATCTGCTTTGGCATGCTGCATCAGCCCCGATATTTCCGTCAGGTTCTCGGGTATCGGCTCGGGATTATGAGCAAAATTCCCGTGGGGAGCGCAATGCAATTTGAATATTTCTTTTACGCCCAAGGCATATAATAAATCCGGAATTACGATTCCGCCTACCGAGTTCACGCAGTCGATGGCCACACGGAAATCCGCGGCTTTAATCGCCTCGACATCTACCAGGTCGAGATTCAGTACGCTTTCGATATGTTTCTGTTTATACGTCGTGTCTTCAATCACTTTGCCCAGGTGCTCTACATCGGCAAACTCGAACGATTCGTCGGCAGCCAACCGCAACACTTCGTTGCCTTCGGCCGCGTTCAGGAACTCGCCTTTCTCGTTGAGCAGCTTCAACGCATTCCATTGTTTAGGATTATGGCTGGCCGTAAGGATAATGCCGCCGCAAGCGCCTTCCATGGCAACCGCCAGTTCGGTAGTCGGAGTAGTAGCCAAATCGATGTCCACTACATCGAATCCCATACCGGTAAGGGTACCCAATACCACTTGTTTTACCATCGGGCCCGAGATGCGCGCGTCGCGCCCTACTACGATTTTGTTGGTAGTAACTTTTGTGTTTTTCCTGATAAACGTAGCATAAGCCGCTACGAACTTAACAATAGCCAACGGATTCAGCCCGTCTTCCGGAACACCTCCGATAGTACCACGGATTCCGGAAATAGATTTAATCAGTGTCATACAATTCTATTAATCAAATTTGGTATATTTGAGCCAGGCATAGTACCGGGGGAGACCGTTCGTCTGGTCGTATTCGCTTCCCTTTTTAAACGGAACGATGAGCTTGACAATTCCGTTTTCTCCTACGTACTTTAAAGGCAATGACGTACCTTCGCTCAGGAAGGCATATTGCAAATAAGAGTTTTCATTGAAAGAATACCCGTAATCGGCATTCAGCGGATAGGTAAACGAAGTGGGATACGAATTGTTTCCGGTAATATCTACATACGAAGTATCGGTACCGAGCAGCCCGCGCACTTTAAACCGGAGATAGATTACCGTTTTATTCTCCACCGCCCGCTTGGCGTTTCCCCAACTGACTACATTCATATAAACTCCGCCGTCGAGCTGTACGAATTCGTTCGGTTTAAACACGCTATCGGCCGGAAAATCATCTAATATCACGAATGCACTGTCTTGTATCATCTGCTTGATCGCCTTTTTCTCGTCTTTCAGCATTTCTCCGTACGACTTGGTATCACTGCACGAAAATGCAAACAAAAGCGACACCGACAGCAATAAAAAAACAAATCCTTTTTTCATGTAAAAAATTATTGTTGAGGGTTATTATCCCCGTCTGTAACTACTTAATGGCAGACAAAGGTAAATATTCTCTTCTTAACAAATGTATATTATCCCCTGTTTCTTACTTATCTTTGTTTAAATCTTTTGCAATGGCCGGGTTGAGTTCCGACAATCCTTTTTCGAACTGCGCTACGGCCTCCGGCAACGTACCGTAAAATTCGCCGCCCGAAGCATTTTTATGACCGCCTCCGTTAAAGTAAGCCGAAGCGAAAATATTACACGGGAAATCGCCTACCGAGCGTAGCGAAGCTTTCACGTTTTCAGGGTCTTCCCGCAAAAATACGGAGAAACAAATCCCTTTAATCGAAAGGGGCAGGTTTACGAATCCTTCCGTATCGCCCGATTTATACCCGAACTGTTTCAATTCTTCGGCCGAAAGGGTGATTAAAGCCGTGCTCAACGC
>JAJBTJ010000134.1 GCA_020860905.1 Parabacteroides sp. | reverse complement strand
TAAGCATTGCTTTTTAAGATAGTATCTGAGGCCCCTGGGTTCCATACGATGTGGCCAGTGCTTTTCAAGCTCGGTAGGAAGATGCTTGTAAGCGAACTGATTTTTTTTCTGTTGTTCTGTCCAAAATTAATTTTTGTCATGTACTTTGACCAAATCCCTAAGCAAAACAGACACTTATCCTACCCCGTTTTTCCCGCTTACATGCTTCGCGTATTTTCGTTGCGGCATCCAGCCAAATCCGCTTTACCGGTTGCCGCGCCCACAGTTCGCCGGGCGTTCCATCATTCCGGTTCATTGCGCCAAGGCAGCCAAGCACACCCGCTCCCGACCGGGCAATCTAACACTTACCGTCCGGAGCCCAGGGCCTACCGAGCGGCCGGTACTTCCTGGTGCCGGGTAAGAAAAAAGAGGTATAAACCACTTGTATATTTTTGCAAAAGGATAAAAAAATCTTTGCCATTCACACCAATTCTCTTTACTTTGTAATTATAATAAAGCATAAAGAAAAACCAATTATACCCCATTAGCTACCACCCGCATCGACCCTTATTTTTGTATCGATTTCGATGAAAACGGCGCTTTCGTAAAAATCGTCGATTCTAAAATGCAGGAAATCGAAGTAGATTATATGAACTACAACGGCGAACTGTTCAACACCCTGCGCACGCTCCACACCCTGCGCACACAAAAACAATTCACCATCAATTGGGAAGGCTCCGAAGACAACATCTACCTGCACGAACACGATTACCTGATTTACCTGCTGATGCGCTGCCCCAACCTTATCGACAGCCGCGGCGAAAAAATAACCACCGGAACCGAAACAGCCCTTCTTACCCTGAAAATCACAGAAGAAAAAGAAATGTGCCATGCCCGGTTCTACCTGAATTGCCAACACCGCCAAACTACCCGGTTCCGGTTCCTGACCAACTCGTTCGTACTGGTCGACAACCGGATTTACCCCATCGAATCGGTAGGTGAAGAATACCGGCAAACCTCCGTTTTCGCCACCACCTTCCCGGCGAGCCGCATCGACGCTTACCTTTCGATTCTTTACTCGCGGCTGCGCGGCATCCGGCTCGACTACAAAGATTACCGGGTGAACCCCGTGCCCGAACCGGTTTCTACCCGGCCCGTACTTATCTTCGAAAAAATAGATTCCGACAAAAGCCTTTTTATCCGCCTGAGCAAAATGCTCCCGAACATCGAACATACGGTAATCGAAGAATACGAACTCACCGTAGATGCCCAGATAAACGACATCGACCGTACCGTTACCCTGCGCACCATCATCCAGGAGCCGACCGGAATCCATATCGAGCGCTTAAGCAAGCTATTGGCGCGACACGCCCCCACCAAGGAGCTGCGGAAAGAAATCTACCAAGACACCCAGCTATTCATCGTACCGGAGAAAATAGCCAAAAACTTTATCCTGAACGAATTGTCGGGACTGCTCGGCCAATATACCGTTTACGGTACCGAAAAACTGGCCGAGTACCATATCCGTCCCGTTATTCCCCGCATCGACCTGAGCATCGCCTCGAATTTAGATTACCTGGGTAACGATATATTTCTCTGTTTCGGGCAGGAAAAAATGGAACTGTTCAACGCCCTGAAACAGTTCCGGCAGCAAAATTACATTCTGCTTGCCGACGGCACCCGGGCCATCGTGAACGAAGAGTACATGCAGCAAATCGAAGAAGTATTCCGCCGGGAAGGAAAGAATGTAAAGCTGTCGGCGTTCGATTTCCCGCTCATCGAGGAACACCTCGAGCCCGGAAACCAATCCGCCTTTATCCGGCAACAACGCGACATCTACGAAGGGTTTAACCGCATCGGCGAACGTACCGTAACCTTGCCGCCCCTGAAAGCCCGGCTACGCGATTACCAGCTGAAAGGGGTGAAATGGCTCGATTACCTGTACGAGCACCGGCTGGGCGGTTGCCTGGCCGACGACATGGGCTTGGGAAAAACCCTGCAAACCATCGTCATGCTGGCCAAAGCCTACATGGAACCCCGTCAGCAATCGCTTATCCTGATGCCGAAAAGCCTGCTGTACAACTGGTTCTCGGAAATAAAGAAATTCGCGCCCCAACTAACTCCCGTTATTTACACCGGCACGAAATCCGGCTGGCCCGAGGCGCAGATTATCCTTACCACCTACGGTACCGTACGGAGCAACCCGGAAGCGTTTACCGGCCGCTCGTTCCATTACATTATACTCGACGAATCGCAGAACATCAAAAACCGGAATACCCGGATAGCCAAAGCCGTGATGCAGCTCCGGGGCGAACACAGGCTGGCGCTCAGCGGCACGCCCATCGAAAACAACCTTACCGAATTATACACTTTGTTCCGCTTCCTCAACCCCGGCATGTTCGGCGAATACGAAGAATTCACCCGGCTCTACGCCTACCCTATCCAGCACAACAACGATAAGAAGGCCATCGTTTCACTGAAAAAGAAAATCTATCCCTTCGTGATGCGGCGGTTGAAAAAAGACGTGCTGGCCGAACTGCCCGACCGGATAGAGCAAACCTTGTACGTAGAAATGAGCGAAGAGCAACAGGCGCTGTACGAATCGCGCCGCGCATATTATTACGAACACGTAAAGAACCGTATCGCTACCGACGGAATCCAGAACGCCCAGTTTATCCTGTTCCAGGCACTGAACGAATTGAGGCGTATCGCCTCGGTGCCCGAAATACTTACCGACGGACAGGTAGCCTCGCCTAAAACCGATTTGCTTGCCGACTATCTGGTGGATGCGGTAGCCAATAACCACAAAGTAATCGTTTTTTTCAATTACATCGCCGGCATCGACCTGATAAGCGACAGGCTGAACGAGGAAAATATCGATTTCGTTACCATGACCGGTTCTACCAAAGAACGGCAATCGGTAATCGACCGGTTCCAGAAAGACAAAAACTGCAAAGTTTTTTTACTCACCCTGAAAACAGGCGGCGTAGGGTTGAACCTTACCGCCGCCGATACCATGTTCCTGTTCGAGCCGTGGTGGAACAAGGCGGCCGAAGAACAGGCCGTTAGCCGGATACACCGAATCGGACAAACGAAGAAAGTAATCAGCTACTCGTTCATCACGCGGGGTACCATCGAAGAGAAAATACAGTTACTCCAACAGCATAAAATGGCGCTCTTCGCCACGTTAATCGAAAACGACCGCTCTTCGCTGAAAAACTTGTCGGAAACCGACATCGACTACATATTAGGATAAAAACAAGCTCTATGACATTCCATTATATACATGACGAACACCTGTACGGCCGGATTAAAGCCGACCTCGAAAACTCGTACAGCCTGGAGGCGCTGAAAAATATAAAAAAAAGCCTCAAGCCGTTCTTTACGGGTTACCTGCCCGGGCAAGGCGTTTCGCCGGAAGCGCTGGAAGCGGTAAGGCAGGCATACAGCGCCTCGTTCGTACCGTCGAAGCCGGGTTATGCCGGGCTGCTCGCATTGCTTTTCCTCAGCCGGGAAAACTTCGCGGTGTATTACCAGTGGCTTCCGCAACCCATACAGGCCGTATGGCTCGACGCAATCCGGGAGCACGGCATCTCTTCGCAGGCCTTGATTCTACGCCACAACATTTACCTGCCGGGCATCCATACCGAGCAGTTCGAAATGAAACACGAAATCGCTCCGAACCTGTGTTTCTTTTCTTTCGACCCGTATTATAACAGTACGCTCGATTTTATCGAAAAAATCCGGATGTACCATTTTTACCTTCCGCCCCGCATACAATCGCGGGCTATCACGCTTCTTTTCCCGGCCGACCGGTACGAAATCGCGCCCCTCGACCGGCTGCCGGAGCACGAACAACTGACTATCTACGAAAATAAGCAGGAAATCCTTACCGATATTCCGGTAATCAAAGGGATAGAGCAACAAGGATACCTTCAGTTGAACAACAAAGGCAGCGTAAACCAAAGCAAAGTAACAGCCGTAACGCGCAGGATGGAAATGGGCGAGTTCTTCGATTCGGTTATCAAAGAGGTGGCTTCGCTGCGCGGTTACCTCGTATTGCTGCTCTATACACGGTTCGGGCTTCCGGGGAAATTTGCCGACAGCCCGGAGAAATACGTCCGGCAGGTTTTCAGCGAAGCGCTCCCCAACGACTTCGGCTGGTTGGTACCGGCCTTGCTGACGCATGTAAAAGGGTTCAGAGACATCCATAAACTTCAGGCACCGGGGAAAGAAACTTTCCTGAAAATCGTTACGACCCTCCGTTCGCTCCCGGCCGGTAAATGGGTGTCGCTCGACAACCTGTTTCTTCACTGGAAGGTACACAACGAGGATTTATCGCCGTTACCGCAGTCGTACCTGCACAAAGACTACCTGAAATTCAGGAACGAAGCCATACTGCGCGACCGGTACGGCACCTTGATTACCGACCCGTTTATCAAAGCGGTGGTATTCTTGCTCGGCGCTTTCGGTATAGCCGATCTCGCCTACGGAGCCTACTCGCTGTCGTACGATTCGTACTATGAGTCGCTACGGTACCTGCGCCTTACCGGGTTCGGCGAATACGTACTGGGCAAAAAGGACTCCTTTACCCGCATAAACGCCCATACGGAAAAGCATTATTTCGAAGCCGACGAAAACAACCTTATCATCCGCTCGCTGGAAAAAGGGAATATTTACGAAAAACTGCTGCTCGAAATGGCCGTTCCTATCAGTACGACTCGCTATAAGGTAACGCACATCAGTTTTTTACGTACGTGCAAAACGGCGGCCGACATCGAAAACAAAATCGACTTTTTCCGGCTGTTCATCTGCTCCGAGCCTTCGGAAATCTGGCGCAGCTTTTTCCAATCGGTACGGAAACGTGTAAGCCCGCTGGCCGAAGTAAAAACAAATTATAAGCTCTTCAAGCTCGACCCGGCCAACATCGAGCTGCTGCGCCTGATAGCGCAAGACCCGCAGATAAAAAAATACGTACTGAAAGTAGAGAACCACCATATCCTGATT
This sequence comes from Parabacteroides sp., assembly GCA_020860905.1. GTDB lineage: Bacteria > Bacteroidota > Bacteroidia > Bacteroidales > Tannerellaceae > Parabacteroides_B. Next base: position 5,432 of record JAJBTJ010000134.1, on the reverse strand, counting down.
AAACGCCAGGATATAAACAAAGTGGTGGAGCGTTTGAAAACCTACGGCTACCTGCTTTGAACCGGTGCCGCGCCCGTGCCGGAAAAAAAACGGAAACACGGCATACGGCAACGACTGTGCATACCGGCCGTCCGGTATCTGTTGGCCCCGCATCGCCGCGCCCGTTTCCCGTGGCGGCACGCATTATTTACAGTGCGCCGATTTTTTTTCTTTCCTGTTGTGCTTGTATTTGTTCAACGCTATTCCCAAATACGATACTCCCATCGCAACGGCTACCACATCGTCAGCCAATCCCAGGTAAGGGATGAAATCGGGTAATACATCGAAAGGAATAATTACATACAGCAAGGCGGCGATGGCCACCGCCTTGGTATACCACGGGGCGTTTTTATCGCGGGCAGCGCCCCACAGCAAAATTACTTCGCCCCATACCTTTTTTAACGACCCCCGGTTCATACTTCCCAGCCGGCGGTTTATCCTGCTTACGTCTTTCTCCGAAGCCTGTGCTTTCAACCGCTCCATCGACGACGCCACTTGTGATCGAATACTCATTTCTTTATCAATTAAATACAACAAAAAAATGCCATGATTGCACGCACGTTACAACCATGGCATCCTCGAAAATTAAACTAAAACTTATCTCAATGTTCCTTGTTTGGCTTCCTGAATCATTTTGTCGTTAGCCAGAATCACGATTTCGACCCGCCGGTTCAAGGCGCGGCCTTCTGCCGTGTCGTTCGAAGCCACGGGGTCGTGTATGCCCCGGCCCGAGTAGCTCATCCGGTCGGCACTTACGCCCTGCATCATCAGGTAGTCGTACACGCTCCGGGCCCGTTTCTCGGAAAGGGTCTGGTTATAATCCACGTTCCCTGTATTGTCGGTATAGCCGATAATACGGATGTCGGTATCCGGGTTTTGCTTCAAGCTGGCGGCAAAGTTACGCAAAGCGCTCTTGGATGCGTCGCTCAGCGTACTCGAATTGGTAGCGAACAAGATACCCGAGTCGAAAGTTACCTTCAGCGCCTCGCCGTTGTTAACCGATTCGATGGTGGCATCCGGAACGGTTTGTTCCAACTCTTTCTTCTGCTTATCCATTTTTTTACCTATCAAGGCTCCCGCCGTACCACCTACGGCTGCGCCCAACACGGCGCCCAAAGCGGTATTACCGGCCAATGCTCCGATTCCGGCTCCAACCGCACCGCCGGCACCTACACCGATTCCGGCTCCCTTTACTGTTTTGCTGGCTCCGCAACCGCTGAATAATACGGCAACGCATAAAAGCAAAACAGGAATCAATTTTACCTGTCTCATCATTTTTTATAGTTTAAATAGTTGCATGCCGCCGGCGGTTTTGGTAAACCGGCAACATGGATTAAATAATTAATCGAACATGTCGATGGAGTCGCAATACTCCAGTTCGCCCTGTACGATGAATGCAATTTCCTCCGCACTGAATTTGCCTACGCCGTCTTTCTGTGCATTTTTAATCACGTAATCTACCAGCTCGTCTTCGTCGATTTCCACATCCCCGTCACCATCGGAATCGTCGGTAAGATACCCTTTGCTATCGTAAAAATCATAAATCAGGTCTACGATATAATTGATATCGTCGTTACTGAACTTTTCCTTTAATTCCTGGGGAAGATAATTCCGGATAAATGCAACGGAAGCATCTTCATCATAAATCATCAAATCGTCGTTGTTTTTTGTACTCATATTCTGTTTTTACTTTAATGTTATTTTGATGACAAAAGTAACATTTCAAAAAAAAGAAACAACAAAAGACCGGATAAAAAGTACTCCATCCGCTTCCGTTTATTCCGGATAAAACGAAGAGGCAGGAAGGATACCTCCGTACACCTTCCCGCCGCACTCGATAAATTAATTCGTAAATACCAGCGAACCGTCTTTCACATCGATTACAATCGGTTTATTCCTGTCGATTTGCTGCCCCAGTATCTCCTTCGAGAGCTGGTTGAGCACATACCGCTGGATAACCCGTTTCACCGGACGCGCGCCGAACTGCGGGTCGTATCCTTCCGCAGCGATGTAATCGAGCGCCGCATCGGTAAACTCGAGCGTAATGCCGTTCTTGGCCAGCATCTTCTTCACCGAGGCGAGTTGCATGCTTACGATTTCGCGTATTTCGTGCTCGGTAAGCGGGGTAAACATAATTACATCGTCGATACGGTTCAGGAACTCGGGACGAATCGTTTTCTTCAACAATTCCAGTACCTGGTCGCGCGTATCTTCTATCACCTTATCCCGCGTTTCGGGCGTTATCTTTTCGAAATTCTCCCGGATAAGCGACGAGCCTAAGTTCGACGTCATGATAATAATGGTGTTCTTGAAGTTCACCACGCGCCCTTTGTTATCGGTAAGCCGGCCGTCATCGAGCACCTGCAACAACACGTTAAACACGTCGGGATGTGCTTTTTCGATTTCATCGAACAACACCACCGAATACGGTTTACGCCGGATGGCCTCGGTAAGCTGGCCGCCTTCGTCGTACCCTACGTATCCCGGAGGCGCACCAATCAGCCGGGTAGCGCTGAACTTTTCCTGGTACTCGCTCATATCGATACGGGTCATCATATTTTCATCGTCGAACAGGTACTCGGCCAATGCCTTGGCCAGCTCGGTTTTTCCCACTCCGGTGGTACCGAGGAAGATAAACGAGCCGATAGGACGTTTCGGGTCTTGCAAGCCGGCCCGGCTCCGGCGCACGGCGTCGGCGATGGCGTTGATGGCCTTTTCCTGCCCTACCACACGCTTATGCAACTCTTCCTCGAGGTGCAATAACTTATCGCGTTCGCTTTGCAGCATTTTATTTACCGGAATACCCGTCCAACGCGAAACTACATCGGCAATGTCTTCGCTATCCACTTCCTCTTTAATCATGGCCTCGGCTCCCTGCATCGTATGCAGCTTCGCCTGCGTATCGGCAATCTCGGCTTCCTTTTCCTTGATTTTACCGTAACGTATCTCGGCCACCTGCCCGTAATCGCCTTCGCGCTCGGCTTTATCGGCCTGGAACTTCAGGTTTTCGATGTCGATTTTATTCTGCTGTATCTTGTTAATCAGCCCTTTTTCCGACTCCCATTTCGCTTTCATGTTGCGCTCTTCTTCCTGGAAATCGGCAATCTCTTTATTCAAGGTTTCCAGCTTACCTTTATCGTCTTCGCGCTTAATCGCCTCGCGTTCGATTTCGAGCTGCTTGATACGGCGCGAAACCTCGTCGAGCGCCTCGGGTACCGAATCGACCTGCAGGCGTAACCGGGCAGCCACCTCATCCATCAGGTCGATGGCTTTATCCGGCAGGAAACGGTCGGTGATATACCGGTCCGACAGTTGTACGGCGGCAATCAGGGCGTCGTCTTTGATACGCACTTTGTGGTGGTTCTCGTAACGCTCTTTCAATCCCCGCAGGATGGAAAGCGTACTCTGTTCGTCGGGCTGGTCGACGGTTACAATCTGGAACCGGCGTTCCAGCGCTTTATCCTTCTCGAAGTATTTCTGGTACTCGTCCAGCGTAGTGGCTCCGATGGCCCGTAACTCGCCCCTGGCCAGGGCCGGCTTCAATATATTGGCCGCATCCATCGCGCCCTCGCCTTTACCGGCGCCTACCAATGTATGGATTTCGTCGATAAACAGGATGATTTCCCCTTCCGCCTGAATTACCTCGTTTACAACCGATTTCAGCCGTTCCTCGAATTCCCCTTTGTACTTGGCTCCGGCAATCAGGGCGCCCATGTCGAGCGAGTAAATTTGCTTGCTTTTCAGGTTCTCGGGAACGTCGCCCCGCACAATCCGGTGGGCGAGCCCTTCGGCGATGGCCGTTTTACCTACGCCCGGCTCTCCTATCAGAATCGGGTTGTTCTTGGTACGGCGGCTCAGGATTTGCAGTACACGCCTGATTTCGTCGTCACGCCCGATTACGGGGTCGAGCTTGCCCGAGCGGGCTCGTTCGTTCAGGTTAATCGCATACTTACTCAAGGCGTTGTAAGTATCCTCGGCCGACTGGCTGGTTACCTTGTTGCCTTTGCGCAGCTCGTCGATGGCAGCGCGTAGGTCTTTCTCGGTTACTCCGGCGTCTTTCAATATATCGGAAGCGGTGCTCCTTTCCGTAAGCAGTGCTAAAAGAATGTGTTCCAGCGATACATACTGATCACCCATTTTGGATGAGTAATCGATTGCTTTCTGAAGAACAGCATTGGATTCGCGGCTCAGATAAGGCTCGCCGCCCGATACTTTGGGATAAGAGTCGATCTGACGGTCAAGAACGGCATTCAGGTTGGCTATGTTCACGCCTAACTTCTGAAACAGGAAATTCACCACGCTTTCACCCGTAAGCATCACCCCTTTCAGGATATGTGCCGGCTCCACTACCTGTTGGTTACGCTGGGTAACCAATTGCACGGCTTGTTGAATGGCTTCCTGTGCTTTAATTGTAAAATTGTTCAGATTCATATCATTTTCTCCTTTCTGATTTTTCTTCCCTTTCTTCACCTACAAACCAACAAAACGGGTGCCACATCGTTTATCTGACAACCTGACACTTCCGTTCAAAAGCCGGATTTCATATATCAAACACGAAACGGAAAAAGATTGTTTATCTTACTTCCTGCTAATTATCAAAGAAAAAAGGAGATACTACTTTCCCATCTGCCCGGTTCTCTTTTCCCGTCCGGGTACCTCCCGTTTTCACTTCTTCTTGCCAGAATGTCACTTTCAAAGGCACGACTCGTCTTCCCGTAGGGTTGTTTCACTTTACTACCGGTGCTACCGGTAAAAAAGCATGAGCCATCTTTCGTCGTCATACACAGGAAAACGGCGCGCTTTCCTACAGCTTGCACAGGAAGTTCCTGCCGGAAGAATTTTCAAGGCGCGCCCCAACAAAACAGGCTTCCTGCTTCGCATTTTATCCATTCTCCGTTACAAAAATCTATCGCCTGGCTACGGATATTAATCCTCAAGTTCGGGGTATATATCTTAAGCATGCGTATATATATTATATGTAAGCCCGGGATATAATTTTTACTGGTTAGAAACAGATGCAGAGAAGCCTGAAAGGAAAAAAGGCGTACGGAAGAATTTGTCTGGCACAGAGTGCTATTTTCGTTTACCGGCGCTCCCGGTTAACTTGCCTACGCTCCCCGACCCTATTGCCGCCGGCGACCCGGTTAGTTGGCCTACGGCGGAGGCAAACCAATCCGACAGCAACAAAGAGAAGCGAACCGAAATACTTACTACCGAAACAGGCGGAACGTTTACCGAAGGTGGTACATGTGTGGAGGTGGAGGAAAAAGAGAGGCTTCCCCGGAACAGCCAGGACATAAAAAAGAGAGAAACCCTGAAAGGATTTCCCTCTTTATATAAAGAAAGCCGCACTGTAGATATGAACAAACTCCGTATGACAGGATTTGAGTGCT
>JAJBTJ010000259.1 GCA_020860905.1 Parabacteroides sp. | reverse complement strand
TGTAACGAAATGTCCCTACACCCTTACATATTTGTCACGAAATACGCTCCTTCCGGTTTGTTTGTTTAATTTTGCAGCTAAAAACCGGATGAGCTTTCATTGGAACGTACGCACGGAATTGTTGTTGGGAAAGGAACGCGCCGAACACTTGAGCCGCAGCCATGTATTGGTGGTCGGATTAGGGGGAGTAGGGGCGTATGCGGCGGAGATGATTTGCCGGGCCGGAATCGGTAAGATGACGATTATCGATGCCGATACGGTGAACGAAAGCAACCTGAACAGGCAGTTACCCTCGCTACATTCTACGCTGGGAGAGCCGAAAGCCGAAGTAATGGCCCGGCGGCTCCGCGACATCAATCCCGATTTGGAGCTAACGGTTTACCGTGAATTTATCCGTGATGCCCGTACGGAAGAAATCCTTGATTCGACGCCTTTCGACTTTGTGGTCGACGCTATCGACTCGGTAAGCCCGAAAGCTTACCTCATGTATCATGCCCGGATGCGCAACCTGCCGATTGTTTCTTCGATGGGAGCCGGCGCGAAGTCGGACCCGGCGCAGGTAAAAATCGACGACCTTTCGAATACGTATAATTGCGGGTTGGCCAAGGCGATGCGGAAGCGGTTGAGTCGGATGGGAATTAAAAAAGGAATCCCCGTGGTATTTTCTACCGAGTTGCCCGATAGCCGGGCAATCGTGCCGGTCGAGAACGAAGCATGCAAGCTCACTACAGCCGGAACGGTTTCGTATATGCCGGCGGTTTTCGGTTGTTTTCTGGCCTCTTATGTAATACGGAATGTATAATGGAAACCATGATTCGAACCCATCAGATAAAAAAAAGTTTCGGCAACCTGCAGGTGCTGAAAGGTATCGATTTGACAATCGGGAAGAGCGAAATCGTAGCGATTGTCGGGCCGAGCGGAGCCGGTAAAACTACCTTGTTACAAATTATCGGCACCTTGGATAAGCCCGACTCGGGTACCCTGTTTATCAACGGGGTGGAGGTAGGCAAGCTGAAAGATAAGGAACAGGCCGCTTTCCGGAACCGGAATATCGGCTTCGTGTTCCAGTTTCACCAGTTACTGCCGGAGTTTACTGCGTTGGAAAACGTGATGATTCCGGCGCTGATTGCCCGTGAAAAAGCCGGAGCGGCCGAGAAACGGGCCAAGGAAATACTGGATTTCCTGAACCTGTCCGACCGGATGACGCATAAGCCGGCCGAGCTTTCGGGGGGCGAAAAGCAACGGGTGGCCGTGGCGCGCGCCTTAATCAATAATCCTGCGGTTATTTTGGCCGACGAGCCTTCGGGAAGCCTCGACACTAAAAATAAAGAAGAGCTACATCGCCTTTTCTTCGAGCTGAGAGATAAAATGAACCAGACATTCGTAATCGTTACGCACGATGAGCAACTGGCCAAAGATACCGACCGGGTGATTCGGATGCAAGACGGCATAATCCTGACAGCAGAATGACAAATCCTAACAGAGCCACTTTCGGCAGTAAATTGGGTGTAATCCTCGCCTCGGTAGGAAGTGCCGTGGGGCTGGGGAATATCTGGCGTTTCCCTTACGAAACCGGCCAGAACGGAGGCGCGGCGTTTCTGCTTGTTTATTTTATTTGCGTGCTGGTATTGGGGTTACCCGTGATGCTCACCGAGTTCTTTATCGGCCGCCATTCGCGGAAAAATACGGCCGGTGCCTTCGATACGATTGCGCCCGGCTCCAAATGGAATTTGATAGGGTACAACGGCGTGCTGGTGGCGTTTCTGATATTAGGCTTCTATTCGGTGGTGGCCGGCTGGACGCTGGAATATATTTACCAGTCGGTAACCGGATCGTTGGCCGGAAAAACGGCGGAGCAATTCGCCGAGGGCTTCAATTTATTCAATTCGGGCGTGTTCCGTCCTATTTTGTGGACATTCGTTTTTATCGGACTTACCCATTTTATCATCGTATCGGGTGTGAAGTCGGGCATCGAGCGCTCGTCCAAAATCATGATGCCCCTGCTGTTCCTTATTTTGGTAGGGTTGTGTATCCGCTCGGTTACGTTACCCGGCGCTTCGAAGGGGCTCCTATTCCTTTTCAGGCCCGATTTCAGTAAAATCACCTCTTCGGTGGTGCTCAGTTCGATGGGGCAAGCCTTCTTTTCGTTAAGCGTAGGCATGGGGTGCCTGGTTACGTATGCCTCGTATTTCGGGAAAAATACGAACCTGCCCAAAACCGCTTTGACGGTTACGCTACTCGATACGCTGGTGGCCATACTGGCCGGCGTGATTATCTTTCCGGCTGTGTTTAGCTTCGGAATCCGGCCTTCGGCCGGTCCCGAGCTGGTGTTTATTACGTTGCCCAACGTATTCCAGCATTTGCCTTGGGGAGCGCTCTTGTCGTTCGTCTTTTTCGTTTTGCTTGCGATTGCCGCGCTTACTTCCACCATTTCGCTGCACGAGGTTGCCACGGCGTATGTGTTGGAGGAACACCATTTTACCCGGAAAAGGGCCGCTATCCTCGTTTCGCTGGGCGTAATGGCGTTAGGAACAATTAGCTCGCTTTCGTTCGGCGTATTGAAGAACTTTACCCTTTTCGGCCTCACGTTTTTTAATTTGCTGGATTATGTAACAGCCAAGCTGATGTTGCCTTTCGGCGGGATGCTTACCTGCATCCTGGTGGGCTGGCGCGTCGACCGCAAAATCCTGAAAGCGGAGCTCACCAACCACGGTACGCTTCCGTTTTACTTCTTCAACGTTTATGCTTTTCTCCTGAAATACCTGGCGCCGGTAGCCATCGGGCTTATTTTCTTGAACGAGCTCGGATTGTTCAGGTGGCTTGCCGGCTGAAGAAGAATTACCTGACCACTTAACTTTGGAAAAAATGATAGGAAAAGATTTATTGTACTTCTCCAAGGGAGAACGACGGGCGTTGATTCTGTTCGTGTGTCTGATTACGGCGGGCGTTTTGATTTTATGGCGAAGCGAAAACGCGCCGCCTTTCGAAGCGGAACAGGAAGCGGCCAGAAAGCAATGGGCCGATTTTCGCCGGCCTGCCGCCTCCGTTCCGAAACCTGATACTCTCTCAGTACCGGCGAATGTCTCCGCTCCGCTTATGGATATGCCTGTAAAAAAAGCCGCTGCGCCGGTTTCCACTTCTTCCCGTCCGGTTTTCCGCCCTGCGTATCCGGTTTCCGTTAAATACAAAGCTGGAACGGTGGTAGAGTTGAACTCTGCCGATACGCTCGTCCTGAAGCGGGTACCGGGCATCGGAAGCGTGTTTGCCCGGCGGATTGTGAAGTACCGTCGCTTATTAGGCGGGTTTGTATCGGTAAGCCAGTTGAAAGAAGTGTACGGGATAGACGAGAGCCGGTACGACAAGCTCGAGCCGTGGTTTAAGGTAGAGGCGGGCCGGGTACGGCGCTTGCAGGTGAACCGGTTGCCGGCCGACAGCCTGCGCCGGCATCCTTACATCGATTATAAGCAAGCGCGCATACTGGAAGAGCTGAAAAGGCAAAAAGGAAGGTTGGCTGGCTGGAGCGACATCGAACTGCTGGAGGAGTTTACGGGTGCCGATAAAGCGCGGCTGTTGCCTTATCTCGGTTTCGAGTAAATGTACCGGGTCTTTCCGTTTGATAAATCCGTAACGCGGCCGATTCCATCCTATAGGGAAAGCAGAAGCCGGAAAAGACCGGAAAACGGGATAAGGTTATAATTCCTTCTCCGTGTTGCCGTATTTCGGTGTTTATTTTCTTTGTCGGCTATTCCTTTTTGTAAATAAAACAGTCTTCGCTCGCCGCGAAGACGGTAAAACAACAAAAAAGAATTTTTTGTCATGTATTTAGGTAAATACGCAATAATCCGTACCTTCGTAAAGGAACTGTAAAACGAAACGACGATGAAAAAGTTAGTGATTCTTACCGGGGCCGGCATGAGCGCCGAAAGCGGGATTTCTACCTTCCGCGATTCCGACGGCCTTTGGGAAAAATACCGGGTGGAAGAAGTGGCCACGCCCGAAGGCTTTGCCGCCAACCCCGAACTGGTGCTCGATTTTTACAACCAGCGGCGCCGGGAACTGCTGAAAACAGCGCCTAACGCCGGGCATACCGGGCTGGCCGAGCTGGAAAAATACTTCGAAGTGTTTATCATTACTCAGAATATCGACAACCTGCACGAGCGGGCCGGCAGCAAGCATATCATCCACTTGCACGGCGAACTGATGAAGTCGCGCTCCACCGCTTATCCGTATACGGTGTACGACCTCGACCCCGAAGCGCCCGACATCCGGTTGGGCGACAAAGATGAAAAGGGCTACCAACTCCGGCCCCACGTGGTTTGGTTCGGCGAGTCGGTACCGATGATCGAGCCGGCTATCGAGTTGGCGCGGCAAGCCGATATATTCGTGGTGATAGGTACTTCGCTGAACGTATATCCGGCCGCCGGTTTGCTGCATTACGTACCGAAAGGCACGCCGATATACCTGATCGACCCGAAAGACGTAGACGCCCATCGCAGCGACGTGCATTTTATTAAAGCGGGCGCCTCGGAAGGCGTGAAGCAACTGGCCGCCTTGTTGTTGAAACAGGAAGGAACGAATACCAACGGGACTGTTTAACCGGTATACGGCAAAAAAGGGAAATACGGAAATACGGAGATATAGCGTAGGAAACATACAGCGCTTATCTATCGGCCGATTCTCCGTTTTCCGTGTAGAGGAAACGACGTCCTTATTTAACCGATTTGCAGCAATACGATTGTTTTTCTGAATTGATTAATTCGAAAGAATAAAATAGTTAAGAATGAAACTGCAAAGAGAAATCGGGTTTAATGTAGAAGGAGTGGACGGAAAGCCCGAAGCGATTACGGGCCCGTTTGCGTGTAAGGTATATCAGGATGGCCGGCTTTCGGAAGGGAAACGGCAGGTATACCCCGTTAATTTGTAAAGCCGTTCGGTACGGGAATCGAAACGAATAAAAAAAAGGGGGAACCGCCGTTCCCCCTTTACGTCTAAATCCATTTATCTCCGCTACGCATGCGCTGCGCACGATGCGCCGGCCGGACGGATTTGTTTAAAGAAATCGTTACCTTTATCGTCTACCAAGATGAAAGCCGGGAAATTCTCCACTTCGATTTTCCAAATCGCCTCCATGCCCAGCTCCGGATATTCCACACATTCGATGCTCTTGATATTGTTCTGCGCCAGGATAGCCGCCGGGCCGCCGATAGAACCTAAATAAAATCCGCCGTACTTCTGGCAAGCATCCGTTACCTGCTGGCTGCGGTTCCCTTTGGCCAGCATAATCATGCTGCCGCCGTGGCTTTGGAACAAATCCACATACGGGTCCATACGGCCGGCCGTAGTCGGGCCCATCGAGCCGCAAGCCATGCCCGCAGGCGTTTTAGCCGGGCCGGCGTAATAAATCGGATGGTCTTTGATGTATTGCGGCAAGTCTTCGCCCCGGTCGAGCCGTTCCTTCAGTTTCGCATGGGCGATGTCGCGGCCCACGATAATCGTACCGTTCAGCGAAAGCCGGGTAGCCACCGGATATCGGTTCAGCTCTTTCAGAATTTCCGGCATCGGGCGGTTCAGGTCGATTTTCACCGCATTCCCTTCACCCGCCTGGCGCAATTCTTCCGGAATCAGTTCGCCCGGATTATCGTCCAATTTCTCTATCCAGATACCGTCGCGGTTGATTTTGCACTTGATATTCCGGTCGGCCGAGCAACTTACGCCCAACCCTACGGGGCACGAAGCACCGTGACGCGGCAAGCGGATAATCCGGATGTCGTGTGCGAAATACTTACCCCCGAACTGAGCGCCCAGCCCGATTCGGTGCGCTTCGTCGAGTACCTGCTTTTCCAGTTCCACGTCGCGGAACGCACGCCCGTACTCGTTGCCGGTAGTAGGCAGGTTATCGTAGTAATGAGTAGAAGCCAGTTTCACCGTAAGCAAGTTCTTTTCGGCCGACGTACCGCCGATGACGAACGCGATATGATAAGGCGGACAAGCGGCCGTACCCAGCGTTTTCATCTTTTCCACCAGGAACGGTACCAAGGTCTGTGGATTCAGAATCGCCTTCGTTTCCTGGTACAAATACGTTTTATTGGCCGAACCCCCGCCTTTGGTTACGCACAGGAACTTGTATTCCATTCCCTCCGTAGCTTCGATGTCGATTTGAGCCGGCAGGTTGCATTTGGTATTCACCTCGTCGTACATGGTGAGCGGAGCGTTCTGCGAGTACCGCAGGTTTTCTTCCGTATAAGTTTTGTATACCCCCAGCGAAAGCGCCTCTTCGTCGGAGTAGCCGGTCCACACCTGCTGCCCCTTTTCGCCGTGGATAATCGCCGTACCCGTATCCTGGCAGAACGGGAGTTTGCCTTTGCAGGCTACCTCGGCATTCCGGAGGAACGTAAGCGCCACGTATTTGTCGTTGTCGCTGGCCTCGGGGTCGGATAATATTTTAGCCACCTGCTCGTTGTGCGAGCGGCGCAACATAAACGAAACGTCGCGGAAAGCGGTGTTCGCCATCGCCGTAAGCCCTTCCTTGGCGATTTTCAGTACGGGAGTCCCTTCGAACTCGCTGACGGATACATAGTCTTTCGTTAAAAGATAGTATTCGGTGGTGTCTTCTCCGGTAGGGAACGGAGGCTGATACTTGAAAGGAGGTGTTGCCATGTTGATATAGTTAATGAATTAAACGTTTTCTGTGTTTCGCGAACGGGCAAATATACTAAATTGTTCCGTATAATCTTCCGGCGCAGGCGGGAACTTTACAACCGGCCCGCATGCTTCCGCATATCAGCCGGTATATCCGGAAACGGAAAGCATGCAACTCGACCGCTCCGGTGTCCGAACCGGACAGAAAGAAGCCGGGAGTAAGCCGGCGGTATTCAATCCTCAGTGCCCGGGCGCCGCTTTTCCCGGTACTTATTCCGGGCGGTTCCTTTCCAGCTTACAGTAACGGCCGCAACCGCCCGATCAGCTCGTCGCCCAGCGCCTTTTTATTCCGGATATGCTCCAGTACGGCCGTCACGAACGGATTGCTTTCGAAAGCCCCGCGCACACATTCGAAATCCTCGTCTTTCTCCATGTGCGTACCGTCCACCCCGAATCCGGTTTTCGCCGTCAGTGAAAACTCTTTGCGGGCGTCCGCATACAACAACTCGTCCAGCGAAACCACCGATTCCTTCCAGGTTTCTACCAGCCCGATTACCTGTTACGGCGTGATTTCCGCCAGCTTCAGCCCGTACCACTCTTCGATTTTTGCAGCCGCCCAGGTCCATTCGATGCGGTAATAACTCCGGTGAAACCGGTCGAAAGCTGCTTCCACCTCTTCCAGTGAAGCCGTTTCGCCGTTTTCCACAGCCATGAGCAACGCTTCCACGCTCGCCTTGGGAACAATCAGCCCCGATAAGTCGAGCCATTCGCCGGCACCTTCGGAAGTATCCGGCGCCAATTGGCGGCGCATCTCCTCCACGTCTTTGAACGCCGTTTTCTCCAGCCGCTTGATAAGCGAATTGCCTAAAAACTTATGGATAGCGAGGCTGTAGAAACGCAACGCATGCTGGAGTGACGAGCCTTTGATGCGCGTATTCTGGTAATAATAAATTTCGCTCGTTTCGCCCACCAGCTTTTGCAGTTGCTTTAGGATGCCGAGCGCTTTCAGCATCTTGTTGATGGTATACGGGCTCAACAGGTTGTAGTTGATTTTATCCAGTTGCACCGGGTCGGTACGCTTGTCGCGCTTCGGCCATTTCTGGGCGTCGCGGATGGTACCCACGCTCCGCAGGTTGATGCCCGGAACCAGGTACGTCTCGTCTTCCTTCTCGATAAGGTACGAAAACGGCATGTCCGACGTATCGCTATGGTGGTGATGCCGCCCCATTACCAGCGAGAACGCCCCGATACGCGCCGGCCACAGGATATACGAGTCGCTCGTCGTTTTCGAGCCCCGCTCTACGATACCTTGGTGGATAGGCCCTAACTTGTACATGTGGTTGCTTTGGTTGGAGCCGCTGCCCGCGTTCAGGAACGAGAACATCCCCGCAATCAGCAGGCTCGACTTGTGCATCGACACCGTGAACGGCCCGGCGAAGATGGCGCATGCCTCGCCGTTCTCGAACGCACAGTTGCTGAAGAGCAGCGAGTCGTGCGCCGAGAAGTTATGCGTTACGTGGCAAGCCTGCCCGATAAAGCACCGGATGATTTTGGCTGCATCCGCCACCACGGCGCCCGACGAAATAATAAAATCCTGCGCAATGACGCTGTCGCCGATATACACCGGCGCTTCTTCGTTGCTGTTTACCGAACCGTTCTCCAGGCGTGTGCAGTTCTCTACCGTGCAGCAGTCGCCGATGCGCACGTTCTTAATCGTGCCGGCGTTGATAATCTTCACGTTGTTCCCGATGGTGCCCCTTTCCGAAGCGATTTGTCCGGTATAGGCGGCAATCAGTTCCCGGATGCGCCCGATTAAGCCCGGACGGTGGCGGTAAAGCGCCAGGATATACGCCAGCGAAGCCGACAAGCGGTCGTACATAGGTACTTCCCGGCCGCCTGTTTCGTTCAGCACCGATACCTCTACGCCGTTTCCGAACGTAGCTGTTCCCTCGGTAAGCAATACGTTTACGTTTTGAATGAAGCAGTTGTCGCCTATCCGGTAGTTTGCGATGTAGTTCGAGATATTCTCTATCAGCACGTTGTCGCCTACCTCGCAGTTATGCAAGGTAACGTGCCGCAAACCGGCATGCTTTTTCAGTCCGCCCGGTAAAACGAAGTCTTTCCGGAACGCGCCCAGCCGCACCGTACCCGAGAAACGGGTATGCTCGATGTACGTTTTGTCGAAAACGGGCGGCACCCATACCGCTTTCCAGTCGTCGGCCGTGCAAGCGCGGGCTTCGAGGTATGCTATTTCGTCGGGAGTAAGGTTTCTCCGGGTTTTCATCGGCAGGCAGTATAAAATGGTATTCGTTTACAGCGCATCGTCGTCCGCATCGTATTGCTGGAAAAGAAAGTCGTTGTACGGGAACCGCGATACATGGATTTCTTTCACCCGGTCGTACAGCATCGTCTTCAACTCCTCGATGTTGGTTTTCTCTTTGGCCGAGATGAATACGCAGTTATCCTGCAACTTGTTCATCCAGGTTTTTTTCAGCTCGTCGAGGCTGATATTCTCGCGTGTACGGGGTGTCAGGTCGTCTTCGTCTTTCTTTACGAATGTAAAAGCATCCGTTTTGTTGAACACCAGTATCATCGGTTTCTCCGTTTTGTCTATTTCGAGCAACGTTTTGTTCACTACCTCGATTTGCTCTTCGAACGAAGGATGCGAAATATCCACTACATGCACTAACAGGTCGGCTTCGCGCACCTCGTCGAGTGTCGATTTGAACGATTCCACCAGTTCGGTAGGCAGCTTGCGGATAAATCCTACCGTATCCGAGAGCAGGAAAGGGAGGTTGTCGATAATCACTTTCCGTACGGTGGTGTCGAGCGTGGCGAACAGCTTGTTCTCGGCAAACACTTCGCTTTTGCTCAACAGGTTCATCAAGGTGGATTTGCCTATGTTGGTGTAGCCTACCAGGGCCACGCGCACCATCTTGCCCCGGTTTTTGCGTTGCACGCTTTTTTGTTTGTCGATGTCGGCCAGCTCGGCTTTCAGCCGCGAAATCTTGTCGAGGATAATCCGCTTGTCGGTTTCGAGCTGTGTTTCGCCCGGGCCGCGCATTCCCACGCCGCCGCGTTGCCGCTCTAGGTGCGTCCACAGGCGGGTGAGCCGCGGAAGCATGTATTTATATTGAGCCAGTTCTACCTGGGTTTTGGCATGTGCTGTCTGGGCGCGGCGGGCGAAGATGTCGAGAATCAGGTTGGTACGGTCCAGTATCTTCACTTCCAGTTCGCGTTCGATGTTACGCAATTGCTTGGCCGAAAGCTCGTCGTCGAAAATCACGAGCCCGATTTCGTTTTCGTCTACGTATTGCTTGATTTCCCGCAGCTTCCCCGAGCCCACGAACGTAACGGAGTTGGGGTAGTCCATCTTCTGGGTGAACTGTTTTACCGGCTCCACGCCGGCCGTTTCGGCCAGGAAAGCCAGCTCGTCGAGGTATTCTTTTACCTTCTGTTCGTTTTGCTGGGGCGTAACGAGCCCCACCAGCACGGCCGTTTCGGTACGTGCCTCGGTAATGATAAATTCTTTCATGTAGCAAAGATAGTGCAAGCCGAGGACAGAAGCAAAGCTTTGCTTTGATTATGTTGAGGCGCAGCCTATCTTCTCTTTTCGGGAGAAAAGTAGTGCAAGCCGAGGACAGAAGCAAAGCTTGCTTTGATTATGTTGAGGCGTAGCCTATCTTCTCGCTCGCCGCGAGGGCGTCTGCCGACGGCGCCTACCGGCGGTCATACTTTTTTATCTTGACATAAAAAAGGATGCAAAAAAGGTCAAGGGCTGACACCTCG
>JAJBTJ010000253.1 GCA_020860905.1 Parabacteroides sp. | reverse complement strand
GGCAGAAGCAAGTTTACTTGGTTATGCCGAGGTGTAGCCTATCTTCGCTTTTCTGAGGCAAAGGTAAGAAAGTATTTCTACTTTCAAGGAATTTTGCCGAAAAACTTTACCACAAATGCTTGTCGGGTGGTTTCGTCAATCCGGAAACGGTTATCGGTGCGTTCTCCTATTATCCAGACGATTTCATTTCCGCAGCAAAGCAGCCAGCAACTTTCTTTTTGCGCTAAACTGAATTTACGGTCGGAAAAATAATCGCTAACCTTTTTCCGCCCCTTCATGCCGAACGGCACGAACCAGTCGCCCGCCTGCCAGCGGCGCAAGGTAAGCGGAAACGTAAGTTTATCGAAATCGAAATAGCCGGTCGATTTATCCTTTTCGATGGCGAAACCTTCACCTGCGTCCGCTTTTCTGAACGAAAGCCGGACAGGATACTCCAGCCGTTCCGTTTCGGAGGATATGGTATAAACAACAGCCTCTTCCGGTTTGTTCAGCGAAAGAATCAGAAAATCACGGTCTTTGATAATGCGGTGAGTAGGCGAGTAGAACACCTTGCCCGGTTCCCCGGCGAGCGAGCGGAACAAATCGTCGGTTACCGGCCGCGAAAAGCCGTACGGCCGCAACAGCTCGTACAAAACGGTTTTGGGCGCCGGATAAGCCATAAACGCCGCGATTCGCAGGTTTTCACCTTCCCACGCTTTCCGGCGCGCCTCTTCTATTACATACCGGTATAATTCTTCGGCATCGCCCAGGTGCTCGGCCGTGCGGGCAATCAACGTCCGGGCCGCCGGAGCTATTTTTTCTACTAACGGCAATACACGCAGCCGGATAAAATTCCGGGTGTAAGCATCCGATAAATTGCTGCTGTCGGTGATATAAGGCAGGCGGTGCCGGTTAACGTAATCCAGTATATCTGCCCGGCTCGCAGCCAGTAGCGGCCTCACGATGTACCCGTTGCGCGGACGCATTCCCCGCAGGCCGCGCAATCCGGTACCGCGCAGCAGGTTGAGCAGTACCGTTTCTATGTTATCGTCGCGGTGATGAGCTACAGCGATAGCCTGCGCCCCGTGTGTTTCGCGTACCTCCTCGAACCAGCGGTACCGGAGTTCGCGGGCCGCCATCTCTACCGAAAGCCGGTACTCGCGGGCATACCCCGCGGTATCGAAGTCCGTTTTTACGAACGGCACCTCGTACCGGCGTGCCGTTTGACCGGCATGTACCTCGTCGCGCTGCGATTCGTCGCCCCGCAAATGGAAATTACAGTGCGCAGCGATACACGGGTAACCGGCAGCCACCAGCAAATCGAGCAAGGCTACCGAGTCGGCGCCCCCGCTCAATCCTACGATTACCGGCTGGCCGGGGAGGAGCAGTTTCTTTTCGGCTATATACGAGCGGACGGCGGAAAGTAACATGATTGTTCGTTTTAAGGCGGGAATGCTATGCGCCGGGAAACAGAAAAGGAGCATTTCAATGTAAGAAACACCCCTCTTCACCAGGCATGACTAAATTACCTCGTTATTCTTCTACGCCCGCCAGTTCCGGGTCGATCATAATACGGCCGCAGTACTCGCACACGATGATTTTTTTACGCAGCTTGATGTCCATCTGCTTCTGGGGCGGAATCTTATTGAAACAACCGCCGCACGAGCCGCGCTCGATATACACCACGGCCAACCCGTTGCGCGCGCCTTTACGAATCCGTTTGAAAGCGGTAAGCAACCGCGGTTCGATAGAAGCCTCCAGGTCTTTCGCCTCCTCGCGTAACTTTTCCTCGTCTTGTTTGGTTTCGGAAATAATCTGCTCGAGCTCGTTCTTTTTTTGTTCCAGGTCGGCTTTGCGGCCGTCGAGCTTTTCGGCGCACGAGGCGATTTCTTCCTTCTTATGGGCGATGGAGTCGTTAAACTCGCGGATTTTCTTTTCGGAGAACTCGATTTCCAGCCCCTGGTATTCCACTTCCTTGGTCAGGTTGTCGAACTCCCGGTTGTTCCGTACGTTGTCTAACTGGGCTTTATATCTATCTATCAGCGCTTTCGACTCTTCGATTCGGTTCTTTTGCTGCTCCACGGCTTTTTCGCAATCCTGTATTTCCGTCTGGTAATTTTGCAAACGGGTTTCCAAGCCTACGATTTCGTCTTCCAAATCCTGAACTTCCAGGGGAAGCTCGCCACGCAGCGTCTTAATCTTATCGATTTCCGACATCATCGACTGGAGTTGATACAGGGCTTTCAGTTTTTCTTCCACTGTAAACTCTTTTTCAGCAGGCTGCGACTGTTTACTTGTTGCCATTCTATAAATATTTTACCGGGTTTGAATTAACATTAGAAAAATGCACGGTAAAGGTAGGGAATTTTTTCGTAATAATGTCATAAAAGATGTCTTTTGTACATACCTCCGATTCGTAATGCCCTATCACAGCCAGCAGGATACGGCCGTCGACGTCGTAGTAATCGTTGTATTTGGCCTCGCCCGTAATAAACACGTCGGCACCGTACGCCACCGCCTCGTTTACCAGGAAAGCGCCGCTTCCGCCGCATAAAGCGATTTCCTTTACCGGTTTCCCGATAAAAGAAGAATGCCGGATGCACGGTACACGGAAAATATACTTGATGCGTTGCAGGAAACTCGCTTCGTCTTCTTCTTCCGGTAATTCGCCTACCACGCCTGAGCCTACCTGCTGCCAGGCATTCGCCAGCGGATAAAAGTCGAATACCGGCTCTTCGTACGGATGTACCGACAAGAGCGCCCGGGTAACCGCCCCTTTGCGGAAAGCCGGCAACACCGTTTCGATGCGTACTTCGCGCTCCACATGCAAATCGCCTATCTCCCCGCAAAACGGATTGCACCCTTCGGTTGCCCGGAAACTGCCTTCGCCCGTGAGGGTGTAGCTGCACGAATCGTACCGCCCGATGTTTCCGGCGCCGGCATTGAACAAAGCGTTCCGTACCGTTTCGGCATACGCTTCGGGCACGAAGGCGACGAGTTTCAGCAACGCGTCGCGCTTGGGGCTCAGTACCCGTACGTTTTGCAAGCCGATCATTTCGGCCATTTTGAAACTCACCCCGCCCGGAGCGTTGTCGAGGTTGGTGTGCGCCGAGTACACCGTGAGGTCGTGCTTGCAGGCCTTCATCATACACCGCCCGATGTACGTGGCGCCGGTAAGCGATTTGAACGGCCTGAAGGCCAGCGGATGATGGGATATAATCAGGTTACAGTCGAGCTCTATCGCCTCGTCGATTACTTCTTCGGTTACGTCGAGGCACAAAACGGCGCCGGTGGCCGGGCGGTTTACGTCGCCCACCTGTACGCCTGCGTTGTCGAAATCTTCCTGTAACGGCAGGGGTGCCGCCTGTTCCAGTTCTCTTATAATATCCTTTATCCGGTACATCGGTTTATTTTTTCTTGATTTCCACGGCTAAATTCAGCTCGTCTAATTGCGCGTCCGCAATTTCCGACGGGGCGTCGAGCATCATGTCGCGCCCGGAATTGTTTTTCGGGAAAGCGATGCAGTCGCGTATCGAATCGAGCCCGGCGAACATCGACACCATCCGGTCGAGCCCGAAAGCCAGTCCGCCGTGAGGAGGCGCCCCGTATTTGAAAGCATCCATCAGGAACCCGAATTGTTCGTGCGCCTGCTCTTCGGTAAAGCCGAGGATGCGGAACATCCGGTCTTGCAATTCGCTGTCGTGGATACGGATGGAACCGCCGCCCAGCTCTACGCCGTTGATTACCATGTCGTAGGCGTTAGCGCGTACCTGGCCGGGGTCGGTTTCGAGCAAGTCGAGGTCTTCCTGTTTCGGCGAGGTAAACGGGTGGTGCATGGCATAGAACCGGCTGGTTTCGTCGTCCCATTCGAACATCGGGAAGTCGATTACCCACAACGGGGCGAACGTGTTTTTATCGCGCAAGCCTAAGCGGTTACCCATTTCGAGGCGCAACTCGCCCAGCGCTTTCCGGGTTTTGGCCGGTTCGCCGCATAAAATAAGCAACAAGTCGCCTGGTTGGGCGCCGAAACGGGTTGCCCAACTCTTCAGGTCGTCTTGCGAGTAGAATTTGTCGACCGACGACTTGAACGAACCGTCGGCCTCGCACCGCACGTAAACCAGCCCCTTGGCGCCGATTTGCGGACGTTTCACGAAATCGGTCAGCCCGTCGAGCTGCTTGCGGGTATACGAAGCGCATCCTTCGGCACAGATACCCGCCACGTAGAGCGCGCTGTCGAATACGCCGAAGTTACGGCCTTCGGTAAGGTCTTTCAGTTCTACGAAACGCATGCCGAAGCGGATGTCGGGCTTGTCGCTTCCGTAGTATTTCATGGCGTCGCTCCACAACATCCGCGGGAACGGCTCCGTCATGTCGATGCCTTTGATGTATTTAAACAAATGCTTCATCAGCCCTTCGAAAAGCTGCAAAATATCTTCCTGTTCCACAAACGACATTTCGCAGTCTACCTGCGTGAACTCCGGTTGCCGGTCGGCCCGCAAATCTTCGTCGCGGAAACACTTGGCAATCTGGAAATACCGGTCGAACCCCGATACCATCAACAACTGCTTCAATGTTTGGGGCGATTGCGGCAGGGCGTAGAACTGTCCCGGATTCATCCGCGAGGGCACCACGAAATCGCGCGCGCCTTCGGGAGTGGATTTGATAAGGATGGGCGTTTCCACTTCCAGGAAACCCTGCTCGTCGAGGTACCGGCGCACTTCGAACGCCATCTTATGGCGCAATTCGAGGTTTTTGCGCACGTTGGGACGCCGCAGGTCGAGGTAGCGGTATTGCATCCGGATGTCGTCGCCCCCGTCGCTTTCTTCCTCGATGGTGAAGGGCGGTGTAGCGGCCGTATGCAGGATGTTCAGTTCGGAAACGATGATTTCGATTTCGCCGGTAGGCAAATGGGTGTTCTTGGCGGCGCGTTCGCTTACGGTACCGGTTACCTGGATAACGAATTCGCGTCCTAATTTATTGGCTTGCTCGCAGAGGGCTGCGTTTACTTCCTGGTTAAAGGTAAGCTGGGTAATGCCGTAACGGTCGCGGAGGTCAACGAAAGTCATCCCCCCCAATTTGCGGCTGCGTTGTACCCATCCGGCTAATGTTACCGTTTGATTGATGTCGGCCAACCGCAGTTCGCCGCAAGTTTTCGTTCTGTACATGTCGATTCTATGTTATTGTTATGATTCTTTGCTGTGATAACGAAGTACAAAGGTAACAGAAAAGGAAATTCCAGCCGCTTTTTTATCGCGGATTTTTCGCGCAGACGGCGGCGGTGTAACGCCACGTGCCCGGCGTTCCCGTACAGACACTGCCGGATAACCCGGAAACTCGCGCTGTACTCTCGTTTTACGAGGGTGCTCCCGATGAGAAACAGCCGGCTGTTTACCTGGATATTACAGGTGTTTCGCTTCGTCCGGTGCGCGGTGGAACGAGATGCGCCGGTGGTTTTCACGCGTAATCAGGTAGCCCGGCTCTTTTTTCCGGTTTGTGCTTTAGCCGGCTTACGGAAAGTAAGCAGGTAAAAGCTGGCGAAGATAAGCAGCAGCGCCACGGGGTCGATCCACGACAATTTGTCTTGCCCCAGCATCACGGCTACCGCGGTAGCCACTACCGGCTGCAGGTAGCTGTACAGGCTTTCGCGGGTGGGCGTGATGTATTTCAGCGCTTCCACGTTAACCATGTAAGCGATGTAAGTGGCGAAAACGCACGAGTACAGGATGCGTACGATAACCGACCAGTCGGTGCCCGCGCCGAATGCCCTGGCCGCTGCGATATGGGTGTACGAGAACGGCAACGTAATAACCGCTGCGCTCAGGAACATCCATTTCATAATGTGCACTACGTGGTATTGCCCGGCTACTGGTTTAATCAGCACCAGGTAAAACGAGTACGACAGGATGCTGAGTACTACCAGCAGGTTGCCGCCGAGGTGCGGGCGACCTCCTTGTGCATTGCCTCCTAACAGGATAATCAGCACGGCGCCTGATATGCCTAACAGCACGCTGAAAACCAGGCGTGCGGATACCTTTTGCTTGTAAATAAGCAGAGCGAGGATAATCACCACGATGGGAGTGCTGCTGCGCAGGATGCTGCTATCTACGGGCGAGCTGAGAGTAAGCCCCAGTGCGTAGGGTATCTGGTTCATCGCCAGCCCGAAAAAGCCGCCGCCTATCATATAGAGCAAGTGTTTCTTCTGTATTTTCTCGGGAGGGAGGAAGAAGGAGGTAATCCAGAAAGCTACGGCGGCGAACACTTGCCGTACGGTGGAAAGCGCCCATCCGTCGATCCATTCGGGCAACACGGTTTTCATTACAGGGGTATTCACGCCATAAATAATCGTAGTGAAAAGTACTAACAGGTTGCCGTATAGTTCTGTTTTTTTCATGTTCGAACGGGTTTGCTCCACAAGCTAACAACAGCAGTGGGCCCGATTCCGTTCGCCGGGAGCGGTTTTTTTTAGAAGTTATAACATCCTGCCGGTCGCCCTTTAAACAACATCGCCGCTGCCCGGTGAAAGGCAGCGGCGACAGTATCGGGGAAATGCGGCCGGGAAACCGCTGTTTTTTACAATTCTTTGATTTGCCGGTTGCGTACGTCTTTCAGGATACCCTGCAAGCGGTAAACGATTTCGGGATGAGCCAACGCTTCGTTTTCCTGTTCGTTTACTTTCCGCATGTCGTACAATTGCGGCTCTTTGCTATAGCCGGTTTCGATTTTCGGGCCCCACGGGATTAACGGTATGCCGTAGCTCGTTTCGATGTATTTCCAGTCTTTGGTACGAACCGAGAGGGTATGGTCGGAAGCCTGCTCTATTACCCACGGACGGTCGGTCGTATCTTTACCCAACCAGTTGCCCAGCCGGTTGTAGCTGTCGGGAGCGGCGCCTTTCGGCAAACGCGCCCCGGTAACTTCGGCCAGCGAGCGGAACCAGTCGATTTGCGAAACCAGTACGTCCGAAACCAACCCTTTCTTTACCTCTTTCGGCCAGCTTACGATGGCCGGGATACGGGTACCCGCTTCGAAGGCGCTGTACTTGCCGCCGCGTAACGGACCGCCGGGCTTATGGTCGCCGGCCAACTCTTCCGCCTGGTCGGCATATCCGTCGTCTAATACCGGGCCGTTATCGCTCGAAAGGATAATCAGCGTATTTTCGGTTAACCCCAATTTGTCGAGGGTGGCCAGTATCTGGCCTACGCTCCAGTCGAATTGTACGATGGCATCGCCCCGCAAGCCCATCGGGCTTTTGCCCCGGAACCGGTCGTGCGGGAAACGCGGTACGTGTACATCGTTCGTGGCGAAATACATAAAGAACGGTTTATCCTTGTTCAGTTTGATAAAGTCGATGGCATGCGTGATGATGGAGTCGGCAATATTCTCGTCTTTCCAGAGCGCTTTGCCTCCCCCTTTCATATAGCCGATACGGCCTATCCCGTTTACAATTGCCATATCGTGGCCGTGGCTGTGCTTCAGGTTGTAAAGCAGTTCCGGATGGTCTTTGCCCAACGGCTCGCCCGGGAAAGGTTTTTCGTAGCTTACTTCGATGGGAGCCGACGGGTCGTAATTCGCCACGCGGCCGTTCTCGATAAATACGCACGGCACCCGGTCGGCCGTAGCAGCCATGATATACGAATAGTCGAATCCTATATCGTCGAGGGCGGTAGGCAACGGCGCGTTCCAGTCTTGCTCGCCCGCTTTGTCGCCCAGCCCTAAATGCCACTTGCCGATAGCCGCGGTAGAATAACCTGCGTGTTTAAACATATCGGCCAGCGTATACCGTTCGGGGCGGATAATCATCCCTGCGTTTCCGGCCGCAATGTCGGTGCCGGGTTTACGCCAGGCATATTCGCCCGTGAGCATCGAGTAGCGCGAAGGCGTGCTCGTGGCGGCGGTAGCGTGTGCATTGGTAAAACGGATGCCGTTCGAAGCCAACCGGTTTACGTTGGGCGTTTCTACCTGCGTGCCGCCGTAACATTGCAAGTCGCCGTATCCTAAGTCGTCGGCATAAATAAAAATAACGTTGGGTTGCTGAGGCTTGGCCTCACGGTTTTTCTGGGCGAAAACCAAACAGGGTGTTAGCAACGAAACCCCTATGCCCAGCAGGTTGACAGTGTTTCTTTTCATGGACGTGTATTCTAATATTTAAGTGTCATTCGCATACGCGGACGAATGTACGAAATATCGCCCGAAGCGCCATGCGATTTTTGTTTTTTTACCGATTGATTTTCTTCCCGTTGCTGCTGCCGGCGGCCCGTAAAAGCGTGTGAAACAGGGAGTACGAAGATAAACTAACAGCCTTTTTTCCGGCAGTCCGCCCGTGCGATACGATACTGCCGGGCCTTTTGCCGGCAATCCGGCTGTTGCAAGAGGCGGCCTCGGCCTTTGCGCTTCGACCGGGTTCGTTTCTGTTTTATTCGTAGAAGGCGTCTGAAACGGTCGGTAGCCGGACTTGTGGCGGACAATGACAGGTTGCCGGGCGCTGCGAACAAAAAAAGCGAATAATTTATCGTCCCGATTTTACAGGCCGGGATTTTATTTATACTTTTGCACCCATAAATAATAATTTGTATTATATTAATTAGAAAGTTACTCCGGTAACTTTCCGGGAGCGGAAGTGTGCGTGAACATGCTTCCGTTTCTGTTTTTTTAGGGATAAGAGTTCGTTCGAAACGCCCTGTCCCGGCTTTCCGCCTTATTTCTTCCGCATCGGCGCCGGCTGCGAAACGCGCAGGCTGCTGATTACCGCCGCCGTCAGGGCGAAACCCAGCGCTACGTACATACACGTTTGCATGCCTTGTGCCGGTGCCGCCATCCGGAAAATCAGCGCCACCAATGTGGTACCCATCGTTTGTCCCAGTAACCGCGCCGTGCCCTGCATGCCGTTCGCCCCGCCGCTCCGGTGAGGGGGAGCCGACGCAATCATCGTGCTGTTGTTCGGTGTCTGGAACAAACCGAATCCTGCACCGCAAAGCATCAGCCGCCAGGCGATACCGGCATTGGTAGGCGCCGGGGGCAGGGTGGCCAGCAAATATAATCCAACCGAGTAAATAAGCATCCCGATGGCGCCGAGCAGTCCCGGGTGGAACTTCTCAATCAGCCGTCCCGCTATGGGGGCCGTCAGAATCGTGGCGACCGGCCATGGCGTAAGTAACAGCCCCGTTTCCACTTCGTTCCGTCCCGCTACGTTTTGCAGGTAAAAAGGGAGCGAAACCATCGCCAGCAATTGGGCGGTAAACGACGTAACCGAAGCGAATACCGACAGGGCGAAAATCGGAATTTTCATCAGGTCGACCGGCAGGATGGGCGTTTCTTCCCGGAGCTCCCTGCGGATGAAGAGCGTGCCGATAACCGCCAACAATACGATTTGGATGATAATCAACGGGAGGCTTTCGTTGTGGGCGATACCTTCCAGCGTATAAATCAGCAAACCGAACGTAAGGGCGCTCGCTACGCTGCCCGTTTTGTCGAACTTGCGCACTTTATCGGCGGGCGGATTCTGGGGCAACAGGAAGTAGCCGGCTACGAAAGCGCAGATGCCTAACGGCACGTTGATGGCAAACAACCAGTGCCACGAAGCTACCGACAGGATGGCTCCCGCCAACGAAGGCCCCGCCGCAATCGACACGGCTACCACCATGGCGTTGATACTCATGCCCCGGCCGATGTATTGCGGCGGATAAATAATCCGGAGCAACGCCGTGGTTACGCTCATAATGGCCGCCGCCCCGATACCTTGTAATATCCGGGCCACGGTAAGGCCGGTGAATGAGGTGGTAAGGGAGCACGCCAGCGACATAACGCAGAACACGCCGGTGCCGAACAGGAATATTTTTTTGTATCCGTGTATATCGCCCAGCGCCGAGAACGATAGGAGCGTAACGGTGATAGTAAGCTGGTAGGCATTTACAATCCAGATGGTGGTAGAGGGCGAGGTGCCGAATTCCCTGGCCAGCGTGGGGAGTGCCACATTCACAATCGTCCCGTCCATCACCGACATAATCAGGGCCAGGGCGATGGCGATAACGGCTAAGTACCGGCGGGGAATAAAAGAAAGAAGAGCCATATCGTTTCGAATTTAACAGATAACCGGTTCGAACCCGCGAAAGTTGTTTTCGCTTTTCCGTGACAAAGATAGTGCAAGCCGAGGGCAGAAGCAAAGCTTTGCTTTGATTATGCCGAGGCGAAGCCTATCTTCTCTTTTCAGAGAAAAGTAGTGCAAACCGAGGGCAGAAGCAAAGCTTGCTTTGATTATGCCGAGGTGCAGCCTATCTTCTCTTTTCGGGAGAAAAGTAGTGCAAACCGGTTTCATAAGCAGGCTCTGCTTTGATTAGGTCGGGGCACCTCCTGTTTTTTCTCTGAAAAGAAAAAACAGGAGGGTAACTCTTCTCCGGAGAGCCGGGAACGACCGTTATACGGTGGGTTTTCCTTTCTTTGTCTTGAAACCTAAGTACATGACAAAATATCAAATTGTCAAAATAACCCCTGCGTGAAGAGGCTATTTGCGGAAAGCCGGCGAAGTGCGTAAAATATCGCGTTTTCCGCAAATTCGGGTTTGATAAAAAGTCAACAAATAAGG
>JAJBTJ010000322.1 GCA_020860905.1 Parabacteroides sp. | reverse complement strand
AATATATATCTATAAAATTCCTCCGTTTTTCTCTGTTTAAAAGAAAGAAAAAACGTAAAAACGCCTTAAGCATATATAATAGGGAGCAAGTCGTATCGAGGTAAGTAGGAAAAATGCCAATCGTTAAGTAAAAAAACGGCACGGTTACGATGCTTATTTTCATCGGATTCGCCGGGAAAAGGAACCGGAAGGGTAAAATAAAACGAACCATACAAACAATAAAATGAAAGGAACGACTATTTTAACCAAACTATGTACAGTCGCTTTCAGCGCTTTGCTGATAGCCTGTACAGCGGAAATACGCGAAAAGGGAGACGAGACTCCCAGGCTTTCGGGTGGCGGCCAGGATGCTCCCCGCATAGAGGTAATGGCTACGTTCAAGAACCAGCTTTCTGTGGGAAACACCGCCACCAAGGCGGCCGGTAGCGGAGAAGCGGTGACTAAAGCCGCCGACCAGCCGGAGGGTAGCGGTGCGGCCATAACTAAAGCCGCTACCCCGATTGCCACGACTGGCGAGAATAAAATATCCTCGTTAGATATTTATGCTTTCGGCAGCGCCACAGAAGACGGGGTGTACACCTTCCAGGAACGGTTTGCCTACCGGGAAGACAAAAACACGTTGCCTGCCGGCGCTACCGAACTGGATTTGGAATCCATAGAAAGCGACGGCTCCAAAACCACGGCCCTGTTGAGCCTGAAGAAAGGGCTGTTCGTAAAACTTTATTGTATCGCCAACCAAACGGAACTGGTAGACCTGGCTGATGAAACGAGTTTTGTAAGCGATGCAGACTTCGTACCGTTGGAATTGGTAGAATCCGGCAAAGCGGGCAGCGCCATTAAAACGGCCGGTACGCCGGAGCTCACCGCTTTCGAAACGTTCCATACGCCGTTAATCGACCCGGCGGCCGATAAGGACACACTCGTATGTCCGCTTCCGATGAGCGGTTATGCCGGACAGGTGCTCGACTTGACCGATTACGGGGTAACCACCCGGCAACAAACGAGCTTCAAGCTTACGCGGTTGGTAGCCCGTTTCGATATCAGCAACAACAGCGACCTGTCGCGTTTTACCATCGAATCTATTTCGATGAACAATGGCCGTAAGGGCGCGGGCTTTTTCCCTATCAAGGTATACGGTACGCTTCCCGATGCCACGGCCGGTGATTTGGTTACTTACCCGGCACGCACTTTCCACGGGGAGAAAGCGAATAAAGGTATCCAAACCAGCGCCTTCTATTGTTACCCATCCGTTTTATCGGATGAAGCATACCTTATATTAAACGGCAAATATCAGGTAAACAAAACCGAGTCGATAGATGTAAGTTATCCCATCCGTTTTGCTCCGAAGGGCAGTGAAACGGGTACGTACCTGGAGATAAACCATAACCACCGGTATACGATTGCCATTACGGGAGCTGATCCGGAACACCTGGACTTCGTGTTGAACGCGTCCGACTGGTCGGATAGCGGTGCCATCGACGATTATAACCCGCAAAACAAACCCGATGAAGTAACGGTAACCGTTCCGGATGCCTTTAATGCCGATACGCAGTGGAACCGGGATGCCGGCACGGTGAGTATGTCGTTAAAAGACGGCAGCAATTTCACAGTGGCTACCGGTAGCAATTCGGCCTTAATTTTATCCAAAACTTATGCGGGTAAGAACCAGGATTACGACTGGCTGGAAATCTCGGAGCCTACCATTGCTCCGGTAACTAAATCGTTTACCGCCTTCGGTTATACGTATACGTTGTCGTTAAAAGCCGGTTATAGTGCAGGGCGTTATCCGAAGGCGACGGTTCGTTTTATCGACAGCGCCTCGGGCCAGGAAAACGTACTGTTTGTCGAGGCGATTTCGGCTCCGCAGGTAGTCGAGATACCGAAAGCATCGGGCGATACGAATCCGAACGGGTTCGATGCGGAAACCCTTACGGCCTCGGTGTACCGCATTACCGACAGTGAAGTAAAAATCAAGTTCGTATGTCCTGACGGTGTAGAAGTAGAAAGTAAACCGGACTGGTTGGATATTACCTCGGAAGAAAACGGCATCGAAACCATCTTCACGGTCGTATTGAACGACCGGGATATAACGGATGCTACGGGCGTCATCGTGTTCCACAATAAGAAACAAAATACATTGAAAACGGATATAACGGTTAATTTGCAGGATGCCGGCATAAGTCCGTCGTTCAACGCCCTGGGCGGAACCGGTGTTGTGTATACTCCTGCCGCGAGTCCGGCCGACCTGGCCGATATAACTGTTCCTATTCTCAGTGATAATACCTTCATAGTTCAAAGCACTTCCATGGAGGGGGTGAAGGTTGCCATCGATTTCGACGGGGGTTCGGAGTGGCTTACACACGACGGGGAAACCGCAGCTCCGGCTGTAACCACGCATGGGGCGGTAAATCCCGCTGCCACCAACGCCGCCGAACTGGCCGCGATGTTGCTGCGTGCGGGGGATAAAACCGCCAACATTACCTTTTCGTTGGTAAGCAGCAAGCTGGCCGGCGGCAAGAAAGCAACCGTAACATTCAAGAATAATATCGGCGGGGCGGATTATAGTTTTACTGTTACTCCGGAGTTCAAGGGAGTAACGGTAGCGAAGGAAGGCACTTCGGTACCGACCGACAATAAGTTGGAAAATACTACGCTTACGGTGTACAAGCTACCGTCGAAAACATCGACTATGGGCATAAAGGTTACTTCGTACGGGGGGAGTAAACTGGAATATACGGGTACGGGGTTAACCCTTTCGGCTACGGAAAACACAGCCAACGAGGCGGTGTATACCCTGACGGCTACCGGAGCGGGCACAGGTACGTTGAAAGTGATGAACTATACAGATAACGCGCAGTTCACGGAGTATACGGTCAACGTTATCCAGTCGGATTTGAAGGTGGCTAATACGAGTATTAACCTGAATGCGGCCGCCAATCAAACGGCGACTAATAAAATCACCGCATGCCCGTTGGGTTATACGGCTTCGGTAAGTAGTTGGGGCAGCGGCGGTGCGGCGTGGTTCGATATAACGACCACGAATCCGTCTACCACTACAGGCGAGCAGAATATCGGGTTTAAGGTAAAAAGCGGGTTGGCCAATACGGTTGTCATCAAGGAGGCCACGGTAACGCTTACCAATAAAATAACTAACGGCAATAGTGTAACGTTTACGGTTAAGCCGGTTTTCCCGGCTCCTACGTTAAATCGTACAAGCGGTGAAGTTATAAAAGGAAACTCGCTGCAGTTTACCGGTACGGTGTATGGCGGTGTAACGGTTACAAGCAATAATACATCGCTTGCCACGGTTACGGTGGGTTCTGATAAAAAGACGGTAACGGTAACGGGAGTCAATACGGGTAGCACTACGATTACGGTGAGGAATGCCGGCGACCAAACCAAGACGTCGACCTTTACAATTACCGTAAAGGATGTGGTTTTGCCTCCGATAGGCGGCATTAAATGGGCGGCTGGTAACCTGGTAATGGTGGACGGTACCCATTGTAAAATCGGTAATCCAGATGCTTACGGGGTTCAGTTCCGTTTCGGTTCGTTGGTAGGTTACGATTCGAAGAATTATACCAACAATCCGAAACCGGCAGTGAAACCTTCAGAGTATAGTGGTAATCCGAACTTCGCGGATTCGCCTTATGCAACGGGTAATATTACCGATAATCCGGCCGGCGGCTTGGGCGACCCTTGTAAATATTACCTGGGCGGTTCTTGGCGTTTGCCTACACCAGACGAATATCGGAATAGTCTGGGCGGCGGTGTAACCGGGGGCACGACATTTATTGATTGAAAGTGGGTTACGGACTACAAGGATGTTAACGGGAATAATATACCGGGTGCTTACTTAAGGAACAGTCAGTCTGATAAGGTTTTCTTCCCCGCCGCCGGATTCCGGAGTGGTGGTATGAGCAGTGTGGGTACGGGCTGCTGTGTCTGGTCGTCTACGCCCCCCTGGTATTTGGATTGCTGGACTACGAATGCTCGTATGAGCAGCAACCGAGGTTGTGCTAACGGTTTTTCTATCCGGTGCGTATCCCAATAGAGCGAGGCGCATTGCCTTTGTTGTCAGGACGTATTTTCCGGAAAACATACCTAACAGAGTGCTTGGCGCTCTGTTAGGTATACTTATTCATACGAGCCGGTGAAGCGGCCTGTCGAGTTGCCCGGCCAAGATATTATTGTCGTAAACACACGGAACAGCATTTCAAATCACTCGGGAAAGAAGCGGGTTTATCCGGTTTTCCTCCGGCCGGATAGTAATAGTTGAAAATGACCTTGAATAGGAGTACGAATAAAAACACACAAAAAAGGGACTGTTCAACAAGTTGAACAGTCCCCTCCCTTATCCGGCATCCCCGGGCGGCAAGCCGTTGGGCTTTTGCAACAACCCGGAAAACAATGCCGGAGAACAGTTTCCCTGTTATTTATCCTTACAGTCTTTCTTCTTCAAATCGTTACTGATGCGCATCGCACAGAAATTCGGGCCGCACATCGTGCAATATTCGCCGTCGTCCACCCGGCTTTCCTTATAATACTGTAAAGCACGCTCCGGGTCGAGCGCCAGGTTGAACTGGTCCTTCCAGCGGAATTCGAAGCGAGCTTTGCTCAACGCGTTGTCGCGCACCTGGGCGCCCGGATGCCCTTTGGCCAGGTCGGCAGCATGTGCCGCAATCTTGTAAGCGACAACCCCGTTGCGTACATCCTCCTTATCCGGCAGCCCCAGATGCTCTTTCGGCGTAACATAACAAATCATCGCAGTGCCGTGCCAGGCGATTTGCGCAGCACCGATAGCCGAAGTAATATGGTCGTACCCCGGAGCGATGTCGGTAGTAAGCGGGCCGAGCGTATAAAACGGAGCGCCGTGGCAGGCATATTGCTGCTCCGTCATGTTTTCTTTGATTTTATTCATCGGCACGTGTCCCGGCCCCTCGATAATCACCTGTACGAACTGGTACCAGGCCAGCTTGGTAAGCTCGCCCAGCGTATACAATTCGGCGAACTGCGCAGCGTCGTTGGCATCGTAAACAGAACCCGGACGGAGGCCGTCGCCCAGCGAAACAGCTACATCGTACGTTTTCAGAATCTCGCAAATCTCATTGAAATGAGTATACAAGAAGTTCTCCTCCCCGTGTATCTTCATCCACTGGCTCATAATCGAGCCCCCGCGCGAAACGATGCCGGTAAGCCGGTTGAGCGCCAAATCCACGTGCTTATTCAGCAAGCCGGCATGCATGGTAAAGTAATCCACCCCCTGTTCGGCCTGCTCGATTAACGTGTCGCGGTAAATCTCCCACGAAAGGTCTTCCACATGCCCGTCGACCTTTTCGAGCGCCTGGTAAATAGGCACCGTGCCCATCGGCACGGGACAATTCCGGATAATCCACTCGCGCGTTTCGTGGATATTGGCGCCGGTAGACAAGTCCATCAGGGTATCGCCGCCCCATTTGCAGCTCCATACCGCTTTTTCTATTTCTTCCTCGATGCCCGACGAAAGCGCCGAATTGCCGATATTCGTATTGATTTTTACCAGGAACTTCTTGCCGATAATCATCGGCTCGGCCTCCGGGTGATTGATGTTGGCCGGGATAATCGCCCGGCCGGCAGCCACTTCCTTGCGTACGAACTCGGGCGTAATATACGATTTCAGTCCCAACGCCTCGATTTGCTGGTTTTCGCGGATGGCCACATACTCCATTTCCGGCGTAACGATACGCTTTTTGGCGTAATACATCTGCGTGATGTTTTTCCCCTCTTTCGCCCGTACGGGAAGGTGGAGGCGCGGAAAGCGGATTCCGTCGAGGCTTTTGTCGGCCAGGCGGGCGCGCCCGTATTCGGAAGTAAGCGATTCCAGTTGTTGCAAGTCTTTCCGGCGGGCATACCATTCTTCGCGGATGCGAGGCAACCCTTCGCGCAGGTTCACCGTGTATTTCGGGTCGGAGTAAGGGCCGCTGGTATCGTAAACGATGACCGGGTTGTTCTTTTTCGCCGTTTTTTCGCCGTTGCCGTCTACCGTTACCGTATCCAGCAATTTGATTTTCCGCATGCCCACCTGAATCTTGTTGATTTCGCCAGAGATGTATATCTTTTCCGAATTAGGATAAACGATTCGCATACCTTTCTTTGTAGCCATAATGTTATAGGATTATTTTAAACTGATAATAATTTCATGATTCGCCGGGTTTCCGCTACCGGGTCGGCGGCCTGCAAGATGGTCGACGACAAGGCGACGCCCGGTACGCCGGCCGCCAGTAAAGCCGGAATATCCTCTATCGTGATACCGCCTATAGCCACCAACGGGATACGGAGGCCGGCTGCAGCGCATTGCTGCATGATGCGGCGGTACCCTTCCAGCCCGATTACCGGGCTGAGGTTCTTTTTCGTGCGGGTAAACCGGAACGGCCCCAATCCGATGTAGTCGGCACCTTCGGCTGCCAGCCGTTTCATATCGTCGAACGTATTGGCCGTGCCGCCGATTAAAAACCAGTCGCCCGCCAGCTTCCGGGCCTCGGGCACCGGCATATCCGTTTTACCGAGGTGTACGCCGTCGGCTTTTATTTTCAAAGCCAGTTCCACATGGTCGTCGAGGATAAAAGTCGCCCCGTACCGGCGGCACAGTTCCTGCACCTCGAGCGCCGTTTGTTCTACTTCGGCCAGCGGCGCGTCCTTCATGCGCAGTTGTATCCAGCGGCAGCCCCCTTCCAGGGCCAGCGCTGCCGACCGGAAGTACGAGTATTTTTCCGTTTGGTGTGTAATGAATTGCAAGGGTCTCATTTGCTTGATTTATTTAAGGTATCGCGGAGCCGGTAAAAACGGTGTAACAGGGCGCCGGTATCGCGGCTCGCGGCATAATCCTGCCACAAAGCGCCTAATACGGCCGCTCCTCCGAATCCGTAAGGTTCGATTAGCGGCAGGGTGGTGCAATCCATTCCGCCCAGGGCGATGACGTGCGAGTCGATAAGGCCCGCTTCGGTTGCCGCCCGTAACATAGCGCCGGTAAACCGGCTTCCGTATCCCGCTTTCGACACACTGTCGAACACCGGGCTCAGGAAAACATAGTCGTACGCTCCGCGCCCTTCCAGCTCTTCGGTAGCATGGCACGAACGGCTTACGCTGCCCTGAAAGCCGGCAGGAACGGTGCTGTTGCGCCGGTTCAGGTGGATTCCTTTCAACCCCAGCTCTTTTGCCAACGCGAAACAGTCGTGCAGTACGATTTTCGGGTAGAAAACCGGCGGAAGGGTGTGTAAAAACACGCTTATTTCTTCAGCGGAACTTTCCGGTTTGCGCAGGTGGAACCGTTCCAGCCCGGCATCCAGCAACCGGCCTACCGCCTCGGCTTCGCCCGGGAAAAAACGGGGAAGGGAAATCGCAATGAGTTTCTTTCCTTCAGGCATGGCTTTCCAGGGTATCGAGCGGTATCTTGCGCAGGGGCGACGGCGCGAAAAAATGGTTTACCGGGCCGTGCCCGTTTCCTGTTTTTACGTCGGCTCCCTGCCGGAGCGCCTCGGATATGTATTGTTTGGCCGAAACTACGGCCTGGTGTAAGCCGAGCCCGAGCGCCAGGTACGCGGCGATGGCCGACGAAAGCGTGCAGCCCGTACCGTGCGAGTTGCCGGTGCGCACCGTGTCGGCATGGAGGTAAAGCGGTTCGTTTCCGGCGGCAAACAGCATGTCGGTGCTTTCTTTACCTGCCAGGTGGCCGCCTTTCATCAGTACGGCCCGGCATCCCAGTTCCAGCAGCCGTGCGGCGGCCCGTTCCATTTCCGCCGGGTTGCGTACCGGGAGGCCGCTCAACAACTCCGCCTCGTCGATGTTGGGAGTAATGAGGGTGGCGCGGCCGAACAGGCGGCTTTTTATCGTTTCGATGGTGTCGTTCTCTATCAGGCGGCAACCGCTGGTGGATACCATTACCGGGTCTACTACGAGGTAAGGCGGCCGGTATCGGTCTATCGCTTCCGCTATGCGCAGCACGGCTTCGGTATTGTGCAGCATGCCTGTTTTTACGGCATCTACCTGCAAATCTTCGAATACGGCTTCGAGTTGCTTTTGCACGATGGCGGGCTCGATGGCCTGGATGCCGTTTACTGTGCAGGTATTCTGGGCGGTGACGGCGGTAATCACCGACGCGCCGTATACGCCCAGCGCCGAAAATGTTTTCAGGTCGGCCTGGATACCGGCGCCCCCGCCGCTGTCGGAGCCGGCGATGGTAAGCGCTACAGGATAACGGAATGATGTTGCCTGGTTCATAAATAAGGAAAAGGGGGGAAAGTTACGTACGGCAAGAGTCGAAGCCCGTTGTGTTCCCTCCGGCGGCATTACCCGCATCAGGTTTAATGGGTATAATCTCAGCCCGTACAGTGTGGCACCCCTTTTCACAGGCAAAGATAGGCCATTCGGTATTACCGCACAAAAGAGAAATGTTAAATTTAAAGGTACGGAAAAGAAAAAGGGGGCTCGGGGCCCCCTTTTCTCCTATTACCGTATCCGGCTTCAGTAGCGTTTTCCTACTTCTTCCCAGTCGATAATATTCCAAAGAGCGTTTAAGTGGTCGGGACGGCGGTTCTGGTAGTCCAGGTAGTAAGCATGTTCCCACACGTCGAAACCGAGAATGGGCGTCATGCCGTGCGCTACCGGGTTGCTGCCGTTAGGTTCCTGGGTAATGACCAATTGCCCGTTCGGGTCTTTGGCCAGCCAGGCCCAGCCGGAACCGAACAGCGAGGTTCCGGCTTTGGTAAATTCTTCCTTGAAGTTTTCGAACGAACCCCATTTGTCGTCGATGGCTTTCGCCAGGGCGCCGGTCGGCCTTCCTCCGCCGTCAGGCGAAAGAGAAAGGAAATACAGGTTATGATTCAATGTTTGCCCGGCATTATTGAAGATGGCGCCGTCGGAGTCGCGTACAATCGTTTCGAGGTCGGCATCTTCGAAAGGCGTTCCCTGAATCAGCTTGTTCAGGTTGTCTACATAGGCGCGTAAATGCTTGCCGTGGTGAAACTCCACGGTTTCTTTCGAAATTACCGGCTCCAGCGCATCGGTGGCGTACGGTAACGTTATCAATTCGAATTTCATAACTTCCTGTTGTTTTTGATTTGTTATTTGATTACCTGATATAAGCATAAGGAGGCTTAACAGTATAGCTTGCATCGCTTTGTTTTGTTTGATTTTTATGTGTATGTAACAATCCGGGCGGCGCGTTTGTTTGCCGGGCGGCGAAATATTTTGCCTGGAACGCCGTTTTACCGGGATAACGGGGTGCCTGGCACGGCTCAGGGGAGGCGCCACGTGGCGTCGAAAGCCTTTCGGCAGGCAGAGAGGGGATGTATGCCTCGTGTATCGTGTGGTGCATGCTAGGTAGCATGCACTCTGCTCGCTACCTAGCGTGCACCCTGCTTTCTAGTTAGCATGCACTGTGCTTTCTACCTAGCGTGCACGGTGCATGCTATCTAGCATGCAGTATCTACGTAACGGGAGAAAGGGCGGAGACTGCTGCCGTGTCGTATCGTTAACGGGCCCGGAAGCAGGAGAGGTGTGCCGTTGCTTTTCTTATTTGCCGCTCGGAAGACGGGAAACGGAGGCGGTTTACCCCGGTTCCGGCTACCGGTTCGGGCCGGCCGGTGAGGGGAGGTGATGGGCGCGGGCAGGGGGACGCTTATATTTTTTTTATTTCGCCTATTGTTTTGGCTCCGGAATGCTGATAAATCGGAAAGAAGTTCCTATTTTTGTCGCGCGAAAAAGTATTAATCCATAAACACATTTGAAAGCAGATGGTGAAAAAAGTAGGGAACTTGATTCCGAATACCTTTTTTATTACGAAGGGAAGCGGCGATTCCGATTTGGAAAAGCACGCCGGTTCTTACCACATGGCTCTTTACGATGCCGGGATTTCCGATTTCAATATCATGACGTATTCGTCGGTTATTCCTGCTACGGCGCATTTGGCAACGATGGACGAAATCGATTTGCCGCCTTTCGGCTCGGAAATGAAAACCATCATGGCCGTGTCGCACGGGTACCAGGACGAATTCGTATCGGCCGGCGTGGTATATGCGTGGATGTATAAAGACGAGAATTTCGCCGAGAAAATAGGGGGGCTGGTATGCGAGGTGAGCGGCCGTTACCGCATCGAGGAGCTCGAGTCGCGTTTGATACGTGTGATTAACGACCTGCACCAGAAGACATACGGTAAATATTATCTCGGCGAACTGAACTTCATCACCGAAGGAATCACCATCGAGAAACGGTACGGTACGGCGCTGGCCGCTTTGTGTTTTATCGATTTCATACAGCCCGATATAGAAGAATAAACGCTTGCTTTTTATATTACCGTCAAAAGAGCCGTTTCCGCGAGGAGACGGCTCTTGCTCGTTTAATACAGTGCGGCTTGGAAGAATTACCGGGTTGTTTGGGCGCTTCGTGCGGAATATCTGACATATGAATGAGAGGCTAAAATAACAAATACTAAATATATGGTATGGCACGAACGACCGGAAAGACGCGTTGTTTCGCATAATCAATTAACATGCTTTTATCGAATTGAATAGCACCAGCCACTACGTATGGCCCCTCGGGCCTCGGGCGATGAGCGTTAAGCAGACCGGCCGAAAGAGA
>JAJBTJ010000270.1 GCA_020860905.1 Parabacteroides sp. | reverse complement strand
GATAATATGCCAAAAGTAAACGACGAATACCTGCAAGATAAACGAGAACAGATATTGGATGCCGCATATCGAGTATGTATGAAGAAACCGGTCTATTCTATTGTAATGAAGGATATCATAACCGAACTCGGATGGAGTCAAGGGGCGATTTATCGTTACTTCAAAAGTGTGCACGACATCTTTTTTGAGTTGATAAACCGCCAGACGGCACATCTGTATGTAAAAGAAGATGTTTATGCAATTCTATCACTCCCCGAACCTCCCGAGTGTATTGTCTCGAAGATTTTGGATTTAATTACCCAGACTTCAATGATGAACATCAAAGAGTTTGGGAAGATGTATTTCGAGTATTCCGCATTGATAGCTAATCAGCCCGAATATTTAGAGCCATTCTCCCAAAAAGTAAAAATAGCGACAGACCTGCAATATCTTCAGAAAAGTACACTTGAGTACATCATCACTCACATCGAGAGAGGCTACTTCAAACCGCTTGTACCTATTGAGGATATCTTCTTATTTATAGAAACGTCTATCGATGGCATACAGCGTGATTTGGTGCTGGTTCAATGTTCTCAAGTTGGAACATATACCACGACTATGCCCAAGGAGCTTGACCCACAGAAGTTGATGAACGTGTTATGCCGAAGTGTGATTTATCTTCTTGGTGGAAATTCAGCAATAAAATACACTACAAATTAAACTATAAGAAGAATGAAAACAGCAATCATATATTATTCTAAGCATGGAACTACCGAGCGAGTTGCACACCTTATCGGAGAGAAATTGGATAATGAAATCAGCTACATCTCACTCA
Organism: Parabacteroides sp.; assembly: GCA_020860905.1. Lineage (GTDB taxonomy): Bacteria > Bacteroidota > Bacteroidia > Bacteroidales > Tannerellaceae > Parabacteroides_B. Next base: position 9,845 of record JAJBTJ010000270.1, on the reverse strand, counting down.
AAGAGTATCCGAAGCCTGATATTCAGACTTACGACCGAATAATTCTCGGAACATCTATTTATGCAGGTACTCCAAACCAAAAAGTCACTCAATTCTGTTGCAAGAATCGCTCGTTGTTAGAACAGAAGGTGATAGGACTGTTCATCTGTTGTATGAACAAAGAGCAAGAAGAGGAAGAACTGAATAAGGCTTTCCCGGAGTTCTTACATAGATTAACGATTCCAAAAGCCATTTTAGGTGGTGAGTTTCAGTTTGATAAAATGAATTTCATTGAAAGGTTTTTGACCAAGAAGATAGCGAAAGTAAACTCGTCTGTTTCAAGGCTGAAGTATGATGAAATAAAAGAGTTTGCTGATAAAGTCAGGCAATGAACTTAATTCAGGGCTAATCAATTATCTACTCCAGATTTCACTCGTCTACAAAAGAGGTCATCTCGACCTACAAAAACCTATCATCCGTCTACTTTTTCAAAAGTGTATAAGAACAGAAGGTAATTTTGCGAGCGAATAAAAAGCTACCAAACAAAAACAGGATTAATAATCAATTCAAAAACAAAAAATGAAGAAAATTTTAACCATTATGTTATTCGCATTTGCTTGTAACCTTGCTTTTGCTCAAACGGATGATAACAGAAAAGCAGCCTTTCACTTGAGTTTTGTATCTCCTTTAGGTACTAACGGATTGCGTTCGGCACAAACCACGAATACGACTTCTCTCAATCTGTTGGTCGGACTATCGAAGAACGAAGAGGCTTTTACGCTGGGGGGACTATCAAACGTAATTCTCAACAATGCCAAAGGCGTTCAAATCGGCGGATTATCTAATTATGTCGGTAACGAAGGTCGTGGACTCCAAGTGGCAGGGTTAGGTAATATAAACAAAGGTTCGTTTAACGGCTTTCAATTCGGCGGTATATTTAATTTCGCCGACGAGGTTAAGGGTGTTCAGTTCTCCGGATTAGTCAATATCGCCGAAGACGTAAAAGGTGTTCAATTTGCAGGACTCGTCAATATCGCCGAAAACAGCGATGTGCCGATTGGACTAATCAACATCATTAAAAACGGAGAGATGGGAATTGCTGTTACTTATGATGGTATAGGAAACGCAGTGGCATCGTTCCGTTCGGGAGGAAAATACACCTACGGTATTTTAGGTGTGGGTTATAATCACAAGATGAAGCCGGGCGGTCTGAAAAACAGTTTGGTTGCCGAAGCCGGACTCGGAGCTCACATCCCTGTTATAAAATGGTTTAGAATCAATAATGAGCTCAAAGTGTCAACTATCGACTGCAACTCAAGCGATCCTGTATTGAATGCGGGGTACTCGCTTCTACCTGCCTTCAGAGTTGGGCGACACTTTGAACTGTTCGGCGGGGCCAGCATCAACTATATGGAGACAAAAAATGTGAGTGCGGGTAATTTATTTCCGAAACATTCGCTCTGGAAAGGCGGTAACGCTACGAAATTACAGCAAGTATACATTGGTTATCAGGTGGGTGTGCAGTTTATATTCTAATTTAAGCCTACAAATTAACTATAAGACCCGACATCTCTTTGTAGATATCGGGCTTAACAATAGAGAACAATATGGTTGTTGACACTAAAAATAGTATTGTAAATGAATTTCTGACAGAATCGAAGTTCAGACTGTGGCGGCGTCTGCTTTTTATTGCGATGCTGGTCGGTTGTTCGTTTGGACAGGTGTTTCTTATGTTCGGGAAACAGATTGAATCGCTCGGCTACATTGCATATATATTCGGTGCTGTGTTAGCACTACTTTACGCCCTGCTTCTGCATCTGAATGTTACCTATTTAGTGCCTCGTTTTTTACTTCGAGGCAAATATGTGGAGTATATAACCCTGCTTGTTGTGGGAACGATTGCCATATTGTTGCTTGTCAAATCTTTTGCGAAATATCCGATACTCTATCCCATCGAGGTAATAAACTCGTTCAATGCTGTTAGCTCGCTGGATATGCTTGCGAGCCTTATTGTTGCTATAATTTGTATTTCAAGCAGTCTTATTCCGACCTTGTTCAGGCAGTGGCTTATTGATACTCAAAATATTGACAATCTGGAAAACAAACGATTGAAAAGTACGATTGATGAGTTTAAAAATCATATCAACACCGAACTATTATACGATACCATAGCACTCGCCTCGCAGAAGGTGAAAACGGCTCCCGAAAAAGCGTCGGATATGATTATCTCATTGAGTGAGTTGCTGCGTTATGAGCTGTACGACTGCAAAAGAAGAAAGGTTATACTTCAATCCGATATTGAGTTCACTCGCAACTACTTATGGTTGGTACAGCAGACCTCGGCATCGTTTGTTTATTCTATCTCGGTTGCGGGAAATACCAATCTATTCGTACCCCCTTTTCAGTTTCTCTCCTTTATTCAAGAGAGATTGAGGCATCAACCCGAAAAGCTGGACGTTCACTATGTGATTAGCAATGAGTCGATAGAGGTTAGTTGCGAGGTCAGCAGGAGTGACTTGGTTAATAGAGAATTGATGAAATGGGAGTTAAAGTAATGTTAAACAGATTAAATCATATCATCCCCAAGTTATTGCTAAAACCTCGATTCAGGTTTTGCAGACACTTGTTAGTGCAGATAATAATCGCACTTATCACTATAACCAATCTATTTGAGGACTCTGATACAATTTCGTATGACCGGATATGGATTTGGGCTTTTGCCTATGTGATGCTTAATGCAATAACATATACCAATGCCTATCTGCTTGTCCCTGGGATGTTACTGGCGGGTCATACAAAACGCTACCTCGTTTCGTTATCTGTCGTCATACTATTTATGGTGTCGTGCAACCTGTTTTCCTATCTATATTTTGATGATGTGGGAGTGTTTACCATAGAGCTGTTTTTTGCGACTACTTACTTTATCTCAAATATCTGCCTTCTTGTGGCAGGGATTACAGCAATGTTGCTCTTCAAAAACGGGGTGGAAAACAAACGGCGAATCGAGGAATTGCAAACCGCTACCATGAAGGTGGAATTGGCAAATCTGAAGAACCAGATAAACCCGCATTTCCTGTTCAACATGCTCAATAACGCTAATATGTTGGCAGAAGAAGATGCTGATAACTCCTCCCGTCTTCTTAAAAAGCTAAACAACTTGTTGAAATATCAAATCAGCGACAGTTCAAAAGATAGTGTCTCCCTTAGAGGCGATATTGATTTCCTAAATGATTATCTCGAACTCGAAAAGACACGTCGAGGGCAGTTCCACTATACCGTGAATAGTGAAGGAGATTGCGATATACAAATTCCGCCGCTTCTGTTCATACCCTTTGTAGAGAATGCTGTCAAGCACAATTCCGAAAGCGATTCTTATGTAAACATATCGTTCCGAATAACGGACGGTACATTGCATTTTGAATGTGAAAACCCCAAGCCCCGATTGCTCCGTACCAAGAAAATAGGAGGCATTGGTTTGGTGAATGTGAAAAGACGATTGGATGTGCTGTTCGGAGCGGACTATAAACTAAGCCTACGTGACGAGAAAGAAAAATATACCGTAATAATGGAATTTAAAATATGAAGTACATTATAGTAGACGACGAACCTATTGCCCGCAGAGGAATAGAGAAACTGGCCGGACAGATCGACCAGTTGAAGCTTGTCGGTAGTTTCGAGAGTGCCGTAGCTGCCGGAGGGTTTATGGAAAATAACCGAGTCGATTTGGTTTTTCTGGATATTCAGATGCCGGGCATCAACGGTATTGAATTTGCCAAACAGATTTCGGCTACCACCCTGATTATCTTTACTACTGCCTTTGCCGAATTTGCGGTGGATAGCTATGAGGCGGATGCCATTGACTACCTACTCAAACCCATCAAACCCGAACGCTTAAAAAAAGCGGCAGAGAAAGCTCTATCTTATCATAAGATTCTTCTTTCCGAGAAAGATAAGAGCCATGTGGAGCAGGTAGAGAGTAATTTTATCTTTATCAAGGCCGACCGCAGATATTTCAAAGTGAATTTTGAGGATATCCTTTTCATCGAAGCATTGAAAGACTATGTAATCATTCAGACTCTCAAGCAGCGGTTGATTACACGTCTCAGCCTCAAGGCAATTTATGGAATGTTGCCTGCGACTACCTTCTTGAAGCCCAATCGCTCATATATCATCAACAAAGAACGAATCGATTCTTTTAGCAACAACGATGTTTTCATTGATAAATACGAGATAGCAATCAGCAATGCCTATCGGGACTCGCTTTTTGAAGTTTTAATGAAATAGTATAAAATACTGCGTCAAAGCCCTAAAGCCTGTAATCTTTCTCGCTTTTTCATACATGCCAGCAATAAATTCACCTACATCACCTACATTATCCTCTATCTGAGGTTTGATGTCGTTTTCGCCTGGACTTCAGAACTTGTTTATGCCATCGTTATTCTGCTGACTTGCTACCGCTATATGAAGCAAGGAAGATGGAGCGGAAAACGGGCAGCTTATCCGGAACCGCCTTTCTCTTGTAGAAAACTGTATGGGCGGGTTGCGAATATAAAACCACTCCTTGCAAATGTATATTCGCAAGCCCGGAATACAGGTTGTATGCGGACAAAGCCGGCTCTTAGGCGGCGCGAAAACAAACGGTTACCCGCGTTTCAGTTCCTTTTCCAGCCGTTCTTTCCAGGTTTCGTATGCGCCCAGGCATTGGTTGGCTTTCAGCCCGTCGGGTTCTATCACATCTATCTTTTTCAGCGACGAAAACGCTTCTTTCGAATCGGTGTAAATGCCGGCGCCGATACCTGCGCCGATAGCAGCGCCCACCGACCCCGATGTATTGTACAACTCGATTACCGTGCCGGTTACGCCGGCCAGCGTTTCCCGGAAAATCGGGCTCAAAAACAAATTGGCGTTACCGGCCCGGATTACGTCGATGTCGATACCCAACTGGTTCATGATATCCATACCGTACTTGAACGAGAAAACGATTCCTTCCTGTGCGGCCCGCGCCAGGTGGGCTTGCGTATGGATATTAAAGTTCAGTCCGTGGATAGAGCAATCGATACGCCGGTTTTCCAACATGCGCTCGGCTCCGTTTCCGAAAGGAAGAATCGACAACCCGTCGCAACCGATAGGCGCCGTGTCGGCCAGGTCGTTCAACTGGTGGTAGGTAATACCTTCGGCAGTGATATTCCTTTTTACCCACGAGTTCAGGATACCTACCCCGTTGATACAAAGCAATATGCCCAACCGGGGATTCTCGGCCGTATGGTTTACGTGGGCGAATGTGTTTACCCGCGATAACGTATCGTAAGCCACGTGGCTGTTCACTCCGTAAACCACACCCGACGTACCGCCGGTAGCAGCCAGCTCGCCCGGATTCAGCACGTTGAGCGACAAGGCGTTATTCGGCTGGTCGCCGGCCCGGTACGTTACCGGCGTTCCTTTTTTCAAACCCAGCTCCTGCGCCGCCGCATGAATCAGCTCGCCCTGGATACCGAATGTGGGCTTGATAGCCGGAATCAGCTCTTTTCCGAAGCCGAAAAACTTCATAATATCTTCGGAAAGGCAGTTATTTTTAAAATCCCAGAAAATACCTTCCGACAACCCCGATACGGTAGTGCCGATCTCGCCCGTCATACGCATAGCGACGTAGTCGCCGGGCAACATGATTTTATAGATATTCTCGAAAAGCGCAGGTTCGTATTCTTTTATCCAGGCCAGTTTGGCCGCCGTAAAGTTGCCGGGGGAGTTTAACAACGTACTCAGGCAATGAGTTTCGCCGATACTCCTGAAAGCCCGCTCGCCGTAAGGCACCGCCCGGCTGTCGCACCAGATAATGGAAGGACGCAGTACTGCTTTGTTTTTATCCACTACCACCAACCCGTGCATCTGGTACGAGATACCGATTGCTTTTACGTCTTGTCCGTTTATATTCCCGTCGGCCAGTGCGCCTTTTACGGCATGTACGATGTAATTCCACCATTGTTCCGGGTCTTGTTCCGCCCAACCCGGACGAAGCGCTTTGATAGCAGCTTCTTCTTTGGGATAAAAATCCGAAGCGACGGCCTGCCCGCTTTGCGCATCCACAATCGAGGCTTTTACCGACGAACTTCCTATTTCACAACCTAATAGATACATATATTAATTTTCGAGGCATCCTTCTGTGCCTGTTTAATTAGTTTTTACTCAATCTGAACCGGTACCGGTTATACTCCGGTTTATCGAACCGGTAATACCGGGCCGCCCGGTGCGAAACGCCTTCTTCCCATTCGTCGAGCGGCTCGATGTAAGGCAAAGCGTTTATTTTTTTCTGGAAATTACGCACATCCAGTGCCTTATCGTAAAATATCTCGCATAACCGCCGGAACTGGTAAACGGTAAATTTCAACGGTAAGTATTCGATAATCTGCAACGGGTTGTCTTCTACCTGTTTCCGGAACGCCTTCAACGCTTTGTGGATTATCGCCTCGTGGCCGGGAAGTAAACAGCCGGGTATTTCCGCTACCGGATGCCATTTCATCGATTTGCTCCGTACGGAGGCTCCTGTGCGAGCCGGCAGTTTAAGTATCCCCGTATAAACGATGGAAACGGTTGGCCGTACAGAACGAGTTATATAAGTTTCGGACCATTCCCGGCATAACGTCTCATCTGCGCGGTACGTATAAAGTTGTTCGAGCGCTACCTGGCGGTTACGCAAGGCGTTATCGGCGATACACCGGGCTGCGCCGGCCGGATTTTCGTTTTCATTCAGTAACCGGCCCGGCAATTTATAAATGGCATTCCCGTCGGAAAAGCCCGGAACTTTTTCAAGCAATACATACATTCGATTTTCATTAAATCCCAGCAATACGCAATCGATAGAAATATGAAAACGCAAATTTTCCGTACAATCTTCTTGTAGCTCCATGAAAATCCGGATTAAAATATTCGTACAAATGTACATATTTTTTACGGATAGTTAGGTACTCCATGCTTTTATTCTCCTATTCCGTACGGCAAAAACAAAACGATTCCTCCCGTTGTTTATTGCAAAATGCAGTGTGTGCCAGGACATACCAAAATGGTTTAACAGAGATGAAGACAAACAAGATTCGTTTTTTTTACCGGATGAACTTGCCTGCTATACAAGGGATTGCGCTTCTTTTTGCAGAAACGATGATTGTGCTGGCGTCTTTGTCGTCGCTTTTCGTATTGATTTACCAGTTCGGTTTCGAAAATACAATCTGGATGTCAATCCAGTTAGACCGGATGTTGCTTTATATCTTACTGGCTTTTTTTATCGGGAATACCATCCGGTATATCGTTAAATTCAAGGATATTTTGCAGGAAAAGTTACTCTTCCTGGATGTGGGGTTGTATGTTTTGCTTTTTACCGTATTGATATCGAGGTTATTCAACGGGTTTATCGTGTCGCATCACTGGTGGTTCCTCTCCTACCTTTCCTATCCCGTTTACAGCTACGGAATAATCGGGGTGGAAAGTGTAATCCACCTGTCGCGCCTTGCGTTTGCCGTGATGCAGAGCCGTATCAAACCGTCGTTACTATTCTCGTTCAGTTTTTTATTCGTTATCTGGACAGGTACCGGCTTGTTTATGCTGCCGAATGCCACGGAAGAAGGAATCGATTTCATCGACGCCCTGTTCATGGCGGCCACTTCGGTATGCGTTACCGGCCTTACCACGATAGACCCGGCTACCACTTTCACGCATACGGGATTTATTATCATGCTGGTGCTGATACAAATCGGCGGTATCGGCGTGATGACTTTCACCAGTTTTTTCGCTCTTTCGTTTATGGGGAAATCGTCGTTTACCAGCGAGATGATGCTGAAGGATGTGCTGAACGAAAACCAGTTGGGCGGCTTGTTCCGGGTTATATTGAAAATTATCGGGGTGACTTTTATCATTGAAGCCGTCGGCGTGTACCTGGTATACATGCAGATACGGGATACTTTTCCGGGTACGCTCTACGACAAGCTGTTCTTTTCCGTATTCCATTCGGTTTCGTCGTTTTGCAATGCCGGCCTGTCTACACTGAGTAACAACCTGGCCGACCCGTTGGTGGTACATAATTACAGTTTCCAATTCTGGATAGCCGTATTGATTATCATCGGAGGGTTGGGGTTTCCTATCGTATTCAATTATATTAAGCTGCTACAGCATTTCATCCTGAACGGATTCCGGATTTTAATCGGAAAACAGCAACATTATATCCACCGGCCGCATATAATTAATGTATATACCTATATCGTGATGACGTCGACCGTAATTTTACTGGTTACCGGAACCATTATTTATTTTTTTGCGGAAAAAGGCAATACACTGGCCGGCCAACCGTTTATGGGGCAGCTTACCAGTTCCTTTTTCGGCGCTGTTACTCCGCGTACGGCCGGATTCTCGATTGTTAATATGAGCAAGCTGTCTTCTACGGCCATGTTGCTTCTTATCTTCCTGATGGCTATCGGGGCTTCGCCCATGTCGACCGGGGGCGGCTTGAAAACTACCACGGTGTTCGTAGCGGTTATCACCATGGTAAACGTGTTACGTAACAAAACGCCGCTCGAAGTTTTCAGGCGCGAGATAATGCCCCAGAATATCCGGCGGGCATTGGCTATCTTAATTTTGTACCTGAGCTGGTTGTTTTTCGCCCTCCTGCTGCTGTCGGCCACCGAAGGGCGCACGCCTTTGTTTACCTTATTTTTCGAGGTAACGTCGGCATTAAGTACGGTAGGGCTTAGCCTCGATTACACTCCCCACCTGTCGGATTTCGGAAAAGTAGTGATTATTATTACGATGTTTATCGGCCGGATGGGGGTATATGCGTTTTTTATCGGATTGGTGAAAGACTCCAAACGGAAAAATTATACTTATCCCCAGGAAAATATCCTGATGTAACGTGTTGAACGAAAAAACAGTTCTTAAAATGAAATATATCATTATCGGGTTGGATAACTTAGGAAAGGCGCTGGCAACCGACCTTTCGCGTATCGGAAACGACGTAATCGGCGTAGACCTGAATATCTCGCGGGTGGATGCCATGAAACGGTTGATTTCGGGAGCGGTTTGCCTGGATACTACCGACGAGGAAGCCTTGCGCACGCTTCCGTTAAAAGATGCGGATGCCATTTACGTAACGTTCGGAAAAGATTTCGGCGCATCCGTGCAAACGGTGGCTTTGCTCAAAAGCCTGGGCGCCGACAAACTGATTGTACGCGCTACTTCTTATATCCACGAAACGGTTATCCAGGCTATCGGCGTAACGGAAGTAATCCGGCCGGAAGAAGATTTCTCGTTGATTTACGTGTCGCACATGCTGCTGGGCGCATTATTCAAACAGTGGTACAAGATTACCGACACGCACCATTTGTTCAAGATTGCGCCCCCTCCTATTTTTGTCGGGCAATCGTTGCAAAGCATCAATTTTCAGGAAAAGTTCAATCTCCGGCTGGTGGCTGTAGAACGGCTGGTCGACGAAAAAAACGTATTGGGCGTAAAACGTCCTACCTATCAGGTAATAGACGATTTCGTGGATGCTTTTGTAATCGAGAAAGACGATATTCTGCTGCTTTTCGGGCAACTGGAGGATATACGGAAGATTGCGGAATTGTAGTGAGGCCAAAAACCGTTTCATGCAGTTGTTTTTCCTTTTGTTCCCTTATTTTTTTTCCCGGTTTTATGCTTCTCCACGTATCTGCGTCATCGGATTTATTTTGTTTGGTATCTCTTCAAAGTACATGACAAAAATTAATTTCAGACAGTAGAACAAAAGAACGAGAATCCGTTCGATTAAAACCTCCTTTTATCCTACCCAGCCTTGAAAAGCACCGGCCGCTTCGTATGGCCCCTCGGGCCTCAGATACTATCTTAAA